>JARLHC010000151.1 GCA_031292455.1 Ignavibacteriaceae bacterium
GCTTGAGATGGAAATGATAACCTCTTGTTCCCCACATAAAGATTACAGATCAAAAGAGGCCTACACAAAAAATACAGATATTGATACCATTAACACTGATCTATACAAGCTTTATATATTAAGAAACCAAATTGAAATGGCTGAAAGCTTTCTAAAGAAAGTTAAAGAGCCGGAAAATATAATATATTTCTTTTAATATATTTATTGGGGAGTGAATATCGATTTTGCATTATTCCAGCTACTTTTAGGGGATTTTTATTATAATAATTATGGCCTGAGTTGCATACCATAAAATAGTTAGTATTTTAAGTGGCCAAAAATGAAAAAGTGGAGCTATTATTAATAGAGGGGTACTTTTTTTAGGACAGGAGTGGTAAATATTACAGCCAAGGGGAGGTAGATAGGAGGAGTTTGCATACCAAAACGAAAAAAAAACATTATCCCAAATCGCTTCAAAGTCGCTTTATACTCGCTTTAGAGTAGCTATAGGGAAATAATAATGTTATAAGGGGGGAATAGAAAACTCCGAAAGATAGTAACAAATGATATTGTTTATAAGCAGGCCGACAATTTGTCAGGGAAATATGACTGTTCGTAGACAGGATATATAGTAGGTACTTTTTTGTAAAACGGAGAAACAAATAGAGGAAGATATTATTTATTCAGGGGTAATGGTATATAAGTACCTAAATATTCTGTGGATATGATAATGGCAGGAATTTTTATTAATTTCAATTTATTGATATATAATCTTAAGCTAAGGAATTAGTATGAAATTTTTATTGATGCTGTTGGTGGCTACGGCTTTTGCATATGCGCAGGAAGGCATACATAGATGGAAACCACTTGTTATAAATGATAAGGAGAAAATATGGTATGATCAATCAATGTTAGATTCCCTTAAAGGTGATAAGCTGAATATCTGGATACTCCAGATGTACAAACAGCCGCTTACATACGAAGGAATTGTGGGAGAGGTTTACAGGTCTAAGATCCAATATGCTATAAATCTAAAGAATGTAAAATACGGGATACTTAATGCTATTTATTATGATATTTCGAATAAAGAAATGTATAATTTTAATTATAATATTAATAACTATCCGGATGATTTAAAATATACTTACCCTATTACAGAAAATTCATTTTTATTTACACTGCTCAAAGAAATTTACGCTAATAAGGGGACTCAGACCAATTAGCCACATATTTTATATGTCTACATACCAGTATTACTTATTTGCCCAGGGAAGAGGCTTTTCTTAATATACCTTTTAGCAACTCATAAAATTTATCAACTGATTTAATTTCAACACCTTCGTCCGGAGAATGAGCACCAGTAATTGTAGGACCGAATGAAACCATATCTATTCCGGGATATTTATTTCCCAAAATCCCGCATTCCAGACCTGCATGAATAGCTTTTATTTCAGGTTCTGAACCGAAGAGTTCCTTATATACATTATTGGATAATTTCATTATTCTTGAATTCAGATTTGGTTTCCAACCCGGATATCCTTCTCCTGATATAGCAAGTCCTCTTCCAAGTTCAATAACAGCAGCGACACTTTGTGTAACGTAATGAATAGCACTATCAATTGAGCTTCTTTGACTGGTACCAATTGTTACCTTCCCATTGCCGGTTTTTATTGAGGCAAGGTTAGTAGAAGTTTCAACCAAACCGGGGATATCCTGGCTCATTTCAAGAACACCATGGGGCATGGCAAGTATTACATTAACTAAGTTCTTTGTAAATGATTTTGTAAATACATTAGGATGATTGCCATTAATCTTCTTTAATATTATTTTTAAATCACCATCGGAAGTTTTGTACTCTTCTATAATTTTTGAACATGTTTCATTAATAATGCCGAGTATCTTTTTCTCATCACTGTGATTAAACAAAACCACGGCTTCCGATTCACGCGGGATGGCATTGCTTAGCAGACCTCCGGTTATCTGTGCAACGGAATAATTGATTTTTTCCATTGCGAGTAATGTTCTGGCAAGAATTTTAATAGCATTTGCCTTCCCCATATTAATGTCTGAACCCGAGTGCCCACCTTTTAATCCTGACACCAGTAATTCATATGCAGAAGTATTATCTCCGGCAGCCTCAGTTTCAATATCAAATATACCTCTTGTATCAATGCCTCCTGCGCATCCGACATAGAATATACCATCCTCTTCTGAATCGAGGTTAAGCAAATATTTTCCAGTAATAAATCCTGGTTGAAGATTATCGGCTCCTGTTAGTCCAGTTTCCTCATCCACGGTAAATAATAATTCCAGAGGTCCGTGTTCTGCATTGATATCTTCGGCAACGGCTAATCCTGCGGCGACGCCAATACCGTTGTCACTTCCCAGTGTTGTTCCTTCCGCTCTGATCCATCCATTATCCCGTTTAAGTTTTAAGGGATCGGTATCGAAGTTATGGTTAGTTCCTTTATTCTTTTCACAGACCATATCAACATGCCCCTGTAAAACAATAATTGGACAGTCTTCCATACCTTTTGAGGCAGGAATGGATACTACCAGGTTGCCTGTTTTATCCTGCTTAAAATGAAACTTATTTTTCTCAGACCATTGCTTAAGGTAGTATAATATCTTTTCTTCTTTTTTAGAAGGACGCGGTACCTGAGTAATTTCGTAAAAACGATTCCATAGAATTTTGGGCTGAAGACCTTCGATAGCTTTAATGGACATAAACGGACTCCTTAAAATTATTATAAATAGAAGATAAGGTACTATTCATCCTGAAGCAGTGCTTCAGCGGCTCTTTTACCGGCAATACGGGCACTCTTTTTATCCATATCAGTGAGATATTTCTTCCTGATCCTGATACTTAAAGGTGTAACCTCGACATATTCATCATCTGTAATCCACTCGATAGCCTGTTCAAGGGTATGAAGGAGAGGCGGTTCGAGGCGGATAGCTTCATCGGCACCAGAAGAGCGCATGTTTGAAAGCTGTTTTGTCTTGCAGACATTGACGCGCATATCTATTTCGCGGGAGTTTTCACCTACAACCATGCCTTCATATACTTTAGTTCCGTGTTCAACAAAGAAAGTAGAACGTTCCTGAAGCTTGAACATGGCGTAATTAGAAGCAGTTCCGGCTTCCATAGAGACCAAAGCGCCTTTAGTTCTATGAGTCATTTCGCCCTTATATGGTTCATATCCATGGAAGTTATGATGCATAATGCCTGTGCCTTTGGTATCGGTCATGAATTCACCACGATAGCCGATAAGCCCTCTAGCGGGCATAACAAATTCTAGCCGGGTGTTACCATTGAATGAAACCATGTTACGCATTTCGGCTTTCCGTTTGCCAAGTTTCTCGATAACGATGCCGACGTGTTCATCGGGAACGTCTATTATAACGTGTTCGAAAGGTTCCGACAAGACATCGAGAATCTTTTTCATAATGACTTCCGGCTTGCTTAATTGAAGCTCATAGCCTTCGCGACGCATATTTTCGATAAGGATTGCAAGATGGAGCTCTCCCCTTCCGCTAACTTTAAAGGTATCTGGGGAATCGGTCATCTCGACTTTAAGACTAACATTTGATTTTAATTCACGGGAAAGGCGTTCACCAATATTTCTGGTGGTGACATATTTACCTTCAGTACCCGCAAAGGGAGAATTGTTTACCATAAAGTTCATAGTAAGAGTAGGTTCATCAATTGCAACAAACGGAAGTGGCTCGGGTTTTTTAGGATCAGCAATAGTATCGCCGATGTCGACATCTTCGAGACCTGCGATTGCACCGATATCTCCGGCGGAAATTTCGTCTGCTTCTACTCTTTTGATATTTTCGAATTGATACAAGCGTGTAATTTTAGTTGCTATTTTTCCACCATCCTTAGTAAGGAGGACGATATTATCGCCGAGTTTAACTTTTCCGTTAGAAACCCTGCCGATACCGATCCTGCCAAGGTAATCATTATAGTCAATGGCTGAGATAAGCATCTGGAAAGGCGCATCGAGATCTCCCACTGGAGGGGGGACATGCTTAATTATAGCATCGAGGAGAGGCTCTAAGGAAATGTTTTCATCTTCGAGGTTAATTTTAGCGATACCCTGTTTAGCGATGGCAAATACAAATGGAAAGTCCTGCTGCTGTTCTGTAGCGCCGAGAGAAAGAAAGAGATCGAATACTTCATTAAGAACCTCATTAGGACGAGCGTCTTTACGGTCAATTTTATTTATAACAACTATTGTTTTTAATCCAAGGTCGAGGGATTTTTTCAATACAAACTTAGTCTGTGGAAGCGGACCTTCAGCCGCATCAACCAGAAGGAGGACACTGTCAACCATTTTAAGAGTTCTTTCAACTTCGCCACCAAAATCAGCATGTCCCGGAGTATCTACAATATTTAT
This sequence comes from Ignavibacteriaceae bacterium, assembly GCA_031292455.1. Lineage (GTDB taxonomy): Bacteria > Bacteroidota > Ignavibacteria > Ignavibacteriales > Ignavibacteriaceae > Fen-1301. Next base: position 4,383 of record JARLHC010000151.1, read on the forward strand.
CTTCACACCTTTATAGTGGATACTACAGTTTTTGGCAAGAATTGTAATTCCTCTTTCTTTTTCCAAAACATTGGAATCCATAATCCTTTTTTCAACGTGCTGATTTGCCCTCCATACGCCGGTCTGTTTAAGCATATAATCAACTAACGTAGTTTTTCCATGATCGACGTGAGCAATGATCGCGATATTCCTAATATCTTCTCTACTTATTTTCACTTAATTCCTTTATTTATTAAAATGCGAACAGCAAATATAGGGATAACAGAGGGGTAAAACAATGAAGAAAAGTGTATTATCAAGATGGAAATGATGGAATAACCTCAGAAGTTAGGGAAAACTTAGGAGATTATTCTTAAGTGATAATTTGAGTTAATAGCGCGATCTCTTCAAGGACGGAGGAAACTTTAAGACATCCTGACATAGGACCTATGAACACAACAGATTGACCTTTAACATGTACTTCAAATGTATAATCTCTTGCCTGTTCAAAGGTACATCCAATTGCTTTAATAAGCTGAGTGATAACTTCTTCAAAAGAATGCCAATCATCATTAAAGAGGATTACTTTTGAAATTAGCCCAATATCAGTTTCAAGATCGACATCTAATTCGAAATCCTGCTTTTCAAGTTTTTTAATATCCATAATCGGAAATTATAAATTTAAGATGTAATATTAAAGAACTTAAAACGTATATTATTATTTTTATGGAAAGCAGAGCACAAAATCATCAATTGTGATAATCGTTTGATTTTATACCATGCTATGGTTATATTTTTTGTTTCAATATTAAGATAATTCGGAGGATTAATGAAAATAGCAGTCTGTGTAAGTCATGTGCCCGACACAGCTACTAAAGTTAAAATAGGTTCCGACGGGAAATCTATTGATCCTGCAGGAGTTTCATATATAATAAACCCATATGATGAATTTGCAGTTGAAGAAGCTCTAAAAACCAAAGAATTAACAGGGTGTGAAGTAGTTATAATTAGTCTTGGAAGCGATTCAAGTAAAGAGAGTATTAGAAAAGCATTGGCCATGGGAGCAGATCAGGGAATTTTACTTAAGAAAGATGGATTTTACGATTCATTCAGTACAGCTTGTGCTCTTGCAAAAGAAATTAAGGAACAGAAATGTGATCTTGTTTTTTTTGGTAAACAGTCGGTTGACTATGATAATTCAATAACAGGACAACTTACTTCAGAAATACTTGGCTTTAATTGTGTTTCAGTAGTAGTAAGCTTTAAGATTGAAAATAATAAAATAACAGCAGAGCGTGAGATAGAAGGTGGTCGCGAAGTAGTAGAAACTGAATTACCGGCGGTTATTACTGCACAAAAGGGGTTGAATGAACCGAGGTATGCCTCTTTAAAAGGAATCATGGCTGCCAAAAAGAAAGTTATTGAGGAAAAGCCCGCCAAAGAAGTAAATAATTTAACTGAAGTTATTAAACTCGTTTTGCCTGCTTCAAAACAGCCTGGAAAAATAATCGGAACAGATTCTTCGGCAGTACCAGAGTTAGTCAGGCTTTTAAGAGAAGAAGCTAAAGTGATATAAGGAAGAGGAATGGCAAATAAAATATTAGCAGTATTGGAACAAAGAGAAGGTAAATTAAAGAGAAGTGCCTTTGAATTAATTAGTACAGTAAAGAAAATTTCAATTGATTTAAATTTAGATCCGACCGCAATATGTATTGGTAATAATATTGATAATCTGAATGAAGCAGGTTCTTATGGAATAATGGATGTAGTTCATTTTAAAAATACTGAATTGGAAAATTATTCTTCTTCGGCTTATACTGATATAGTCTCATCATTTGTAAAGGAAAATGAAGTTGAATATTTATTATTCAGCAATACTTCTTTAGGAAAAGATCTCGCTCCCAGAATTGCTGCTCGATTAAATGCAGGTTGTCTCACGGATTGTATTAATCTCCAAATTAATAATGGAGAGATTATAGCTTCACGTCCTGTCTATGCCAGTAAAGCAATATTAGAAACTAAAATAAACAGCCCAATCAGAATATTTACTATTAGACCCAATGTATTCAAAGCTGAGGTTACAGATGGTAATATTCAGACTGAAATAAAAGTAAAAGAGATAAGTAATCCTAACTTAAAAACTAAAGTAGTTGCAATAAAGAAATCAGCTGATAAACTTGATGTAGCTGAGGCCGATATTATAGTTTCAGGAGGACGTGGCCTCAAATCATCTGAAAATTTTAAGCTCATAGAAGAATTAGCTGAAGTTTTAGGAGGAGCTGTCGGAGCAAGCAGAGCCGTTGTGGATGCCGGGTGGAGAAATCATGGTGAACAAGTCGGGCAGACCGGTAAAACAGTTTCGCCCAAATTATATATTGCATGTGGTATATCTGGTGCAATTCAACACCTTGCAGGTATGTCTTCTTCAAGATATATTGTGGCCATAAACAAAGATAAAGACGCTCCAATTTTTAATATTGCCGACTATGGAATAGCCGGAGATGTCTTTGAGATTATTCCTGCTCTTATACAAGAAATTAAAAAGATTTCATAATAACCGGAGTTTTTTTTGAATAAAATTCAATGTGAAATATTAGGCTTATCCTCAAGCCCAGCAACTGGCGGAGCTTACGCCATTTTATTGAAAGAAATTAACGGCAACAGGCGGCTTCCAATAATTATTGGTGCGTTTGAAGCTCAGGCAATAGCTCTTGAGATTGAGGGAATAAAGCCTCCCCGACCTCTTACCCATGATCTTTTAAAGAATGTAATAGATAACCTGGGTGCCTCTATTCTTGAAGTCATTATTGATGAATTAAAAGAAAACACATTTTATGCGAAAATCATTATCGAGGTTTCAGCTCTTACTAATGAAATAGATTCAAGACCCAGTGATGCAATAGCTTTGGCAGTTAGAGCACAATGCCCCATTTATGTATCAGAGTTAGTTATGGATACTGCAGCATTCCTCCCATCTGAAGAACCTGAAAAAGAACGTGCACTGGACAAGGTTTCAGAAGATAATGTACCTAAAAGCAAGGAAGCAAAAATAGCCGCATTACAGGATAAATTAAGAGAAGCACTAGATTCAGAGGAATATGAAAGAGCAGCAAAAATAAGGGATGATATTAAAAAGCTGACAAGCAATAATTAGTTAAAGACTTTTTTCCCGATAGCGCACTCCAGACATCTGTCTTTAGAACAATAACTTCTAAAAAGTTCAATCATTCCCTGGTATAATACACTTCTTTTCCAGGCATCTTTAAGGTTTAACGTATTTGCTAATTCATCGACCAAATTATTTTCACTGTGCTGACAATAGTTGGAATATATTTTTACAGTTTTTTCAGAATACTCAGCCTTTCCAAATATTTCATAATAAACAGCTATAGCCGGTAAAAGGACATTTACGATAATTTCATCAACGCGGGAGAGTCCAAGAAAATAATTGAGGGATACTTTTGCCGGCTGATCAAAGACATAATGGTTTTGCCAGTATCCTTCAGATTTTATTATCATCAGGTTTCTTATATCGGAAATCAATTTTTTGTTATCTTCCGGCCTCTTAATGATTTTAAGTATTTTCGAAAAAAGATCTTCATTAAGTAATTTATAAACTATCCTGCATCCACCGGCCAGTCTTATAGTAGGAAAGTTCTGAGGTCTTAGCTTAAAAAAATGCCATTGAACTGCATTACAAAATTTACCGTCATATTTATATTTCAGATTTGCCCAATTTTCCTTCAGTTTCCTGACATATTCAATTGTTTCTGTATCAGGCAGGTTTGATACATCGGGAATAAGTCCGCTTACATTGAATAATATTGATTCAACAATCATTTGAAGATCATTGTCCCCGCTAAACTTCCTGAAATACTTTATATTGACATTCTTGGCAAGGTTAAACATAATGTCTTTATTTTTTGAATAACCCAATGCCTCGAAAGTAGATTCATATATAAGCTGATTCCAAATATCCTTATCGATAAAATCTTCTTCAGTATACTTTTTATTATGATAGTTTTCATCCGGAGAATATTTTATCATCGGTTCATTCATATGAAGTTGATTAATATATGATATTTCTTTAAGACGTTCATACATTTTAGTGCACTTAACTTTAAACCTGTTAACTCCCAGATCAAAAATAATGTCAAGTTTTTCCTGTGAATCAATCAACTGGTTTAGTTCATCACAGCGAAGTTTATTATTCCTGTTTTCCCGCTCGGATAGTATAGCTTCCTGAATTGAATTTTTTAATTCGTTGCAGAAACAATTATTCAGGCAGATCGATTGAATTTTCCTTCCATCCTGTGTAAAAACGAAGGGTTGGTGTGTGTCGCTGTCTAGGACAGCATGAAGGACAACTTTATTATACCTTTTATTGATATTATGCCCATGCATTTTCCAATCAGAATGAAAGCTGTCAATTTCAACATCCCCGAAGTAGGTTAAATTGCCGATTTTAATACGTGCATTCTTAAAATCAGGGCCTCCCAGTTCAGTATTTTCCATTCCAGAATCAATCACCTCAACTTTCTGCCCGTCTTTAGTGAACAAGTTATTAGAGAAATTCTGTTTCTTCCAAATTTCGTTTAAGAATTTTTCATGTATCTTGTTGGTCTTCTGCATGCCTAATCTAACCTAATTTCAAAAAATGTGTAATCAGATTATTATAACTTAATAATAAAACAGGCAATAGTAAATAAGTATACCTAATTCGGCAGATACTATATTGTTGAATGAATTAAGTACTATGTATAATTTTTTCTTGTCCTATATATATTGGCAACTATTCCAAGCATAAACATATTAACAAGTAGAGAACTCCCTCCATAACTTACAAACGGTAGAGGTATACCGATAACGGGTATAATACCTATAACCATACCAATATTGACGAAAAGATGTATAAAATAAACTGAAAGGATGCCTATGAGTGTTAAACTTATAAATTCATCCTTAGTAAAAGAAGCTATCTTGATAATCCTTAGAAAGATATACAGAAAAAGCATAAGGACTATGAAGCTTCCGATAAATCCAAATTCCTCCCCTATAACGCAATAGATAAAATCAGTCCATTGTTCGGGAATGTACTGTAACTGTGTCTGGTTTCCATTCAAAAAGCCTTTGCCGAATATACCGCCAGAACCAATTGCAACTTTCGCCTGAATAGCATTATACCCTGAACCCAACGGATCAGAGCCCGGATTTATGAATGTAAGAATTCTCTTCTGCTGGTGAGGGCTTAATGCTCTGTAAACATAATCTGTGAAGAATCCGGCTCCAATGTTTAACGCCAGAATGGCACCGCTAAAAAATATATCCTTTTTAAAAAATATAAGCGCCAATACCACAAGAAATAAAGTAAAGACAAAATATAAGGGACCAAATAAAGAGGAAAGAGCTACAATTCCAGGAGATAATACAATAAACAATCCGAACAGACTTATCCCTTTCCAGAACAGCATTGTAAATATCAAACCAAAGAACACAAAAGAAGTCCCCATATCCGGCTCAAGAAAAATCAATCCCACAGGGAATAATCCAATTCCCAATGCAATTGCAATATCCTTAAAAGTATCGATATTTACATTTTTTCTGCTCATAAAATAAGCTACACCAAGTATGGTCCCTATTTTAGCGAACTCCGAAGGCTGAAAACCTAAAGAACCTATACCAAACCAGCTTCTCTGTCCATAAATTCTTCTTCCTACTACAAGCACAATAATGAGAAAAAATATGGAAATCAAATATGAAGGAACAGCTATGGACTTAAAAGCCGAAGTAGGGAGATAATAAACAATAAAAAAGACAACAAATCCGGTTAATCCCCAGAATATCTGTTTATCAAAATTACCACCTGCACCATGGTTGTGAAGAGTAGAGCTATATATAGCCGCTAAACCAATTAAAAATAAAACCAGAAAGGAAAGGAATAATCCTAAATCAAATTTATCTTCTAATTTGTAATCAATTCTCAAGCCTAGCACCCATTAATTTATATTTGTCAATCAGTGGAGCAGAATCTTTTTTTAGCAGATCTTTTTTTAGATATGCCAAAATCATCTTTTTGGCAATAGGGGCTGCATAGGTAGCTCCAAAACCAACATTTTCTACAACGACTGCTATTGCAATTTTAGGGTCATCGTAGGGAGCAAAACAAATAAATACCGCATGGTCTTTTCCATGAGGGTTCTGGGCAGTACCAGTTTTTCCGGCTATTTTAATATCGTCCATTTTTAATCCGGTGGCAGTCCCTGCCCCCTGAACAACAAGGAACATCCCCTGTCTTACAATATCAAAAACTTTGGGGTTTATTCCGGTTCTTACCTCCTTAAATTTCAACGGCACAAATTCCCTTGTATTTTCTTTAAGATAACCTTTAACTATATGAGGAACGAAAGTGTTACCATAATTTGCTATTATAGAGGTATATTGAGCTAACTGAATTGGTGTGACACTAACTTCCCCCTGTCCAATACCAAGACTTGCCATAATACTTCTCGGCCAATTGGGGCCATAGATCTTTTCGTAGTATTTTGAATTGGGAATAAATCCATTGGATTCATCAGAAATATCAATTCCTGTCTTTTGCCCGAAACCTAATCTGTGGGCATATTCCGACCACTTATCAAGACCGATCCGATAGATTAAATTATAAAAAAAAGTGTTGCATGATTTTTCTATCGCATGAATTACATTCAATGGACCATGCGCTCCACCATGGCATTTAAAGAACCTGCCGTAATAAAATCCGCCTCCGCATGTTATTATTGTTTCGGTTGTAATAACTCCCATATCGAGTGCAGCAATGGCAGCCATAATCTTGAATGTAGATCCTGCGGGTTTTCCTGACATAGTAGCTCTGTTAAATGACGGTTTCCCGGGATCATTATATAGGCTTGACAAATAATCTCTTGAGGTTACATATGAGAATTGGTTAAGATCAAAATCAGGAGCACTGGCAAGTGCAAGAACTTCACCTGTTTTGGGTTCAATCGCAACTGCAGCTCCCCTGTAAGGTTTAAGTTCCTGTTCAGCAACTCTTTGTACATCGGCATCTATTGAGAGGACTAAATCCCGCCCCTTATGTGACACACTATCCCGGGTACCATCCTTATATTTTCCGATTTCTTTTCTTTTAGCATCAACAAGTACATAATTGTATCCCTTCTGACCTCGAAGTTCTTTCTCATACATTTTCTCTATTCCAGAGTTTCCCACATAATCTCCTGGTGAGTAATAATTTTTTTCTTTCTCAAGTGCCTGTGGTGATATCTCTTTATTATAGCCAAATAAATGTGAGCCTACAACCCCTGCAGGATAGCTTCTCTGCATTTCAACTACATAATCTACACCCGGAAGATGTTCTGCATTTTCTTCAAGCCAGGCAACAGCTTTAAAATCAATACCTCTTTTAATTCGAAGCGGGAGATATTTGGAATAATACCTGTTATTATACAATACCTTATCAATAAATCCAGAATCAGCATCAATCACGTTTTCAATAATCCTGCTTAATTTTTTATCATATTCGGAGGGAGTAATTCTTAATGTGTACGCCGGTGAATTACCGGCAATAACTTCCATATTTCTGTCATAAAAGACTCCCCTGAGAGGTATTTGCTCAATTGGTTTGATACTATTACTGGCAGATTTTTCATCAAAAGCTTTGTATTCAACAATCTGCATCTGGATCAGCCTGAATGAGAACAGGACAAAACTAGAAACTACAATAAAATATACAACTGTCTTCCTGGAAATTGATGCAAATCCTTCAGCTTTCATCGCATACTCCTTTTCGGTCTGAAGAAAAGAACAATTAAACTTATCCCTGCAGTATATACACCAGGAAATACACCCTGCTGCATCATAAGAAACACAAATGAAGAATTCAGGTTAGAAGATGAAAAGAAAGAATATACGAATGAATCAATTATTCCGCACAACAGAACGATTAAAGGGAAAGCATAGGAATTCAAATAAAGTTCTCTCTTATTTTCGTTGGAAAAATAACCTGCGGTAAATCCACATACAGTCTTAGAAATTATTGAACTGCCGAGCAAACTACCAGTTATTAAATCAAAAAGTAAACCAAAAATAAATCCCAGCACCATTCCGAATATCTGGTTATTTTTTATTGAATAATAAACCAGAAGAATAAGAATTAAATCTGGGACAATACCGCTTATAGAAATCAGATTCACAAGGGTCGACTGAAGCAGAAGTAAAACAAAGAAAAGAAATATTGGTAGAATATAATCCGAACGCATTTATTTACGATTAAAGAAGTTTAATTCCAGTTGGTTTTTTTGTTTCGATTCTATGATACCTATTACGTAGACATTAGCTGCTTTTGCAAAATTGACAAGTGGTTTTACTCTCACTTCATTAAAAATCCCTGTCTCCACTTTACTTAATTCCATCACCACACCAATTGGTACGGGTATGGAAATTAGAGAGCTCAATTCTGAAGTGATAATACGGTCTCCGGGTTTTATATCGTAGGTTTTGGGAACATCAACCATCACCAAGTCATCGCCGTTCCATTTCATTATCCCATCTATCCGGCTTCTTTCATCCTTAACTGTAAGTTTCAGGTCCCTGTTTCTCAAAGTCCTTGCAATTGAATAATCATCGGATGTTGAATATACAATTCCAATCAGTCCTTGATCATTTATGACAGGCATGCCAGGTTTAATACCTGAAGAGTTTCCACCATGAAGAGTTACAGTATTTTGTGAAGTTGAAAATGATTTTGCAACTATAGTTGCAGGGATTAGAGGATATTTTACTGTATCTTTTAATTTCAGCAGTCCTTTTAGTTCCTCATTTTCAATACCGAATTCCCTGAGTTTATTTAATTGCAACATTAATTCAGCATTCTTTTCTTTTAGCTGTGAGTTTTCTGTTTTAATTTGGGAAATGCCAATAACATCGTTTACTAGAGATGAAACTGAAGCGAAAGTTCCAAAAGCCATCGCCCTTACTGTTTTAACGCCGGGTTTCTGATTGAATGAAACTAAGACTAAACCAAGTATGAGAAGAAACGCAAGTATGAAATATTCTTTAAAGTTGCCCCAGATATTAGATATGAATCTGAACATTAATATCTTCTGTTACGTATTAAAACTTTTGAATAATGATTGAGATTATCAATTACTTTACCTGCGCCTCTGACGACCGCTGTTAGAGGATCATCCGCCACATGGACTGGAAGATTTGTTTCCATCCTGATTCTTTCATCAAGTCCTTTCAATAAAGCTCCTCCACCTGTGATCATTACTCCCCTGTCCAATATATCTGCAGAGAGTTCAGGAGGAGTCCGTTCTAATGATTGTCTTACCGCATCAACTATTTGCACTACAGCCTCATTCAATGCTTCTCGTATTTCAACAGAGCTGACTTCGGTAGTCTTGGGAATTCCCCCCACCAAATCTCTCCCTTTAACCTGAATTGTAATTTCTTCTTTAAGCGGGACGGCGGAACCAACTTCGCATTTAATGGCTTCTGCTGTTCTTTCCCCGATTAATATATTATGATTTTTCTTGAAGAACTGCATGATAGCATAGTTCATTTCATCTCCGGCAATCCTTATTGATTCTTCATTTACAATTCCCGATAATGCAATAACTGCTATCTCAGTTGTTCCACCTCCTATATCTATTATCATATTACCGACTGCAGCTTCAACATCGATTCCTATACCAATTGCCGCCGCCATCGGTTCTGCAATTAAATGGACTTCCTTTGCGCCGGCGTGTTCTGCGCTGTCTCTTACTGCTCTTTTTTCAACTTCTGTAACTCCGCTAGGTACAGCTACCACAACTCTTCTGCTTGAGAATGCGCCGGCTCTTACTTTCTTAATAAAAGCGCGGATCATCCCTTCGGCAATTTCAAAATCTGCTATTACACCATCTCGCATAGGGCGGGTAACCCTTATATCCTTATGCTCCCTTCCCTGCATTTCTTTAGCTTTATTTCCCAGAGCAATAATTTTCTTTGTATTCCTGTCAAAGGCAACTATTGAGGGTTCATTAAGGACAATTCCTCTTCCTTTAACATAAATTAAAGTATTGGCAGTACCTAAATCCATTGCGATATCTGCTGAAAATAAATCTAATAAACGCATGCTTCCTCTTGGTGTTTAAAGTTCTCTATCTTTATAAATATCATTAATTATTTAGTTAATAAACGGGTAATTCAGTTCCGGTTAATAAAGTTTTAATTTATCACCAGCAAATTTACCAATTCCCATTACAAATGGAAGTAAGAAATATCTATTTTATAAAATATTTCCCCATTTTATCAATGAATGTTTATTGCAGATATCAGGTTTTTAAGTTTATTCTGATAATCATAATTATTAAAATCACTTGCTTCGTCTATCATTTTTAGAGCATCTTCCTTTTTATTTAATTTAAGCATACTCTGAGCAAGGTAATAATCGGTGAAAGGTTTAATCCAGTTTTCTTCCGAGCTATTATAACCTTTTGATAAATTTGCAAATTTAATAGAATTATCATAGTCTCCTTTATAGAAAAAGGCAGTAGAGATATAATAATTCGCTTCAGCTTTCAATCTGTCCGACTTGATTTGGTTCAGATCATCTATAAGCTTATCTATTGCTTCTTTAAAATGTCCCTGTTCTATTATATTGGCACCCTTTAATACTTCTACTTCGGTCGATGCAATAGTCCTTTTAGCAAATATCTCTCCTTTCCTTTTGGCATAAATATCATCGTCAAGATCCATGTTTCCTTTACCTGTCTTGTTAAAATACATCACGGCATTATTTCTATCATTGGTAAGTTCATAACAAATACCCAATCTGTAGGAGGCAATCCCCTTATAATCTTTCTGGTTGTAGGAATTGAGAAACTTAAGATAATATTCTTTGGCTTCATCGAATTTGTTCTCTTTATAATAAATATCCCCCATTAAAAAATTAGAAAAATATATAAGTTCCTTAAAATTAAATTCCTCCGTCCTTAGTATCCGTGAAATTATTTTTTCTGCTTGCGGAAGATTTTTCCTCTTTATTTCCAGTACTCCCATGGAATAATTAAATAATAGATTGTCAGGGTACTTTTTATTTAACTGTCTTAGACATGTAGCTGCAGCATCATAATTATTTATTACTTCCGAATATATCTGACTTAGATAATATGATGCTTCGGTTTTGGAAAGATATCCTTCGCTGGCGGCCTTCCGAATATATTGTATCCCCTGCTCTTTATTTCCTTTTATCCCGGCAAGACTTAATGCCCATTTATATGCGGAAGGAATCTGTCCTACTGCAAAATTAAAAAGTCCCAGACCTAAATATGCATCTGCTCTTTTAGGATTTAATTTTAAGGATTCATTAAGATAGTTTTCTGATTTTTTACTTGCCCATGCCGCATTCAGGTAATTGCCGGCTTTAGCAAATACAATTGCTCTACTGCTATAAGCTGTTCCCAGAGTATAATTAATAATATCACTATTAGGGTCGCTGTCGAGCTGTATTACAGCTTTGTCAATAGCAATGTCTGAGTATTTTACAAAGTTCTGATAATCATCATTATTTTTGCTGCTCAAATAATACCAGAGTGATATAGTCGATTTGTAATGATAACCGCGCATGTCATCTGGATATTTATCAATCAGCTTTTGAAATTCTTCATCGGCACGGTTCCATTTAAAATTATAGCAGTAATCAAGCCCTTTCAGAACATCTTTCTCGATATCTGATTGGGCAATAACAAATGTGTTAGTAATAATAACAAAGAGAGAGAGAAATATTAGTTTAATTTTCATAAGTAAGGTTCTATCCTATAAAAAAATTATTTTGACAGTAAAAACTCTTCCCTGATTACAGGTTTTTGATTTGAGGAATACTTCAATGAAGCTCTGACAAACTCCCTAAACAATGGATGCGCCTTAGTGGCACGTGATTTTAATTCTGGATGAAACTGACAGCCCAGGAACCAGGGGTGCCCTGGTAGTTCAATTATTTCAATGAGCTCTGTATCCGGGGAAAGGCCGCTTAATATCATTCCGTTTTCACTTAAAACACTTCTAAATTTATTATTCACTTCGTATCTGTGCCGGTGCCTCTCGGAAATAAAATCAGATCTATAAGCTTTCCAGGCAGCTGTGCGGGGTTGAATTAAACACGGATAAGTACCCAGCCTCATTGACGCGCCCATATTTTTAACATTCTTCTGATCAGGCATAAGGTCGATAACACTGAATTTGTTTTTCTTGAACTCTGAACTATTGGCTTTAGTAATTCCGCAAACATTCCTGGCAAATTCAATAATTGCGCATTGCAGACCAAGGCAAATTCCAAAAAAGGGTATGTTATTCTCCCTGGCAAACCTGCAGGCATTTATTTTGCCTTCGATTCCTCTTTCGCCGAATCCGCCGGGTACCAGTATCCCGGAAACTCCCTCAAGAAGTTTTGCTGGCGATTCAAGTTCAAATTGCTCTGCGCTTATTGGTCTTATATTAACTTTAGTATTATTTTCGGCCCCGGCATGAACAAAAGCTTCAAATATGCTTTTATATGCATCAAGATGCTCTGTATATTTTCCGACAAGCGCTATTTCAACTGAGGAAGTAGGATTCTTAATACCTGAAATACAGGTTTCCCATTCTTCAAGACGAATTTTCTTTTCAGGAAGATTAAGTTTTTTTAGAACCAGGGAATCAAGTTTCTCCTTGTAAAGAACTATGGGAACTTCATATATTGATTTGCAGTCGTAAGCGGAAATAACTGACCTGGAATCAACGTTACAGAACAATGCAATTTTATCCCGGATCTCTTTTTCAAGTTTCTTTTCAGATCTGCATATAAGAAAATCTGGTTGGATACCAAGTGACAATAAATTTTTTACGCTGTGCTGTGTCGGTTTTGTTTTTACTTCCCCTGCTGCAGAAATAAATGGCACCAATGTAACATGAATGCTAAGAGCATTTTTTTTACCTATTTCTAACATCAATTGGCGCATCGCTTCTATGAATGGCAGGCTCTCAATATCACCTATTGTTCCCCCTATTTCGGAAATTATTATATCATAATCGCCAAGCTCACTTAATCTTGTCATCCTGTATTTTATTTCATCTGTAATATGTGGAATAATTTGAACAGTAGCTCCGAGAAAATCCCCCCTTCTTTCCATATTAATTACGTTATAATAAACCTGCCCTGTAGTAGTATTATTTGCGCGGGTCATGTTAACATCCAGGAATCTTTCATAATGCCCGAGGTCAAGATCAGTCTCAGCACCGTCTTCGGTTACAAAAACTTCACCATGCTGAAAAGGACTCATGGTACCCGGATCCACATTTAAATAGGGATCAAATTTCTGGATTGTTACCTTAAAACCCCTCTGCTTAAGGAGAAGGCCAAGTGAAGATGCTGTGATCCCCTTTCCAAGCGAGGATATAACACCTCCTGTAACGAATATAAATTTGACTTTTTTCTTTGTGGACATAGGATTTTTTTGTGAACTAATATACAGCAAAATCAGTTTAAAAAAATGAGAAGTTTTGAGGAAATTAATAATTGTTTGATAAGCATCAATAGAACTATTGTTCCACTTTAATACGTTAGACTCAAATTTAAAAGGAGGCATTATTTATGAAAGAGAAAATAAGTGTTTCTGAACGATTTCCTGTAGATTCCGCAAAACTCTATAAAGCATGGCTCAGCAGCAAAGAACATTCTGCATTTACAGGCGGGGGTACAGCTGTAGTAAGCAAGGCCCTCAATGGTAAATTCAATGTGTGGAACAATTATATTTCGGGGAAAAATTTAATACTTGAACCATATGAAAGAATAGTGCAATCCTGGCGGGCGAGTGATTTTCCGGATAAGCATCCGGATTCATTCCTTGAAATAATATTTAAACAAGAAAAGGAAGGAACAAAAGTTACGCTGAATCATTCAGGTATCCCGGAAGGAATGAGTAAAGATTATAAAAAAGGATGGAAAGATTTTTACTTTAAGCCTATGAAGAAATATTTCACAAGGGCGCACGGTAAAAGTATACCGCGACAAACAAAGAGAAAAATAAAGGCAATGTGATTTTAACAGTTTAGCAGATGTGTATTAATTTAAAGTAATCTTTTCAGAAGAATAGTAACCCTCTGTCCTTAACTGAATAATAAATATCTTAGATTTAATTTCACTAAAAGGGAGTTCAAATTGATAACTCCCTTCTTTTTTATAACCATAAAAAAGAGTTTTTATTTCTCTGCCTGACATATCGAACATTTTTAATCTTACTACCTCTGAGGAGCCCACATTGAAAAATACTGTAAAACCTAAACCACTATTTATTATTGATAGAGAATTTTTATTAGATATAATCATATTTCCGGCTATCGAGACTGGTGGTACAGATATCCTGCAGTTATCATTACTTTCATTGCCGAATTTATCCATCGCAATAATTATATATTTAGCAGTTTGATTATTAGCCACCGTTTGAGTATCCAGCCATGCAGTTTTTGTTCCATATAGGACAGCTTTTATATTTCTGCTCCTCTCAATATCAACCTTTTCTGTGTCATCAAAACGGTAAATTGCAAAGTATCTTGCTTGTTCATAATCAGCTTCATTCCTTTGCTTCTGCCATTTTAATAATATCTTTCCATTATCTCTCTGAAATACTGCCTTGAAAGGCATTATCGGCTTAACATTATTTCTCTTTTCAATCTGAGGTGTAAGTGCATAATATTTATAGTATTCATTATTTAAAGAGTCTTCTAATCCTAATGGATTTTTCAGATATGAACTGGTATTAAAAAAAATATTTCCTTTAATATTGTGCAAGCTCCTGTTCAATCTTATCTGTGAAGGGATCTCACCTGCTTGTTGCCATGCAATATTTTTATCGGTACCTATTTTATAAACGGACTCCCCGGGATAAATATTCCTGCCGTATGAATTATTATTCCACCATTCAGCCAGAAGCTTATAGTCGGCAGCCGAATAGCCGATGTTCCAGTATAACTGCGGTGCAAGATAATCTACCCAGCCTTCTTGTAACCATTTTCTTGAATCAGAATAAGTAGTGCTGAAACTTTCCGTACCTTCAGTTTTGGATCCTAAAGGGTCATCACTCCTATTCTTCCAAATGCCAAAAGGAGAGATACCGAATTTGACACCAGGTTTAACTTTCCTGATACTATCAGCAGCACTTTTTACAAAACGATTTATATTATCCCGCCGCCAATCGTCAGGATTCTTAATACCCCGTGAGTATCGAGCAAATGTTCTTTCATCATGGAATTTTCTGCCATTCACAGGATACGGATAAAAGTAATCGTCAAAATGAACCCCGTCAATTTCGTATCTTCTAACAACATCCATAATAACTTTAAGTACATAATCTCTTACTTCCGGAATCCCGGGATTCAGCCATTTTAATTTTCCATATTCAATATTCCATTCAGGATGCTTTCGTGATACATGCTCTGCACAAATATTATTTAAATTTATGTTCATTACACTCCGGAAAGGATTGAACCATACATGAAGTTCAATTCCCCTCTTGTGGCTCTCGTCAATTATGAATTTCAATGGATCGTAAAAGGGTGCTGGGCTTCTTCCTTGTTTACCGGTTAGCCATTCGCTCCATGGTTCTATGGCACTTTCATAAAATGCATCGCATGATGCACGAACCTGCACAAATACTGCATTGAACTTATCTTTTTTTAAATGGTCTATAATATCAATAAATTCTTTTTTCTGTTCTTCAGATGTTAGGTCTTTTCCGGAAGGCCAGTCTATGTTCTCTACAGTCGCAATCCAAATTCCCCTTAATTCCCTCTTTGGATCTGTATCCTGAGATAAACTCATTGAGTTAAATAAAATTATGAATAGTAGGATGCCGAATTTGATAAAAGTGTAGCTACAGTAATAGCGCCTAATATCTGTCAAGTTTAAACTTTTCTCCAAGATAAAGTTTCTTGACTTCTTCGTCATTTGCAAGTTCCTGGGCATTGCCTGATTTAAAGATTTCCCCGTTTATAAGTATATATGCTTTATCTACAATACTTAAAGTTTCATGTACATTATGATCTGTAATTAAAACGCCGATTCCCCTGTTCTTTAAGTTTGCAACAATTTTCATAATGTCTTCTACTGCAATAGGATCAACTCCGGCAAAAGGTTCATCAAGTAAGATGAAAGATGGGTCAATAGCAAGGGCGCGGGCAATTTCAGTTCTTCGCCTTTCTCCACCACTGAGCTGAAATGCCATGTGTTTTCTTAAATGTACAACTCCTAGATCTACAAGCAGCTTCTCGCACTTCTCCTTCTGATCTGCAGTTTTCAGGTTGGTCATTTGAAGGATTGCCATAAGATTCTCTTCCACAGTAAGCCTTCTGAATATCGAGGCCTCCTGAGGCAGATAACCTATACCCATTCTTGCCCTTTTATACATTGCAATTTTGGTTATCTCCTTGTTATCAAGGAATACCTGTCCTTTATCAGGTTTGATCATTCCAACAATCATATAAAAAGTAGTTGTTTTCCCGGCACCGTTGGGACCCAATAGGCCAACAATTTCTCCCTTTGATACCTCTATGGAGACTTTATTTACTACTGCTCTTCTCTTATAAATTTTTATGAGGTTGTCGCTTCTTAACGTATTTTCGTTCATCTCTTTATCAAATCTTCCTTTGTAGGTCTGTTAGTAAAAAGAACATATCCCGGCAGAGTATAGGATAATTCCCTGTGCTCTACCATCTTTTCAGGGTATAGATCACTTTTGACAAATCCCTGCATCTTTATTTGATCAGTTTTCCTATTTTTAAAAAGAATCAGAGCATTCTGTGAAGATGACTTTGTTAGCCCGTTACCCGCATTATTTTCGTAATGATAATAAATGCTAAGTACCTGGTTTCTCACTTCAGTTGAAGTTATTCCTGTTGAATCAAATGAAATAAATATTGTATCGCCTGATATCTGGTCATATCTTTTCGTATAAATTTGGTTTTGAGAGAGCAAGAATGCATTGCCGATTACATCAATCAGTTTTAGCCTGTTGTTAACCAAATGGATATTAATGGAGTCGCCGGTCATCTGCGTATTTTCATTCCACATCACCGGCTGAGGTCTTACTTGCCCCATTTTCTTTGTAATTATTCTTCCTGGCTTTTTGAAATAAATAGAATAATCATTTCTTGATGCGAATGTACCGCGTACTATTTTTACACTATCTTTCGCCTCAAACCTATTTAAAGAATCACGATATGCTTCCATAATTTCTGATCGTATTACAAGTGTATCAACTTGTACACTACTTTTTATATTAATTCCACGCTCTATTGTAGAATCCTGTACGGGGCCATAAACTTTTTCTGAATCTGTATTTAACGTTGTATCCTGAGTTATTGTTGAATCTATTTGAATAAGGAGAGGGTTCTTATTTATCAAAGTATATGATCTTTCCGCATAATCCTCAAGATGGTCCCCATAAATAACAACATTATTCCCTGAGTTAAGTATTTTAACATTCTTGTTGGCAAATGTGACCCTGCTTGTTCTGAAATGCTCAAGAGAATCGGCATAAATTGTATTTGTTGAATCGATTATTTTAACATGACCCGTAGCCACCATCCGGTTCTGCAATTTATAATATGTCATCACGTCGGAAGTCAGAGTAGATGAAGAATCATACATCTTGACATCCCCCTGGAAAAATGCCCTGTCTTCCCTGAAGAAATAATCACCTGAATCTGCAACCAGAATAACCTTGGTATCATTAAGCCTAATCCCGGAAACACTTCGGGTTCTTTTTTGATTTCCGAAATAGTTTGCCTTCGGCGTAATAATAGTGAGCGTATCCTGTTTTGCAACTACATTGCCTTCAAGATCAGCATCATTTCGAGAAAGATATTGTACTGCTTTTTCACAAGTAATAATTAGTTTTCCCTGTGTCAAAACTACATGTCCGTATACTTCGCGGATTGATTCGCCATCAACCATTTTCCCTTTTAAACTATCGCCAACAACAGTAATATATTGATCCTGCTGCGCCTGCTTCTGAATCTGCGGGATACAATAACTTCCTGCCGAAACAACCAGACACACTATTAATAAGAGTTTACTCAAAGTGTATCCCGTTTTGCTGTATATGTAGGATTACCAATGACATAATTTCTTAAACTTTGATCGGATTCAAATCCATAGCCCTGTATCTTTTCCTTAGGAGACACTATTGTAACAAATTTATCTGAAACTATTTTCCTATCTTTATTCCTCCACATCAGTTCAGAAGTAGTAATTGTAACCCCGCTGTCGCTGACCACTACCACACTGTCTTTTGCCCACAAATTCTGTGTTGCATCATCAACCCTTCCCCTTTTTGAAGTTAAGGTGGAAGTATGAACCTGGTTTTCATCATAGAAATCAACTTTTACACTGCTGTCCAACAAGGTTTCCTGTGTATCATAAAAAACCCTGATGTGTCCGGTATGAAGTACGGCTTTCGTCTTGCCAGAATCGGTAAAGGTAACTTTTGCATTAAAGCTTTCCTGAGATGGTAATTTTTCAAGCTGGATGTTTGAAATAATAGATGGCTGAACCCTTTGCTCCTGGCATCCGTAAAAAGTCATAATAAGTAAAATGCTTACGCAAATCCTCATCTTTGTTTTAATCCAAGGTTAATAAGATCGTGCAGGTGAACAATTCCGACAGGTCGGTTCTGCTCATCTGTTATTATTAGTGCCATAATCTTAAAATTCTCCATCTGCTGCAAGGCAAAAGAAGCAAGATAATTGGGGCTCATAACCTTCGGATTTATGGTCATAATATCTTTTGCATGAAGATCCTTGATATCAAGTGTTCTCTCAAGAAGTCTCCTTAAATCGCCATCTGTAATTATACCTGTTAAAATTCCCCTTTCATTAACAACGCATGTAGTGCCAAGTCGTTTTATAGTAATTTCAAGAATAGAATCTTTTATAGAAGCTGATTCCTTTACAATTGGTATCTTGTCTCCCTGTATCATTATTTCTTTTATTTCCAGTGAAAGCCGCTTTCCCAGGCTTCCTCCGGGGTGAAGATAGGCGAAATCATCTACTGTAAAACCTCTCATTTGTAAAAGTGCAACTGAAAGCGCATCCCCAAGGACTAAAGTAGCTGTCGTAGAGGAAGTTGGAGCAAGGTCATGAGGGCAGGCTTCTTCTTTAACTGCGATGCTTAGAAATATATCGCACTCATGTCCTAATCTTGAATCTCTGTCTCCCCCCATACCTATAAGCCTTACCTGAAGTCTCTTTAACAATGGAATTAGGTTGGCAATTTCTTCAGTATTTCCACTTTTGGAAATAAGAATTGCTACATCTTCTTTCCTTACCATTCCAAGATCTCCATGCAGTGCATCTGTTGGATGCAGAAAGATAGCAGGAGTTCCTGTTGAATTTAATGTGGCAACAATCTTTCTGGCAATAAGTCCTGATTTCCCCATTCCTGTTAAAACAACCCTTCCTTTGCATTCAAAGATAGTTAAAACTGCTTTGGCAAATTCTTCATCGATACTATTTATTAGTCCTGCAATTGCTTCACATTCAATCTGAACAACTGATTTCCCTTTTTCAATAATTTCTTCTTTAGTCAATTTCATATACCTTTGGGATTATTTTTATCTACAATAATTTTCTTCGCATATATTTATTGTACTGTTCAAACGCTTTTTTTAATTCCTGGTCATTGTATATCCCTAAATTATTAAAAAATAAATTAGGATTTAATGCCTTTTCCGCATTTCTTTCATTCCTTATGAGCATAAGACTGTTATAATAATTGCTTAAAGGTATTAAATGATTAACCCCTGAAGATGATTCATATAACCAAATCTTCTTTTCTTCCGGTACAACTGCCAGTATAAACTCTTCTGGCCTGATAGCTATCTCCCTAACTTTTGAATCCGAAAATGGAGATCTATCCCCTGGTATCCAGGAAGAATAACTCTTTAAATTATAACTTTCATCAAAGTTTTCGTTTACATCCTGACCAAACCAGACTTCAATTTTATTCTCAGTTTCTTCGTGAATTAAAAGATCAAACTCACCTTTATCGGAATGAAAAATACCAAGTGAAAATACAGGAGACGATAGAAATGAAAAGTCTGGTTCAGGTTCATTTTCCCCCAAAATATAACTTCCAACTCCCGAATTCCCTTCCCCTAGTACCATCATTCTATCAATTTTATTTCTGTAGAGGTTGTATCCCGGTTTATTTTCCGGCAGAATCATAAAAAGACATTTTTTTTCAACGCCTGTAATTTCTCTGGGGTACAATCTATTCTCTAACTGCGATTAATTATTTAAAGCCTAACTGATTTAACAACCTCATCAATCCTTTTGACCATAATAAGCAGATCTTTCAATTCATCTAGCGGAAGTTGACTTGCAGCATCACTCATTGCTTTTTTAGGATTTGGATGCACCTCCAGGAACAATGCATCAATCCCTACTGCAGTTGCTGCTTGGGCTATAGGTTTAATAAAATTAGCCTGCCCTCCGGTTATTCCGTCTGCACTTGGTATCTGAACCGAATGTGTCGCATCCATTACTACCGGGTATCCTAAATCTTTCATGATGACGAGCCCCCTCATATCTACTACAAGATTATGATATCCGAATGATGAGCCTCTTTCGGTTAATAATACTTTTTTATTTCCTGCTGCCAGAATCTTTCCTGCTGCAAACTTCATGTCGCCAGGCGCTAAGAACTGGCCTTTCTTTATATTTACAACTTTACCTGTCAGGGCTGCAGCCCTTAATAATTCAGTCTGACGGCAAAGAAAAGCAGGTATCTGAAGAATGTCCACGTATTGAGCGGCTAATATTGCATCGGCAACAGTATGAATATCCGTAATTATTGGCACTTCATAAGTTTTTTTCACTTCGTCAAGTATCATAAGAGCATCTTTATCACCAATGCCTATGAAAGAATCGTCGCTTGTCCTGTTTGCTTTTTTAAAGCTGGATTTGAATATAAAGGGAATGTTTAATTCAGAAGTTATTTCCTTTATCCTTAATGCAGTTGTCATTACAATTTCCCTGCTTTCAATTACACAAGGACCAGCAATTAGCACAATTGGATTTCCCCCGCCTATTTTGATTCCGTTTACTTCAATTATCATAAATTTTAAAGATTGTTATTCTATAAAAAACTAATTACCGGGACATTTAATTCATGCTGCATGCTCCCCCTGCACAACCGCATCCGCCTGAGGGAATATTACAGTTTCCCTGCGAACAGGGTGATTCTAGTGAATGTGTATGTACTGAAGGGCTAAATGACGAAAATAATTTCTTTATTGTTTTTGAATCGCATTCAGGGCATGTAACCTCATCCTGTTTTCCACTTGATTTATGTAAAACTTCAAATTTTGTATTACATGAAGAACATTTATATTCAAATACCGGCATAACTTTGATCCGTAATTTATTTTTTTATCATTATAAATATAATAAATTCTGCAGACTTGAACTGCCTATTCTCTTTTGTAAGCTTCCCGAGCCTCTTCTACATCCGCTATATATTCAAACACTTTCATACCGAATTCTAACCATGCATCCTCTATAGGTTTATTAACCAGATCTTCAATTATACCTTTTACATATTTACCCGATTGGTTTCTTCCGCCTAAAACCTTTATTATTCCTAATTTGTACACAGCTAAAGCCCAGTCAGTTAAATAATTTTTGTCAATCAGAAGGTCATCTATCCTTTTAAATGCATACTCAAGATAAAGGCATTGTGCCATAATTGAAAATGCCGGGTCAAATGGGCGGAATACTTTTCTTCTATTTAATCTCCCGGGCATAAATCTCTTCAGATCATTCCACATTTTTTCAGTGAATTGGCTTAAACCCTTTGCATCTCTTGCTTTATTTACTGCTTTGGGATTGAAGTTGCTTTCACATTTTATCTGGGATTTAAGGAACAACCAGTCAATACCGAATTCCTCGCCGTATTTATGGAAAAGGTCATCGTATTTGTTTTCATTAAGACTCTTTATGACTTTCCGGGAATAATTATTTGTCTGAAAACTGATTCCTTTTGCTTTTTTAAGTTTTAAAACATTCATTTAGATATCTCCAAAAAAGGTAAATGTTAAAATATAAAATCCATACGGCACTTTCCTGTTATTTTTTGAAAGACTATCTGTTTTAGCACAATTCAATTCGCTATTAACCTTGATTTGATTATTTAATTAGCCAATTTTGATGTTATTGACCTGTAACACCAAAGCCACAGATTATGAGTCATCTGTGCCGCAATTCATATTTCAGTATTAATCCCATGGGTAACTTGATGTGTCATAATTTCGATTTAGTTTTTGTCTTAACAATTAATGAATGTCTGTACTTTAGTTGATTTTTACAAACGATTTCATAATTCCGATAGGAGGTGGCTATGAATAACCCGATTAATTTAAAAACATTCCTGATTTTTTTGGGCCTTATCATCTTTCTTGTTATATCTTCCATTGCAATGAATCCTCCAAAAGAAAGATATATGGTCGAGATCAGGCACACTCCTGAAGAGTGCCTGAATGTTCTCGATAAAATAAAAGATAAAGACGCTAAGCTGCTTCAGAAAATGGAGTGGGGCTGCATGTCAGGGGATCATACTGGTTATATGGTTGTAAATGCCTCAAGTGAACAGGATGCCTTAAAAGGTATACCAGCTGATTTTAATGCTAAAGCTTATAAACTTGCTAAATTTACACCAAAGCAGATTGAAGAATTTCATAAGATGAAGAAGTAAAAAGATCCCAAACTGTAAATGTATACCCTTCCTGCATAATTGGGGAAGGGTATTTTTTTATATTGGTGATAAAATTAATATAATACTCATCTCAGAAATTCAATTCCAGCATTGCATTAAATGTTATTTATCGGTATTATTTCCGGCAATTAAATTTCATATCACATAAAAACAAAGATTATGTCTAACCGACTTTCGAAATCAGCATATTTATTTCTCCTGCTGTTCCTCTTACAGATATTCGGAACTCTATCCGCGCAGCCAGCCAGGATTCTAAACAGCGGAGAGATAAAATTAGCCATCAAAAAACTTAACATACTTGGTTCTGTCTTATATATTGCCGCTCATCCTGATGATGAGAACACTGCTTTGCTTTCATATTTCTCATCCGGAAAACTTTTGCATACCGGATATCTTTCTATGACTCGCGGAGACGGCGGCCAGAATCTAATCGGCTCTGAACAGGGTGAATTATTAGGACTTATCCGTACTCAGGAACTTCTTGATGCCCGCAGAATTGATGGCGCTCATCAGTTTTTTTCACGTGCCTATGATTTCGGTTTTACCAAATCCCCGGATGAAACTTTTTCATTCTGGGGAAAGGAAAAGATGCTGTCTGATGTGGTTTGGATAATCCGCAAATTCCGTCCTGATGTTATATTGACCCGCTTTCCTGTTACGGGTGAAGGGGGGCATGGACATCATACTGCTTCCGCAATAGTTGCAGAAGAAGCATTCAAACTGGCGGGTGATCCTGCCATATTCCCGGAACAGCTTAAATATGTTAAGGTTTGGCAACCCAAGAGGCTTCTATGGAATGTATTTCCTCAGATTTGGTTAAATAGAAAGGTAGATACAAGTAATCTGCCTAAACTGGATGTAGGTGAGTTCAATCCTTACCTTGGTCAGTCGTATACTGAAATTGCAGCAGAAAGCCGCAGTATGCATAAAAGCCAGGGTTTTGGAACCGGTGGTAGTAGGGGTGAATCAATACAGTATTTTGAACAACGTGAAGGATCATATGTCAAAAAGGATCTATTTGAGAATATTGATCTTTCCTGGAACAGAGTACAAGGAAGTGCGAAACTATCGTCCCTCTTAAGTCAGGCGGAAACAGCCTATAATGAGGATAAACCGACGGATATTATCCCTTTACTTTTAAATGCTTATAATGAAATGGATAATGTAAAAGATGATTATTGGATCCCAGTCAAAAAACAGGAATTAAAAGAGATTATAGGTTCTCTTTTAGGATTATGGACTGAAGCTATTACCAAGGATTTTTCATCGGTCCCGGGACAGGATATTACTTTTAACGCTATGGTTGTAAACAGGATAAATTATCCAATAAAACTTAAATCGATAAACTGCACTTTCTGCAAAAGCGATTCAGTTATAAATTCAGCTCTTACCGAAGGGGAGCCTTACCAGAAATCATTTACTGTAAACGTTCCAAAGGATGCTCCCATATCTCAGCCTTACTGGTTAATAAATGAGCATGATAAGGGAGCATTTGTTATTGATCATCAGGAGCTAATTGGCAAGGCTGAGAATGACCCTCCAATTATGGTAAAATTCACTCTTGATCTGAACGGTACTGAACTTACCTTTAATACTCCCCTTTTATACAGGTGGGTTGATCCTATAAGAGGGGAAAAATACCGTCCGTTTGAAATAATTCCTGCAGTATCTATCAATTTTGAAGATAAAGTATTTCTTTTCCCTGATAATAATTCCCATAAGATAACTATTCATTTGATCAACAATTCAACAGGAGTAAGCGGAACTCTTAGATTAAGTCATCCTGACGGATGGAAAGTTACCCCTCAGGAACTACCTTTTATCTTCGACAAGAAGGATGAAGAGAAGCTCCTTGAATTCACCGTTATTCCTCCTCCTGGAAATTCAGAAGAAAAGATAATAGCATTAGCAAAAGTAGGAAACACTATTTATAATAAAGGGATCATCAGGATAAATTATGATCATATTCCGATCCAGACGTATCTGCCCCCTGCAGAGATTAAAGTTGTCAGATTATCCACTGAGAAAACGGTAAACAATATTGGCTATATTATGGGTTCAGGAGATAATATTCCCGGTTACCTGTCTCAGCTCGGATACAATATCACGCTTCTTTCTGATAATGATCTGGTAACGAAAGATATTTCAAATTATGATGCGCTTATAGTTGGTGTCCGTGCCTATAATACGAAAAAGTTAATGACTCGTGTACAGGATAAATTATTAAGCTATGTTTCTAAGGGTGGGAATATTCTTGTACAATACACTGTAAATAGGGATATAGTGGTTCCGAATATCGGCCCCTATCCGATTACGATCTCTACAGATCGTGTCACTGATGAGGACTCAAAGGTTACATTTGTTGATCCTGCAAGTCCCTTTTTAAATTATCCAAATAAAATAGATCAGAAAGATTTTAACGGATGGATACAGGAAAGAGGTTTATACTTTGCCAACAAGTGGGATCCGAGATACCAATCCGTCATCTCCTGTCACGATTTGGGTGAGAAACCACTCGAAGGTGGGCTATTGACAACGAAATACGGTAAAGGAAATTTTGTTTATACCGGTTATTCTTTCTTCCGTGAAATTCCCGCCGGAATCACAGGTGCTATAAGATTATTTATAAACCTGTTTTCCGAAAGGAAAGATAAGTAACCTGATTAAAAGTATATTGTTTTATTTGCGGTACAAAGTAAATTGAGGAATGGTTTTTATTCCCTTGAAGTCTTCAGAAACCATATTCAGGTCGATCCATAAACTATTCTTATAAACCTTAATGGTAATGTAATGAAACATTCTTCTATCTGTAGGCATTTTAACCAGATCATTGAATCTTAAATCTTTGCCGGAAAAGAGGGGATGCTGAAGCCCCCCTCCACCGCCTATTACTAAAAAATCTTTATTATTTACATTAAAATGTTCATACGTATGTGCATGTCCGCTTATAAATAATCTGCATTTTGATGTTCTGTTAAATGCATTTAGAAACTTTTGCATCGTGGTATCATATACTGAAGGGCCTACTATTTTGCTATTGGTGTAAGGTGGATGATGGCAGCCTACTAAAATAAAATCAATTTGACTGTCTGCTTCAAAGTTCCGCAGTGTTTTTATAAACCATCTCAATTCGCCATTTTTTTCTCCTTCGGTTAATTCCCCGAAATTTGAATTAAATAAAACTATGGCTGCATTTCCAAATTGCTTTGAATATCCGTGTATATCAGCCTCTGGGAATTTATTTTTAAATAAGGAGATGCCTTGATTCGGAAACAGCAAATATTCATGGTTCCCCGGTATAGGGTTAAAGCTAATCTTTCTGGCTGCAAGCTGGTTTACAAATTTATCAATATCCCCCCATTCGCTTTCCAGAAAGCCCATACCTACAAGATCACCTAAATGAAATACTGATTTAGGTGAGTTATCTAATATACTTTTAAATATTAATTGCCTTGCCAGCCAATTATTATTATATGGCAGATAAGCACTTTCAAAAATTAATGGTTCTTGAGTATCACTTACAAAACATAAGGATAATGTATCTCCACCGGCGTAACAATTAGCAATAAATCCGGAAAGACATATAATAAATACCAGGATCTGAGCTGACTTCAACCGGTAGCTCCAATTACTTTATTGAATTTTTAGAATAGTACAGTATATTATAAACTTGATCACTAAATGATATGCCAAGGTAAATTATCAAAGGCGCATTTCAATTATAATAACTGTTAAATGCCGATATTTGAAAGTGCAGAACTTATATAATTTACAGTTTCGACAAGCTTTGGATGTGACATTTCAAATTCTTTTACCGATTCTGATATTCCGTCGGTCGACAGTTTTAATAGCGTTGGATTTTTCTTTTTACGTGAGGCTTCGTGCGTTGATCTCTCTATAAATCCGACTATACTTTCTGCTTCTTCCGAATGAATTTTATAAAGTTCTTTAATTTCCACTTCAAGAGTGGCCAGTAAATCCATTAGTTTGGTTTTTTCTTTGTCAGGAAGAGTTGCATCCTGTTGAATTGTTTTTTCAATCTTTGATAAGGTTTTGTTTATCACTTTGTTTTTCCTTTTATTAAAGCCCTAACTTACTTAAAATTATAACTTCAGCCTTGTTAAATATAGCTAAATATTGAATAATCCTTTATCCTAAAACTTCCAATTAGCTTTTTTAAAAGGATTTCCAGCTATAATTTATTATTTTATAATAATATAATTTACGATAATCTTGGAAAAAGATAGGAAACAACAAATACTTAAAGCAGCCGAAAAACGATTCTCACGGCATGGACTTAATAAAACTACTCTTAATGAAATCGCAAGAGATTTAAGAATCGGCAAAGCTACAATTTATCATTATTTCGCTACTAAAGAGGAACTCTTTTTTAGAACAATAGAATGGGAAATCGATATTTATCTCGAGGAACTAAAGCTTATATTCTTAAATGAACAGCTCGATTTGAAGAATAAGCTATTAGAGTATTTTAACCTTAAATTGTCCGCCTTTACAAGATTTAAACTTATTTATGAGGTTTTATTTTGTATGATGAAAGAAGAAGTCCTGAATGAAGAAGTCATACTTGTAAAAATGCTTTTCGAAAAAGAAACTGATTTTCTTAAACAGTACCTTCCCGGTAAAAAAGAGAAGCAGATTGAATCATCCTACAATATTGTATTAAGCAGCTGGGGAGAAATGCTAAGTAATAAAATTAAGACCACTGCTTTTCCCGAAATGAATCTTTCCGGACAATATTTGCTGAATTTTATAGAATCAATTTACCCTTAAAAACATTTATCCGGATATTTTTTCCGGCTCTGTAAGTATGGGCATGTTGTCCCTGTTTCTTCTTTCAGAATTAAATCCACCCCTGCTGCTTATACCAATCACAAGTTCTTTTAATTCCCTCTTCTACAGGAATGCACTGATGGTAATTCAGGTCACGGATTGCTTTTCCGGTATCGCAGATCCAGGCATGCCGCGTAAGATCACGGGCCTTCTCAATATTCAATGTGGCGGGTTTGCTACTGAACATCGATGCAAACTGTGCAATAGCCGCTATTGTATATACAGCAAAATGAGGTACCTTAACCTTCAACGGCTTTTTTCCTAAAACTCTTGAAGTTATATCCCCTATTTCATCCCATGCATAGTATTTTTCGGAACTTATAAAATAAGTCTGTCCTGCAGATTTGTCAGATTCGGCGGCAAGCATGAATCCTCTTACCAGGTCTTTTACATGAATTAAACTCACCACCTTCTTATCAAACCCTATAGTTGTCATTAGTCCTTTGCTGAAAGTCTGGAAGAAAATAAATATCTCAGTATCCCTTTCGCCAAATACAGCGGGAGCACGGCAGATTGTAATAGGAACCTGGCCCATAAAGCTTTTTGCCAATTCTTCCTCGGCAAGTTTGCTTCTTCCATAGTTTGTGATAGGATTACATGGTTCTTCTTCCGTAATTACCTTGCCGTTTAATGAAGGCCCCGCGGCAGTCTGGCTGCTTACAATAAGAAACTTTTTAATCGTATTCTTAAACTCTACCGCAGTTTCCAGCATTACCCTTGTCGTATCAACATTCCCTTTGAAATATCCCTCGGGCTTTTTTGATTTGATAACCCCCGCAACATGATAAATATATTCAGCATCTTTAAACGCCTTTCTTAATCCCTCTTTATCCATCAATCCTGAATCGTATATTTCTACATTTTTCCCTTTAAGCCATTTAAGATTGCTGCTCTTCCTTGTTATACAACGTACTATGTAATTGTTCTCAAGTAAAAGATCAACCAGATGGCTTCCGACAAAACCATTTGCACCTGTTACAACAGCAGTTTTTCTAATTTCCATATTTAATTGTTTAGTTTGATTTTAACACTATTTAATCATAGATTTGAGCCGAAATTTAAGAAGTTTTGATGACTTTTAATAATTTTTATAACGTAATTGGAGGTTAATTGGATTTATTTACAAAATGTTATGAATTTACCAGAGCTGATGAAATTAAAAAGTCAGGAATGTATCCGTATTTCAGACCTATTGAAGCAAATGAAGGACCTGTTGTAAAAATAGAAGGTAAAAACGTTATTATGGCTGGATCCAATAATTATCTTGGATTAACGGCTCACCCCAAAGTCAAAGAAGCTGCAATCAAGGCAATTGAGAAATACGGCACAGGTTGTTCCGGTTCCCGTTATCTAACCGGTACACTTGACCTCCATATTGAACTTGAATTAAGGCTTGCCAAATTCCTGAATACTGAAGCTGTGCTTTTATTCAGTACCGGATACCAGACTGCACAGGGAATTATCCCTACTCTTGTTCAAAGAGGAGAATATGTTGTTTCGGATAAAGACAACCACGCATGTATTGTTGCCGGTAACCTGATGGCAAAAGGTGCTACTGCCGACATGGTACGGTATAAACATAATGACATGGAAGACCTGGAAAGAGTTATCTCAAAACTTCCGCTTGAAACAGCAAAATTGATCGTAAGTGACGGCGTTTTCTCTACTGGCGGCGAAATTGTAAATCTCCCCTGCCTAAATGATATCGCAAAAAGATTTAATGCAAGAATTTTAATCGATGATGCCCACGCTGTAGGTGTTATCGGTAAAGGTGGGCGTGGTACTGCAAGTGAGTTTAATCTTGAGAATAAAATTGACATGACAATGGGTACTTTCAGCAAAACCTTTGCCTCATTAGGTGGTTTTGTTGCTGGTGAAGAAAGAATAATAAATTATATTAAACACCACTCCGCTGCTCTTATTTTCAGTGCATCCCCTACTCCCGCTTCAGTTGCTGCTGCATTGGCCGCCCTGGATATTTTGGAAGCTGAACCGGAAAGAGTTGCAAAGCTTATTTATAATGCTGATAAAATGAGAAAGGGATTTACCGAACTTGGTTTTAATGTTATTGATGGAAGAACTGCAATTGTTCCCGTCATTGTTGGTGATGATCTGCTGGCTTTCAAAATGTGGCGTATGCTTTATGACGCTGGCGTATTTGTGAATGTATTCATTTCCCCGGGCGTTCCTCAGGGAAGACAGATGATGAGAACAAGCTATATGGCTACTCATGAAGAAAAACATCTTAATAAAATACTTGATGTTTTCGGCGATGTAGGAAAGAAACTCGGTATTATCTGATATAATATCCCCGTCTTTTGAAAATTAGACATTCCGCCTGTGGCGGTATTTCCTTATTATAATAATGGTTTTCCGATGAATGATATAAAAATATTTCCCGTTCGTTCAGAAAAAGATAGAATGCGTTTTATCAAACTACAGTGGAAATTCTATAAAAATGACCGCTATTGGGTTCCACCGCTTATAATGGACCGTAAGAAAATATTAGATGTTAATAAAAATCCTTTCTTCCAGCATGCTGAAATGGAAATGTATCTTGCCGAACAAAATGGTGAACTTGTTGGAAGGATTGCAGCAATTAAAAATGATCTTCATAATAAGACACATAATGATAAGGTTGGGTTTTTTGGTTTTTTCGAATGTATAAATGATCAGAAGGTAGCCAATGCACTTTTTGAATCAGCCAGAGCATGGCTTAAAACAAAAGGATTTGATACAATGCGAGGTCCTGCAAACCCTTCCAGTAATGATGAATGGGGTATGCTCCTTGAAGGTTTTGATGATGAACCGCGTCTTCTAATGACTTACAATCCTAAATATTATCTGGATCTTTGCGATAATTATGGCCTTAAAAAGATAAAAGATCTTTACGCCTGGAAACTTGAAAGTGATAAAGTGCTTTCCTCTGATAAACTCAGAAGAGTTCAGGAGATAGCTAAACAGCGTGCAGGTCTGAAAATCACTCAGCTTGATATAAAGAATTTCGCAAAGGAACTTGAGAAGGTTAAATATGTTTATAACAAAGCATGGGCTCCTAATTGGGGCTTCGTGCCGATGACTGATGCTGAACTGGATGCTATGGCTAAAGATCTGAAACCCCTAGTAGAAGCAAAATTAGTTTTATTCGGAGAAATTGATAATAAACTTATCGGTTTTGCTCTAACTATGCTTGATTATAACCAGGTTTTTAAGAGTATGAACGGTCATCTCTTTCCATTCAATTTCCTTAAACTTTACACTCAAAAGAAAAAGATTACATGGTCCCGCATTATAACACTTGGCCTTATCCCCGAATACCAGAAGCGTGGTCTTGACGCTGTTTTCTACTGGGAAATTGTTAATCGCGCAAGAGAACTGGGAATAAAACTTGGAGAAGCAAGCTGGATATTGGAAGATAACGAGATGATGAACCGCGGTGCAGGTGATGGTGTAATGAATGGAGAACTTTATAAGAAATACCGTCTTTACGATATAAATATAGAGTAAAAAAGTCGGAATAGAATAACTTCATCAAGGCAATGCTATTATATATCAGAATATCATCTACGGGTATTCTGTGGGTATACTACCAGTATTCTGAGTCGTACACAATTGCTTCCTAATTATAAAAGGAATAATGGATTGGAATATTAGCGGGGAGATTATTTACTAAACTCTTTCTCAATAGTTGTAATCTTGTCCAGCCTTTTTTGATGCCGTTCTCCGCCAAACGAAGTGTTAAGCCATACTTCAAGTATTGATTTAATCGTTTCCTCCCCAAGTGACTTTGCCCCTACAACTAAAACATTACCATTATTATGCTCCCTTGCGCTCCGAGCTGAGAATTCATTGTAACAGGTGCATGCCCTTATTCCAGGAATCTTATTTGCAGTAATCGCCGAAGGAATTCCTGTAGCATCTACCAGCACAGCAAAATCTGTCTCACCGTTTTTAACTTTTATTGAAGCAGCATAAGCAAAGTCAGGATAGTCACAAGCATTCTCATCATAAGTACCAACATCTATAATTTCGAACCCTTTTTCCACAAGTATTTTGGAAATAAGGTTTTTCACTTTAAATCCGGTATGGTCCCCTCCAAGAGATACTTTATTAGTGCGCTTTGATTTAACGGGATCCTGGATCACCCCTTCAATTATTGGTGCAGGAGTCTTTTTTACTAATTTAATTTTAAGTTCTTTAATTCTATCTTTTGCCAGGGGCGTAAGCATTTCATTCTCACCTACAGGGAAAGTTCTGCCGCCGCTTTTATAGACTTTTAATACTTCAGATTCTGTAATTACTTTTACCATTATAGATATTCTGACATTTTGTTAATTTTAAGATGTTCAACTATTTTCTTTACGTCCTGGCAATTATCCCTCCTGCATATAAGAAGAGCATCATCAGTGTTTATGATAACTAAATTTTCAACACCAATAACCGCAGTGAACTTATCAGGAGAATAAATATACGAATCGGCTGTCTTTTCTGCATAGATATTTCCGTTTAAAGCATTTCCGTCATTGTTTTTTTCTGTCAACTGATAAACCTCTTCCCAGCTCCCGACATCACTCCACGGGAATTTTCCCTTTATTAGAAAAACCTTTTTTGATTTTTCCATAATTCCATAATCAATAGAAATGCTTTTGAGTAATCCGTATACATTAAATAATGTTTTTTCAAAATCTGGTGTATCAATATCTTTTCTTATTGTTTCCAACCCGTCTGAAAGATCGGGTAAATAATCCTTAATTTCCTGAAGAATTGCATCTGTTCGCCATATGAACATTCCGCTGTTCCACATAAAATCGCCGCTTTCTACAAATCTTACTGCGGTTGCATAATTGGGCTTTTCGGCAAAGGTAAGTACCTTATATATATTCTCGGATGCGCTGTCATCATCAATTTGAATATATCCGTAACCTGTTTCAGGTCTTGATGGTGGAACCCCGATTGTTACAAGACCTTTTGACTTGTATGCAAATTCTGCAGCATTCTTTAGTGTACTGTGAAATGTTTCTTTGTCTTTGATAATATGATCGGCGGGAAGGATTACAGTTACTCCATTTTTATCTTTCTTTTCAATAATAATTGAAGCAAGCCCTATACAGGCAGCAGTATTTCTTCCGAATGGTTCTTCTATAATGTTTTCTTTGGGAATATCTGTAAGCTGATAGACAATTTCCGCCTTCTGCGCCTTATTTGTTATGATATAAATATTCTCATTATCTACAAGCCCCTGAAGTCTGTTTACAGTATCCTGGATCATTGTATTATCACCGAATATCCTGAGCAGTTGTTTGGGGGATTTCTCTTTGCTCCTGGGCCAGAACCTTGAACCTATGCCTCCGGCCATTATAACTGCATGTAATTTCATCAACAACTTTTCCTTGGTTTTATAATTGAATTTTTCTTCCGAATTCTTCTGCCCGGTTAAGGTAGTTTGTTATATCCACTTCCTTTCCCTTTACTACAGCGACAATAACAATGAGACATGCTCTCATTGATTCTATAACATCCGGTTTTGGTACAAGCTCTTTAGTACTTAATAATGTAAATGCTGTTGACAATATCCGGTGCATATTAGCTATTATCTCAAATCCTATCTTTGCAGAAAGCTCCCCGTTTGTCTTCATAAGCTTTGCCCAGCTGATTATGTCTTCCTCTTCAACTTCATAAGCTGAAATCTGTTTCAGCAATGAATCGATCAGTTTAATTGGTTTTAGTATTTCTGTCTCATAATTCTGGAAGAAGAGCTCTTCATTGTCGCTCTCCTCATCCATTATGATTTTTTCTTTTAATATTTCATTCTCCGGTTTCTCAAATATATCAGGGTTTTGTTTTCTTTTCGAAAGATCAACCTTAATACCATTATTTGCCTGTTCAATCGTATCAAGGTTTGCATTCTTTTCTTCTTCTTTAACAACTGGTTTTAGTTTTTCTACAGCATGTTTAAAGGAATCGGGTGTTACAATATCAAGCATGTGGCTGATATCTTTTATCAGGATAGCACTGTGTTCTTTTATTTTTTCAGAGAATTTAAATAGGTCAATCTGCGGCTGGGTTAAATATGTATAAATCTCATTGAATCTTATTGCCATAGTAGAAAGCTCCGTAATCTTTTTCATATTACGGATATCCATTTCAAGGTCGCCGGACTTCACAATAATATCACGTAGCATAGCCACAATTTCAATTTTCTGTGAGTTCAGACGAAGATTGTTTGATGCAGTTGAAATGCATTGGACTAAATATTGCTTTACTATGTCCATTTTTATCTGTAAATCCTTGGGATTCTTTTACTTATTCCACACATTACTTCATAGGGGATAGTATTAACAAGCTTGCACCAGTCCCAGGCGCTGAATTGAAGGTTACTTCCCTTCTCTATCCCTAATAAAATAACTTCATCACCAATTTTACAACTTTCATTAGCAATATCAAACATAATTCTGTCCATTGTTACTGTTCCAACCTGCGGAAAATACTTACCGTTTATTATTGCTTTCGATTTATTCGACAATCCCCTTGTATATCCGTCAGCATAACCTATCGGTACACTTATAATATTCGTTTTCTTTTTTGTAAAATACTCCCTGCCATAACTGATGCTCTCTTCCTTATCTATTTTCTTGATCGATTCTATATATGATACCAGAGACATAACCGGTTTCAGAGGAATAGATTCAGATGTCTCCTCGGAAGGGTAATACCCGAAAAGCAGAATGCCCGGACGCACCATATCAAAATAAGATTCGGGCATATCAAGGATTGCTCCACTATTTGCAGCATGAGCTAAACCATAATTTATTCCTTCTGCTTTTAATTTAGAAAGCACCTCGTTAAACCGTTTCAACTGAAGCTGCGCAAAGCTCTTATCTTTTTCGTCTGAATTTGCAAAATGAGTATAAATTCCATCAATTATAATATCCTTATCCCGGCTAAGCTTTTTAACAAAACTGAATGCATCCCTGTAATCAATTCCAAGTCTGTGCATTCCTGTATCCACTTTTACATGAATCTTAATTTTCCTGCCCTGGATATGGTTGGCTTTCATTAAAATGGAAATATGTTTCTCGCTGAATACAGACGATATTAGATCATATTTGGAAAATAACTCTGCGTCATTCTCAATTACAGGGTTAAATATTAGTATAGGCTGATGTACATTATTTCGCCTTAATTCAATTGCTTCTTCAAGTATGGCTACCCCGAAATATTCGGGCTTTTCAGGAAGTGAATTTAATGCTTTTACTGTTTCTATGACCCCATGTCCGTAAGCATCTGCTTTAACAATGGCCATAATCCTAACATCATTTATTTTCTTTCTGATATTGAGGAAATTGTACTTAAGGTTTGAAATGTCAATTAGAGCATAAGATAAACGCATTTCTTGCTACAAATAATTAATTACTGGCCAAAAATAAATTTAATTGAACTTAATATCAATTAAAGTTTCCTTATTCTCATAAATGGAAATATGATTTGCTGCATATTTTTAATAATGGCAATTACTTGTTAATATTGTTTTGAATATTTATAAATTGTGGAATAACAATGATTTTATTCAAATGGCATATTACTTGTGAAGTATGGAACACTCGGTATATAATGATATATACCGAAAGAAGGGCTGTTTAATTTCTTAACATTACGTACATTTGTAAACTATTTTTGCATTAATAATGAAAAAGTAAAATGTTAACTGAATTTGGGAAAATATTTGTCTTCTTATTAGTTGCAGTAATATTTGTTATTGCATTAGTAATTGTCGCATGGCTCATAAGACCTTCCCGTCCAACCAAAGAAAAACTAATGACATATGAGTGCGGTGAGAATCCAGAGGGTTCGCCATGGGTTAAGTTTAATATTAGATTTTATGTTGTGGCACTGATTTTCTTAATATTCGATGTGGAAGTTGTTCTACTTATTCCGTGGGCACTCGTTTACAGGCAATTCGGTTTAGGTGGATTTATGGTTGGTGCCATCTTCCTTATTATGCTTGGCTTAGGAATGGCGTATGAATGGCGTAAGGGAGATCTCGAATGGGAGCGAGCAAAAATAATTCCACCCGTAATTAAGAGACCTGTTTTTTCTTCTAAAGAAACAAGGGAAGCAGAACCTGTAAAATCAAAACAATTAGTATAATATGAGTTTTTTAGACCAACAATTCGACGATAATATCATAATAGCAAAAGTTGACGATCTCTTCAACTGGGCCCGTCTGTCATCTCTATGGCAGGTCGGTTTCGGCCTGGCTTGCTGTGCAATCGAAATGATGGCAACTTCAGCTTCTCATTATGATTTTGACAGGTTTGGTGTAATACCAAGACCGTCACCAAGACAATCGGACATAATAATTATTTCAGGAACGGTAACTTTAAAAATGGCACTCCGTGTTAAGAGACTATATGAGCAGATGCCGGATCCCAAATATGTTATTTCCATGGGAAGTTGTTCTAATTGCGGAGGCCCTTATTGGGAACACGGCTATCATGTTTTAAAGGGAGTCGACAGAGTTATACCAGTTGATGTTTATGTGCCGGGATGCCCTCCCCGCCCGGAAGCTCTTCTTGAAGGTTTGATGAAACTCCAGGAGAAAGTAAGAAATGAATCAGTAATAAGGAAATCATCATGAAAACTGAAGAAGAAATCTTTAATCTATTGAAGGAAAATTTTAATGATGATATAATGGAGCTGGTAAAACAACCGGTTGATCATTACATTTTGTGTAACCCGCTAAAGATAAATGAAATTTCACTTTTTCTTTTAAGCAACGAGGAATTGTTATTTGACAGCCTGATGAATTTATCAGGAGTAGATGATGCTAATGGTACAAGCACAATAAAAGAAGGTATTACTACAATTGAAGGGGGAACTTTAAGTGTATACTACCACCTTGAATCTACCAAATTCAGGCACAAAATAATTTTAAGGATTTCCACTCCAAGGGAGAAACCTGAGGCTGCTTCTGTGGCATTAGTATGGCGATCCGCAGACTGGCATGAAAGGGAAGCATTTGACCTTTTAGGAATTATATTTCTAAATCATCCTGATCTCAGAAGGATATTGATGCCTTACGATTGGGACGCAGGATACCCATTAAGGAAAGATTATGCTAATCCTGAATTTTATCATGGTATGAAAGTACCATATTAAAAAATCGAATTATTTATATAGAATATGGCACTAAAAACTGAACAAATGATACTGAATATGGGTCCTCAGCATCCATCGACCCATGGTGTTTTACGTCTTGAAATTGTCCTTGAAGGGGAAATTATCCAAAAAGTTACTCCCCATATCGGATATCTCCACAGATGCTTTGAGAAACATTGTGAAGCAATGACATATCCACAGGTTATTCCTTATACTGATAGGATGGATTATCTGGCTGCCATGGGTAATGAATTTGGATATGTTATTGCAGTTGAAAAGCTGCTTGGAATACAGGTACCGGAAAGAGTTGAATATATAAGAGTGATAATGGGAGAGCTCCAAAGAATAGCATCCCACTTGGTTGCAATAGGAACGTATGGAAATGATATAGGTGCAATGACTCCCTTTCTGTTTGCTTTCAGGGATCGAGAAGTAGTTCTTAATTTATTTGAAATTACTTGCGGAGCCCGTATGTTATATAACTACATATGGGTGGGCGGTCTTTCCCATGACCTTCATCCTGATTTTGTAAGATTAACTCGTGAGTTTATTACATACTTCCGCCCGAAAATTATTGAGATGAATGAACTCCTTTCAACCAATAAGATTTTTATTGAAAGGACTGCAAATGTAGGTGTATTACCTCTGGAAACTGCTATTAACTATGGCATTACAGGCCCGATGTTAAGAGGTTCTGGTTTCAAATGGGATTTAAGAAAAGATGATACATATTCGGTTTACAACAAATTTGATTTTGATATTCCAATAGGTGAAGGAAAAGTTGGTACTGTGGGCGACTGCTGGGACAGGTACTTTGTTAAAATACTGGAAATGGGAGAAAGTTTAAAGATTATAGAGCAGGCACTTGATCAATTACCAGAAGGAGATGTAACATCAGCAATTCCCAAAAGGATTAAGCCGCCTATTGGATCGGTCTACGCAAGGGTGGAGAACCCAAAGGGTGAATTAGGATATTTTATAATCAGTAACGGAACCACAAGTCCTTTTAGAGTTAAGGTAAGAGGACCGTCATTTGTAAACCTTGGCATCATGGATGTACTTTGTAAAAATCATATGGTCGCAGACGTGATTGCAATTCTGGGCAGCGTTGATATTGTATTAGGAGAAGTAGACAGATGATAATTTACGATTTCCTTTATAATTTAGTATTCAGCATTACCCAAAGTGCAGTTGCAGGTGATATTACTGCCATGGTCATCAGCGCTCTATTGCCACTTTTTATATTGGTTCTGCCTTTTGCACTTCTCGCTGTATGGTTAGAAAGAAAAGTTTCAGCACATATGCAGGACAGATTGGGACCTATGAGAACCGGATCGCATGGATGGCTCCAGACAGTGGCTGATGTAATTAAACTGCTTCAGAAAGAGGATATAGTTGCTGCTGCTAATGACAGAACATTATTTAATATAGCACCCATTCTGGTTTTTGCAGGCAGTTATTTAGTATTTGCAGCACTCCCCTTTTCAAGTGCTTATATCGGTTCTAACATTGATCTTGGACTTATATTCATAATAGCTGCATCCGGATTTGTAGTAGCCGGAATACTAATGGCAGGTTGGTCATCTAATAATAAATATTCCCTGCTCGGTGCTATGAGATCTGCTGCGCAGATTATTAGTTACGAGATACCTACTATCCTGGTAATACTAACTATAATTATGATAACAGGAACGACCAACCTTAGAACTTTGAGTGAAATGCAGACAGGTTATTTCTGGAACTGGATGATATTTGGCGGAGCAGGATTTAGTTTATCTAAATTCCTATTTATTCCTTTCATGTTAATAGGATTTGTTACTCTATTTATAAGTACTCTTGCAGAAGTAAACAGAACCCCTTTTGATATACCTGAAGCGGAGTCGGAACTTGTATCAGGATATCATACTGAATACTCCGGGATGAAGTTTGCAATGTTTTTCATGGCTGAATACGCGAACATGTTTGCTGTTTCGGCAATTGTATCTGCAATTTTCTTAGGCGGGTATCAATCGCCATTCGGATATTTAGGCAATACGTTTGGTCTTCACTGGTTAATACCGATTGAGCAATTCCTATGGTTTGCATCTAAGGGAGTTTTCTTTGTATTAGTTCAGATGTGGCTAAGATGGACACTTCCGAGACTCCGTGTTGATCAGCTGATGGCTTTATGCTGGAAATACTTAATCCCTATTGCCTTTGTTAATTTAATTATTATCGGGTTAATAACAGTTTTATAATTATGAAAGAGTATTTTCAAAATATATGGTATGGATTTGCAACTATATTGACAGGAATGAGAGTTACTTTTAAACATCTCTTTGTTCCGGCAGTAACGATCCAATATCCTGATGTAAAATTACAATTACCGGAAAGAGAGCGTAACCGCCTGTATGTAAATATGGATGACTGTATAGGCTGCGACCAATGTGCGCGTGCATGCCCTGTTGATTGTATTTCTATTGAAACAGTCAAATCAATCCCGGGTGAAGATCTGGGAAAAACATCCAATGGCAAAAAGAAAGCATTGTGGGTAACAAAGTTTGATATTGATATAGCCAAGTGCTGCTTCTGTCAGTTATGTGTTTTCCCCTGTCCTACAGAATGTATTTATATGACTGATGTATATGAGTTTTCAGAATTTGAGAGAAACAAACTCGTATATGATTTTGTAACTCTTACTCCTGTGGAAAGAGAAGAGAAAAAAGCAAATTATGCCAAATTGGAAGCCGAGAAGGCTGCCCTGAAAGCTGCAGGAACTCCTCCTGCTAAACCTTCGGAAAAGGTAGGTGATTAGCAATGAGTATTTATGATATAATCTTTTATCTGTTTGCTGCTATTACATTAATATCGGCATTCTTCGTTGTTACTATACGGAATATTGTTTATTCTGCATTCTTCCTGCTGTTTACTTTTTTTGGGGTGGCAGGCATATATGTAATTCTGGGTGCAGATTTTGTAGCAATGGTTCAACTGATTATTTACGTCGGTGGAATTGTCATTCTTATGCTTTTCGGAGTAATGTTAACTAATAAAATTACAAGTGTAGCTATTAAAACAGGCACTTCACAGATTGTTCCTGCCGCAATAGGTGTGGGTATGTTTGCCGGGATATTGACAGCAACTTTGGTAAACTCACACTGGAGAAAAGTCGACACCGCTCCCCTGCTTCCTACAACTCAGTCTTTAGGCCTGATGCTTATTTCAGAGTACGGGATAATTTTTGAACTTCTTGGAATTATTTTACTAATCGCTCTTATAGGAGCGGCAAGTTTAGCACGGAAATAATATGATACATGTAGGTTTAACACATTTTTTATTTATTAGCTCTATTCTATTCTCCCTTGGGATCTTCGGCATAGTTACTCGTAGAAATGCAGTAATGGTCCTGATGGGAATTGAACTAATGCTTAATGCAGCCAATATTAACTTTATAGCTTTTGCAAGATACGGGAACTTTGGGCTGCAGGGACAGATAATGGCTTTATTTGTTATTGTTGTTGCTGCTGCTGAAGCTGCAATTGCTCTGGCTATCGTACTTAATATTTATAAAATATTCTCAACAGTTAATGTTGATGAAATTGATACATTAAAAGATTAAATATCCATGACAGAATTTAATTTGATTCAAATTGCTGTT
Source organism: Ignavibacteriaceae bacterium (assembly GCA_031292455.1). Taxonomy (GTDB): domain Bacteria; phylum Bacteroidota; class Ignavibacteria; order Ignavibacteriales; family Ignavibacteriaceae; genus Fen-1301. The sequence goes on from JARLHC010000151.1 coordinate 44,816, forward strand.
GCAATTCTTTTCCTGCCTCTGGTTGGGTTCGCATTTGTTTTATTCTTCGGAAAGAAAATCAAGAATGCCTACCTTTTCGAAATCAGTATTATTACTGTTACATTTATACTCACTGCTGTATTATTATTCAATAAGCTTTCCTGGTTCCCGGATAAGAACATAGTCTCTGAATTCAGCTGGATCAGGATTCAAAATTTGGCGGTGTTAGGCAATATAAGCATTGATCTCGGCTTTCTGCTCGATAATCTTTCAGTTATTATGATCTTTACTGTCGCATTGATCAGTATGCTGGTCCATATTTTTTCAATAGCTTATATGAAAGGGGACAGGTTATATAACAGGTACTTTGCCTATCTCGGCCTTTTTACTTTTTCAATGTCCGGTATTGTACTTACACACAATATACTGATGATGTATATTTTCTGGGAGCTCGTTGGTATCTCATCTTATCTGCTTATCGGCTTCTGGTACGAAAAGAAATCAGCATCTGATGCCGGCAAAAAGGCTTTCCTGGTTAACAGGATAGGAGACATTGGAATGTTTTCAGGTATTATGCTAATATTTAATACATACCATACCTTTACTTTTGATAAAATATTTACTCAGATGGCAGCCGGAACACTTCCGTTTAACAGCGAATTCTGGCTTACTGTAACAGGACTTCTTTTATTCTGCGGCGCAGTTGGTAAATCAGCACAATTTCCATTGCATGTGTGGCTTCCCGATGCTATGGAAGGTCCCACACCTGTCAGTGCGCTTATCCATGCAGCAACTATGGTTGCAGCCGGTGTTTTTCTTGTTTGCCGTATATATCCTATACTTACAGGAAATGCATTATTTATAATTGCGGTAATAGGTGCATTATCGGCAGTAATCCCTGCTACTATCGCATTAACTCAGAATGATATCAAAAAGGTACTGGCATACTCTACTGTCAGTCAGTTGGGTTATATGGTAATGGCTTTGGGGGTCGGCGCTTATAAATTTGCATTCTTCCACCTTATAACCCATGCATTCTTTAAAGCTTGTTTATTCCTTGGATCTGGTTCTGTAATCCATGCCATGCATCATGAACAGGATATTACAAAGATGGGAGGGCTTAAAAAGAAATTGCCTCTTACCTATGCTACCTTCCTGATAGCTTCATTGGCTCTTTCTGGCATTCCCCTTACGTCAGGATTTTTAAGCAAGGATGGAATTCTGCAGGGTACATTTGCATTTGCTTCCTTAACAGGTCATTGGCTCTTCCCTGCTGCCGGTTTTGCAGTCGCAATGCTTACTGCGTTTTATATGTTCCGTCTTATTATATTGACTTTCCATGGCGAGCCGAAGAACAAAGAGAAATACGATCATGCTCATGAATCCCCGTTCGTAATGGCTATGCCGTTAGTGGTATTATCTACATTATCAATTTTCTTCTGGTATACTCCAAACCCGGTAAATGCAGATGCGGGCTGGTTCTTAAGTAAATGGATTAAATCTCCGGTATTATCGGTTCCACAGAATGCCAGGTATTCATTTATGAAAACCGATGTTGTTTCCTCAGTTAGTAAAGAAGGAATTGCGGATATAAATAACTCGACCACAGTCGAAGGAAAAGAAATAGTTTATTCTGAAGCTTATACGGAAGCTATGCATCATGCACACTACCCTGCTATGTTTCTCTCATTATTGGTCGCTGCGTTGGGTATAGTTTTTGCGTTTATCTTTTATTATTGGAAAAAGATTAGTGCGGATAAGCTTGCAGCAGATATTGAACCCTTATATAAACTGTCATTTAACAAATGGTATTTTGATGAAATCTACAATGCAACCGCAGTAGCTTTCACTATGGGGTCAAGCAGGTTCTTGGCATGGTTTGATATGAATATTGTGGATGGAGCTGTTAACGGCGTTGCGACAGTTACCAGATGGACATCCTCCTTTACTGGTAAGTTTGACAGTGTTATAGTGGATGGTCTCGTTAATTTAGTTGCTTATTTCAGTGGCTTCATCGGACTTATTTTAAGAAGATTCCAGACCGGAAAGGTCCAAACATATCTTGTATTAGTTGTGTTTTCCTTAGTAATAATATTGTATTTATTTAAGACATTTTAGTTAGAAATTTAGGTAAACAGAGATGGGAAATTTTCCAATATTATCGTTCATAACATTCCTTCCAATAGCAGGAATGATCATCATTTTGCTTTTACCCAAAGCTCAAACCCTCGCAATGAAAAGCATTACGCTCATAATAACCGGAATCCAGGTTATTTTAGCTGGCTTTTTATTGTACCATTACAATTATGGAATGGGAGGAATAAATAATCCTGCTACATTTCAATACATTGAGAAGTTCAGATGGATTGAGATAACCGGATTCTCATGGATCGGTAAAATCAAGATTGATTATTTCCTCGGTATCGATGGATTAAGTATTCCAATGGTACTGCTTACAGCTATAATATCCTTTATCGCCACTTTGGCTTCGTGGAAAATAGATAAAGCTGTGAAAGGTTATTTCGCTCTGTACCTTTTGCTTGTTACAGGGATGATGGGTGTTTTTGTGGCCCTGGATTTCTTCCTGTTCTATGTATTCTGGGAATTGATGCTTTTACCAATGTACTTCTTAATTGGAATCTGGGGAGGTCCAAGAAGAGAATATGCTGCTATCAAGTTCTTCCTGTACACTTTGCTTGGATCAGTTTTTATTTTATTGGTTGTTATCGGTCTGTACTTCAGCACAATGGAGACTCTTGTCGACGGTTCGAAAGTGTTTACCTTCAATATGCTTTCAATGATGGATACGCATAATTTTGTTGCCAACGGAATTCTGTCTCCTATGAATCCCCACAACCTTAGATTGATAGCTTATATAGCATTGTTTATCGGGTTTGCAATTAAAATCCCTATGTTCCCTTTCCATACATGGCTGCCCGATGCACACGTGGAAGCACCAACTGCAATCAGCGTTATTCTTGCGGGTGTTCTTCTGAAAATGGGAACTTATGGAATATTAAGAGTTTGCTACCCGGTATTTCCAGATATCACCCTCAAACTTGTATGGTGGATTGGTGCTTTCGGAATGATAAATATTATCTACGGTGCTCTATGTGCAATGGCTCAGAAGGATTTCAAAAAACTTATCGCCTACTCCTCTGTTTCACATATGGGATTTGTAATGCTGGGTATGGCCTCCCTTAATACAATCGGAATTTCCGGCGCAGTACTCCAGATGTTCAACCACGGAACAATAACTGCAATGCTCTTTATTATTGTGGGTGTTATTTACGATAGGGCACACACAAGAGAAATTGATGCGTTCGGCGGATTAGCCACTCAAATGCCTATTTATACAGGCTTTGTAACCTTAGCTTTCTTCGCAGCTATAGGTCTCCCGGGATTAAGCGGTTTCATTTCTGAATCCTTTGTCTTCCTTGGTGGTTTTGCTTTTGAAACTATAAGAGTTATCACCGTTATCTCTACTCTCGGTTTACTGCTTGGAGCGGGCTATATGCTTTGGACTCTTCAGAGAATTTACCTCGGGACGGTTCCGGAAAAATGGAAACTTCTTAAAGATCTCGATTTCCGTGAATACGCTATGCTTGTTCCATTAAGCGTTATAATAATATTCCTGGGAGTTTATCCTTCATTTATGCTTAACCTTATGAATTCATCGGTTAATTCAATGGTTAAATTCATGATGGATTCCAGAGCTCTTTACAGCAGTATAACAGGATTTTAAATATGAATGTAGATTATCTTGTAAACAGCCTTTATCTAATAAAACCTGAATTAGCAATTGCTTCAGCATTAGTTCTGCTGGTACTTATTGATCTGATTATGGGAAACAATAAAAAATTCCTCCCATACGTTGCTATAGCCGGTCTGATTGCTGCGGCATATTTTATTATCGGGCAGTTTGGCATGAACTCTTTAGCTTTTGTTTCAAAAAGCAATAAAGGAATGATAATCGCAGATCCATTCGGAGCTTTTTTCAAAGGGATTGTAGTTTTTGCATCTCTCTTTGTCGTTTATTTTTCGATTAAATCTGATGAAATAAAAGCTTCATTCGAGAGGCATGGAGAATATTATACTCTTATTTTCGGGATGATCCTTGGAATGTTCTTTATGATCTCTGCTTCTGACCTGATATTAATTTACATTTCTCTTGAACTGGTTTCATTTTCAAGTTATGTTCTGGCAGGATTTACAAAAACAGCTCTCCGCAATAGCGAAGCTGCCTTAAAATATGTTATTTACGGCGGAGTTTCCTCAGGTATAATGCTCTTCGGTATCTCAATTCTCTATGGCATTACCGGAAGTACAAATTTATATGAGATCAATTCGCTTATTCAATCGTCCTCAATTCCAAACCTTACATTCATATTATCAGGCATTTTGATCTTCGTCGGTATTGGATACAAAATCTCTGCCGCACCTTTCCATTTCTGGACTCCTGATGTTTATGAAGGTGCCCCTATTACAATTACTGCATTCTTGTCGGTTGCAAGTAAGGCAGCCGGATTCGCTTTATTAATTAGATTTATAAAGATTACTTTTATTAAATCTGTAGACAGTGCCGGATACTGGCAGTTGGTGGATCTCATCGACTGGAAAACATTCTTTATTTTCCTTTCGATTATTACTATGACATTAGGAAATTTCGCTGCACTATGGCAGGATAACCTTAAAAGAATGCTTGCATATTCAAGCATCGCACACGCAGGTTATCTCTTATTGGGGATGGCCGTTCTGTCTAATCAGGGAATGATTGCCATTATAATCTACTTCGCCGTTTATGCAATTACGAATCTTGGCGCTTTCTTTGTTGTTATGCTGATAGCAAACAAAATCGGATCAGAGAATATCGATGATTATAAAGGACTCGGTTATTCACAGCCATTTTTAGGTGTATCGCTTGCTATTTTCCTGATTTCTCTTACAGGTCTTCCGCCTACGGCAGGGTTCATTGGCAAACTTTATTTATTTATTGCCCTTGTAGATGCTAAAATGATTACTCTGGCTGTTATTGCCCTCCTCAACAGTGTTGTTGCACTTTATTATTATATCAGAGTCCTTAAGAATTTATTCCTTTCAAGACCTGCAAACGGAACTTTTGAGTTTAAGGTAAGCTTTTCTAACGGTTTAGTTCTGGTACTGCTTGCTGCACCTATAATTATCCTCGGAATATATTTTACTCCTTTGGTAGATCTTGCTAAGAATTCAATGCAGATATTAGGTTTTTAATTATTAATAATAACCTAATATCTGTGCTATTCGTCACGGCCAACTTCCTCTTTTTCTACATTCTGCCCTTTATAAAACCTTCAAATCTGATTCATTTATATATTCTTGCATAATGAGATTCAGTATTCACAATGCCAGCTCTATGCTGTAAAAATGCGGGCTATATACGGTCTATATAGGGAGCACTGGCTTTGCACTCCTGGTTCATTCCCTTATCACCTGCCTTACCCCCCACTTCTTGTATCTGTTTTCTTCTTTTAACTTAAATTTTGATGGTTATGATATGTATTACATATAAATTATCCTCCTTTTGGATATTTGTTTTTAAGAAAGGAATTATTTAGGTTTAATAAGACTTATTTAGTCCTATATCAATTATCTATGCTAAAACTTTCAAAGAAAACAGAATACGCTCTGATGGCTGTCAAATTCATGGCTAGAAATGCGGCCGATGGTAGTGTCACTGCCAAGGAAATATCCGAAGGATATAATATTCCCTATGATCTGTTATCTAAAGTTTTACAACAGCTTACTCATAAAAAACTTGTAAATTCTTTTCAGGGTATTAAAGGTGGATATACTTTAAACCATGATCCTGAAAATGTGACCCTATTCGACATTATCAGCGCTGTTGAACCGAATTACCAGATTACCGATTGTTTTCAGGAAGGAAGCACCGAAAAAGACTGTACCTATATTAACTGCTGCATGATTCGCGATCCTTTAGCAAAAGTACAAAAAGAGATAGATAAATTGTTTAAAGCAGTAACTATTCAGCAGATATTATGGCCATAAAGTTCCCGATATATATGGACAATAATGCGACAACGCAGGTCGATCCTGAAGTGTTTGAAGCAATGAAACACTGGTTTATGGAAAAGTACGGTAATGCATCCAGCAAGGATCATTCATTCGGCTGGGAAGCAGAAGCAGTTGTTGAACTTTCCCGTAACCAAATCGGTACCTTGATAAATGCCGGGGGATCAGAAATAATATTTACCGGAGGCGCTACTGAATCTATAAACCTGGTTCATTTTGGTATTGCAGAGTCTTATCAAAACAGAGGAAAGAAAATAATAACTTCTGCTATTGAACATAGCGCCGTAATAGATTCATTAAAAGAATTGGAAAAGAAAGGTTTCGAATTAATTTCCCTCAACGTTGACAGCGAAGGGTTGATTGATATTGACGAATTAAAGGAACTTGCGGATAAGAATACATTATTGGTTTCAATAATGACCGCAAATAATGAGATAGGAATTATAAATGACATAGCTGCAATCGGCAGCTTCTGCAAAGAGAAAAATATTTTCTTTCATACTGATGCTACGCAGGCGGTCGGTAAGATCCCGTTTGATGCAAAAGCTCTCAATGCGGACCTGGTATCTTTCTCCGGCCATAAATTCTACGGCCCGAAAGGAATCGGTGTCCTCTACATAAATAAAGACAGGAGAATTAAACTGCATCCCAGATTATTCGGCGGAGGACAGGAAAATGGGTTGCGCTCCGGAACCTTAAATGTTCCTGCAATTGCCGGCATCGGTAAAGCAGCGGAAATCTGTATGACTAAAATGAAGGATGAATCCGTAAGGATTGAGTATTTAAGGAACAAGCTGCTTAACGGAATTGTAGAAAAGTTAGATGGTGTTAAAGTAAACGGTTCACTCGAAAAAAGATTATCGAATAATCTGAATTTATGTTTCAGCTATGTTAAAGCAGAAAATCTGATTCTGAAGATGAGAGATGTTGCAATATCTACAGGTGCTGCCTGCACCTCCGCTTCTCTAAAACCGAATCATGTACTTAAAGCACTTGGACTTAGACCCGATGAGATAAAAAACTCAATCCGGTTCGGGCTTGGAAGGTTTACTTCTGAAGAAGAGGTCGATTATGTAATTAACCGTATTATCGTTACTGTTAATGAACTAAGATCATATTCCCCGGAATACATTTTAAGTAATAAAATAACAATAAATTAATCTATTATGGAAGAGACAACAACTAAATATTCCGACGTTTTGAAAGATGAATATATAATATTTCTGAATTATCTGAAAGCAAGGCTTCCGGCATTTCATAATTCAAATCTTTTTTTCAGAGATTTTCATTATGCTGTAAAGAATTTCCTTGAAATTAAGAATATGAAGGTTACTTATGCTAAATCGGAACAGCTTGCTAAAGAATTTTCAGAATTCCTTGAGAGTAAAAAGATTTTAATTAAAGTTTCTGAGCTTGGATGGAAACTAAATTTCCCTGACTTTACTACTGCCAAGCCCGGCGATCCGTTTTGAGTTTCAGTTTTCCGTTAAACAAATATCAATTCCCTGTTTGGGAATATATAATCAATATATAAAATTATTTTGGAGAAGATAATGTCAGAGATTCAAATACAAAATGATATTACAATAACAAGTAAAGCCGCTAAAGAAATTCATAAAATAATGGAAGAGAATAATTTTACCCCCGATGTAGGACTCAGAGTCGGCGTAAAAGGGGGCGGTTGTTCTGGACTTACTTATGTCATGGGTTTTGATCCCGAGTTCCGTGAAGGTGATACACTCATAGAACAGGATAATATCAGGCTTTACGTGGATGGTAAAAGTCTCTTCTACTTAATGGGAACTGAACTCGATTTTACAGATGGCCTGAATGGCAAGGGATTCACTTTCAATAATCCGAATGCGAAGAAAACATGCGGTTGCGGTGAATCATTCGGAGTTTAATAATAAATAAGTAGTATGCATTATGAAAAGGAGTAAATTTTTATTTTCACTTGCGGCCATTCCTCTTGCAGCAGGATTAAGTCCCTTATCTAAAAGTTTAAATAGTTTAGTCAATCAAAATGAAAGGAGTAAAAATACCATGTCCAAATTTGAATTGCCCCCTCTCCCCTATTCTTACGATGCCCTTGAACCGTATATAGATAAAATGACAATGGAAATACATCATGATAAACATCATGCTGCCTACGTTGCCAACTTTAATAAAGCAATTGAAGGAACTGCCGCTGAAGGCAAGACTATTGAGGAGATATTTAAGAATGTTTCAAAATATCCTATAGCCGTAAAAAATAACGGCGGAGGAGTTTATAATCACTCTATGTTCTGGAAAGTTATGAAGAAAAATGGTGGCGGCGCTCCCACCGGCGCTTTGGCCGATGCTATAAATTCATCATTTGGTTCATTTGACGATTTTAAAACAACATTTAATAATGCTGCTACAACCCGTTTCGGCTCTGGCTGGGCCTGGCTGATAGTTAAGGACGGAAAGCTTGCAGTAATTTCAACTGCTAATCAGGATAACCCTCTTATGGATAATGCGGAAACTAAAGGCACTCCTATCTTCCTCATGGACGTCTGGGAACATGCTTATTACCTGAAGTATCAGAACAGGCGCCCTGAATATATCGCTAATTTCTGGAATGTTATAAACTGGGATGAGGTAAATAAAAATTTCGCATCAGCTAAATAAAGATATGTGTTTACATACTGTGCTGTATGCAGAATCTTTTAGAATGATTTTGATGATAAAATGATAGGACTAAAATATATGTAAGGTTCCCCGAGTAACCGGGAATGACTGTTATGTGCCCCGCTCTGCGGGGCTTTTTATTGAACTTTATACAAATCAGGATAATTGGTATTTTTAATAATTAATGAGTATGAACAAAATTGTCCCATATTTCCTCTTATGCTGGTTATTTATGCCGATCCAGATATCCTCTTCATATTTTCGAAGAGAGGTATAAATAAATTATCGATAGACCTTAATCTAAATTTATTGCAGAATCGTGTGATGGTAAGTTATTATTTCGTTTTATACGTCTTCATGAGCCATTCGGCAACCGCCTGAGCTTCATTTGGTCTTAGTCCTGGATTAGGCATCGGGGGATAATCAGGATTCTTTTTAGAAGGATTCCTTATGAATGCAACCAGTTGATCTAGTTTCCCTTCATATTTGGGAAGGGTTTGTTTGTATGGAGGCCCTACTATTTTATGGTCGAATGAATGGCAGGAGGAACATATATTCTTAAAGATTTGTTCACCATTTGCAGCGGCCATTACTTTGTTTTCACCTGTTATCTCTTTAAGGTATTCGGTATACTTTGATGCAAGTATAACTGAATTTAGCTTTGTGGCATTTCCCATAGCAAGCTGGTCTTTTACAATAACCCCGAACATTGAGAAGATAAGTACATAGAAAACGGGACCGCTCATCTTCACATCTGAATTTCTGATCATTGAATAAAGGAAATGATAGGCAGCAAATATTAATAATATTGCAAGTGTAGAATAAGTGAAAACTGCTCCGCTCAATGCATTTGACGGAAGCGCTATTATATCAAAGGTAAGAAAGAACGGCTGAATCAAAGCACCAGTAAATGTAATGCGTAATGCCGTTTTTTTAACAAAGGTCCGGTAATTCTCATCATCTGTTTTTTTGCCTCCATCCCAATAGAAAAATACAAATAATATCGCTCCGCCTGTAACGGCAAAAGCCGCAGAAAGGAACTGGAGGAACCTCGCAATAACTTCAATCGAAAATAGAGGATATAAAGAATTGGATACAGCTGCAACATATAGAAATAATGCTATAAACAAAAATATCAAACCATATCTGCCGGTGCGTGTACCAAGAGCTCTGCTCCCATCCCTGTAATTCTTTATCAGCTCACTGTTGTTATCATCTTCAGGCACAATGCTCTTAATTGTCTCGAATAGCCCACTGAAGATCACAGAATACCTATAAGTATATATCAGTATAACTCCGATAGCAGTAAATATAAATGCAAACACCAAATAGTTTATGGATGGGGAATCAGTTGAATGGAATAGCTGTGCAAATACAAGTATTGATGTCAATAAGGGAATAATCCCCAATATTATCCCCATGCTTTTATTTATCGTCAATGTCTCAATTACATCACGTGCAAAGCGAAGGAATAGAGGATTCGTTTCTCTGAGCCCTTTTTTCCGGTAATAAACAGATAAAACAGTACCTCCGAACAAAACACTTATAAAAGGAATAAAAAGAAACATTATAAGCATTAAAATATAATGCAGAAGCTCTATATGTTCAGATGATTGAGGAAGTACCAGATTATCAAGAAAATTCATTTAGTCGTTCCCTTACAAATAAATTTTAATCATTTTATCGATTGAGAGCAAAAAGACAATTATTAATGCGAATATATTTATCTCTCTGAAGGCAAATCTGAAGGATAGTTTGTCGGGTCCCGGCTTTAATAATTTTACTGCTTTAATTGTAAGCCAGATACCTGCAGACAAAAGCGCAAAGCTTATAACTGGATTTCTCACAATCCCGAAAAGCGGCAGCATTAAAGAAGTAACTACGGTAGCTGCTATCCACATAAAGATAATTCTTGAGAACTGGTCCCTGCTGAATAATTTCGAAAAGGTTGGGAATCCCGCTTTCTCATAATCCTTTCCAAGTACAGACAGGAGAAGCCAGAAATGAGGAATCTGCCAGATGAAGAAGAAAAAGGAAATAATAATTATTTGAGGATCCATTAAACTCCCCCCTGCACTCACCCAGCCCACTGCCGGAGGGATAGCTCCTACCATTGATCCGGGTATTATCGCCAGAGGATTGATTTTCTTTAAAGGAGTATAGAGACCGTTATACCAGAATAAATTTAACAAGCTCAATGCACCTGCTAAAATTCCCCCGCTGAGCGTTAGCAATATGAACCCTGCCGTTACCAATGTAATTGCGATCAGCAGTGCATTTAATGGAGATATCCTGCCTGAAGGAATGGGACGGTTCCTGGTTCTGTCCATTAGTGCGTCAGTTCTTCTTTCCTGGTAGTGGTTTATTGCAGCCGAGCCGCATGCTATAAAAAGAATTCCCAGCGCAGGTAGAATGACCCCGTAGTTTATTTCACCGGCTGCACAGATGTAGCCAAGTATAGTAGTTACAGTAACAAAGATTGTAATCTTTATTTTGGTCAGCTCTGACAATATTTGTATATATTTTTTCAATATCTTATAAACATAACTTATTTTGTTGTGTCTTTTGAAGCTGCACTGTTCATTTCATTTAACTTTCTGTTTAGCAGAGCATTAAAATCATTAACCGGAATTACTACAACCTTTGTTATCATATATGAATGTTTCATTCCGCAATACTCTGCGCAAAACAGATTATAAACCCCCTCCTTCTCTGTACGGAACCATGCTGTGTTGGTCCTGCCGGGTATAGCATCTTTCTTTACCCTGAATGCCGGGACAAAGAATGAATGGTTAACATCTTTTGACCTTATGTTTACCTTTATATCCTTATCAAGCGGTAAAAAGAGAGAATCCATTTCCACTCCATTAGGGTATTTAAATGTCCAGTGCCACATTTGTCCGGTAACATCTATATTATAAGCATCAGCCGGCGGAGTAGATTCCAGTTTATAATCAGTCCATCCGAACCAGAACATAATAAGTGCCAGAATAGTTGGAATAACAGTCCATGTGATTTCAAGAGGGATGTTCCCATGTATATTGGTAGCTTTAGGATTTCTTTTCCTGCTGTATCTTATGACAAAATAAATCATGCATCCAGTAATAAGTACAAGGAAAAAGACGGAAACTCCCACAATGAAATAGAAAGTCTGATCGACAGTATGTACTAAATTTGAAGCCTGTGCAATCATATTATTACCTTAGACTTAAAAAAGAATAATCAGCAAATAACAATGTGAATGATATTATAACAAACAAAAGTGCTACCGCTACAAATACACGGAACGCTTTCATTTCAAGCCTCAGGTGCATAAAAATAGTTAATACCAGGTACGATTTTACCGATGCAATGATCAGCGCGGCTGCTATAGTAAAAGCTCCGAAGTTAATCCCTGCAACCGCAACTGTAACTCCTGTCAGTGCCAGCAGTGATATCCAAACCCATATATATATCGTATAGCTGTGTGCGTGTTCTATATTTGAATGATGTTTATCCATTTAGCTTCCTCAGGTAATAAGATAAAATAAGGGGAATAAAAAGATCCAGATTATATCAACAAGGTGCCAGTACAATCCTGCTGCTTCAAGTTTTACATAATTATCATGTGTTATAACATTTCTGACTGTAAAGCGGGTCATAACACTTATAAGTACCATGCCGATAATAACATGTAATGCATGTAGCCCTGTCATTACATAATATAATGCGAAAAATAATCTCCGGCCTGATTCCATGGCAAGGTATTCATCGGACCCAGGATAGATTCCATGATGTATCTTGGTCATCCACTCAAAATATTTATTAACTAAAAATGCAACTGCAAGCAGGATAGTGCAAAGCTGGAAAAAGACAGATAATTTTTTATTATTCCTCTGCAGTGCAGTTATTGAAAGCGCCATCGTCAAACTGCTTGTTAAAAGAATAGCAGTATTAAAAGTTCCTACAAGTACATTTAATTCTTTTGCTGCCACATGAAAGTCTGCCTGATGCATAAACCTGTATACAGAATAAAGGAAGAAAAGACCTCCGAATAACAGAAGTTCGGTAAACAGAAAAAGCCACATTCCCATTCTGCTTCCAATATCGTCCCGGTGCACATGCACAACTGCTTGTTCCTGAGTGCTCAATGAATTATCTCCTCCGGTAGTTCTTCGGTTTCATTTTGTTTGTATTCATAGGGAGGGGTGCTGATCATAGGTATCTTATCAAAATTATCATGCGTGGGCGGAGTTTCGATTGTCCACTCCAAAGTCTCCCCTCCCCAGATATTTCTTTCGGTAACAACTTTCCCTTTACGCAATCCCTGTATAAGATTAGTGAACATGATTATCATCCCGGTTATGAGAATCCATGATCCGACTGTGGAAATCTGGTGGTAGATAGTATATTCAGGAAGATAATCATAATATCTCCTCGGCATCCCCAGCCAGCCCATTACAAACATTGGAAAATAAAGAGTATTGAATCCGACAAAAATAATCCAGAAAGCTACCTTTGCTCTTTTTAAATTATACATCCTTCCGAACATTTTAGGAAGCCAGTAATGAAGAGCTGCAAATATCCCCATTCCGGTTCCGCCAAACATTACATAATGGAAATGTCCGACAATAAAAGATGTATCTGTAAGATGGATATCTACAGATAATGCTCCCTGAATAAGTCCGGTAAAACCTCCAATTGAAAAGAGGAATATAAATGCAAGCGCAAACAGCATCGGCGGATCAAGAGAAATAGAACCTTTATATAGAGTGGCCGTCCAGTTGAAAACTTTAATCGCACTTGGAATAGCTACCATAAATGTAAGGAATGAAAAGATGAACTGGCCCGTATCACTCATCCCGACCGCGAACATATGATGCGCCCAGACAAGCGAGCCGAATAAGGCGATTCCAATACTGGAAAATGCAATAAACTTATACCCGAATATAGTTCGTCTTGCAAAAACAGGTATTATTTCCGAGATAACTCCCATAGCCGGAACTATCATAATATAAACTGCCGGATGGGAGTATATCCAGAATAGGTGCTGAAAAAGAATAGGATCGCCTCCAAGTGCGGGGTCAAACAACCCTACACCGAACACTCTTTCGACTATAATAAGTAAAAGTGTAATACCTATAATAGGTGTGGCAAGAACCTGTATCCATGCTGTAGCATATAATGACCAGGCAAACAATGGCATTTTGAACCATCCCATACCGGGGGCTCTTAACCTGTGAATTGTTGTTATGAAATTCAGTCCTGTTAGTATTGAAGAGAACCCGAGTAAAAATGCAGCCGATCCGGTTATGATAACATTTGTCGTTGTTCTTACACTGTATGGAATATAGAAAGTCCAGCCTGTATCCGCAGGTCCTCCCGGCATCAGGATAGAAGCAATTATAAGAACTCCTCCGGTTACATATAACCACCAGGAAAGTAAATTAAGCCGTGGAAAAGCAACATCCTTTGCCCCCAGCATAATCGGCAGAAAGAAATTTCCGAATACTGCAGGCAACCCCGGAATAACAAATAAGAAAATCATTATTACCCCGTGGAGCGTAAAGAATTCATTATATACCTGGGGTTCAACAATAGTTTTACCTGGAGTAAGGAGTTCAAGTCTTATTAAGAATCCGAATGTAACTCCTAATGCAAAAAAGCAGAGCAAGGCCATTAAATAAAGAATACCGATTCTTTTATGGTCGGTTGATAATATCCATGACCTGATGCCTTTATATTTCCCCTTATATTTCAGGAAACTAACATGATCGTTAGCTGCAGTAGCAGCATCATTATCCATAAACAACTACCTCTTGACTATATTTTCTTTTTGGGTTTGACAACTAAATAAACTACAAATAACGTAACAAAGATTAATATACCTGCTCCGAATACTCTTGTAATATTAAATACATAAGTTCTCCCTTTGGGGTCATAACTAAAACAATATTGCACCAGTTTAGCCATTGTCTTTGTCTGCTCTCCGCGGGAAGTTTCTAACATTGCCATCTTAAAATCAAAAGGAAGTATATTGAAACCTCCTTTTGACGAAACATCTGGATATATATACCTGCAGATCTTCCCTTCTTTGGTTACAAAAACAAATCCTCCCGAATGTATAAAATTGGCTCCTTCCCTTTTGAAATAAAATCCGGCGGCATTTGAGAGCCTTCTTATATTTGTACTGTCACCTGTAAGGAAGTCCCATGAATCAAGTGGAAATTCTTTCTGAGAAAAGCCAAGAATAGTTTTTTTCTTATCGGCAGCATCAGAAGGCTTTTCCCTTTCATCCATGCTGATTGTGACTATATTATAATCCTCTCCGGGTAGAAGATCGACTTTGCCTGTAACTGTGGCCAATTCGGTAAGTATGGGGCTGCATATTCCGGGACATTTATAATACACAAATGCAATTAATGTCGGTCTTTTTACCAGATCCTTTAATACGACCTTATTACCTTCTTCATTATAGAATACTACATCAAGAGGAATATAAGTCCCCAGTTTCTCTACTATTCCTACTTCTTCGGAAGCTTTTTCAGCGAAAGATACATTGGCTGAAAAGATTATTAGAATTATTGAGAATATCTTTATAAGATTTTTCATTTTACTTCTTATCTTTTAGAGTACATTTTTTAAGTAAACATAAATCAGGTCCCAATCATTATCAGTTAGATTGAACACCTGCCTGTTAAAACCATTCTGGTTTACATTATCTACAATTGTGTTTATAAAAAGCTGTTCATTTTCTTTCCAGTCTAAAGATCTTTCTAAAGAAACCAATGCCTGAAATTTATTTTGAGTAATTTTATCAAATATTGCAACTGCAGGATTAGAATAATTCCCAGATAAAGTACTCATAATCCCGGTAATAACCTGTACAGTGGAATCATTCTCACTAATAACAAATTTAGCCGCTGCAGCAACAGGTATCTGGGTTGGAATCTCTTTTCCTTTTGACAAATTATACAATTGATCAAGCACAGTAAGATCATCGGGAGAATCCTGCGATGGATTAGGTACAAATGTAGTTCTTATATAATGGGCAAGCCCGAATTTTTCTTCCGGCGTCAGATATTCATAGGAAGCCATCCCTGATCCCGGAATACCGTCCTGTAATGTTTTATAAATCTGAGACAATTTGGATCCGTTTTTCCATCCTTCCTTTGAAGTAAAATTCCTTGGCTTGGGATTTAAAGAAGCAGCCGTTGGTCCGTCTCCTTTTCCTTCAGTACCATGGCATGAACTGCAGACGGTTGTAAATATATTTTTTCCTTTTGCAATCAGATCCGGTGCCGGCTCTCTGATTTTCGTTATATCGATAGGAGGAATTGTTTTTGACTGCATGACAGGTAAATCAGACTGTGCAGTGGTGTCGGGAAGAGGAGGATCAACATTCTGCCGGGATATATAATTCAGATTAATGACATATAAAAAACCAAGAATTGTAACCAGGATAAACATATAAGGATAAACCAAACCAAAAACCTTCCCCGGCTCTGATATTAACTTGTCTATTTTATTTTTAATAATGTTATTCAATTTGAGCATTATATTAATTATTTAATCAAAGACGGAAGTCCAGGCCTTTTTGCAACTTCGGATCTCTTAAGGGAATCAGGTTATGCAATTTTACTCCCCTGTTAAATACTACAATTATTAAACCTGCTGCCCCGATCGGGAAAACGATATCCAGCCAGCTAAAAGTATATACTCTTCCTTCTCCATAAAAACTGGGCATTATAAGCCAGTATAGGTCTATATAATGTGCAACCAAAATCCATATGGCAATAAATTTTAATCTTGCAGGATTGGTCTTTGAAGGAAAAGATAACAACGCTCCGAATGGAACTATAAAATGAGTTACAATTACTGCAAGGGAAAGAAATGACCAGCCGCCAGTCCATCTGTGCATAAACCAGAATGTTTCCTCCGGTAGATCGGCATACCAGATAAGCATGTATTGGCAAAAAGCGATATAGGCCCAGAAAACTGTAAAAGCAAAAAGCAAAGTTCCAAGGCTGTAATAATGATCAGAATTAACTTTCGGATGAAGATAGCCGTTCTCTTTCAATTTTATCGCAATAAATGTAACTGCTGCCAATGAGCTCCAGACAGCCCCTGAGAAGAAATAAACGCCGAATATTGTAGAGAACCAGCGGGGTTCAAGACTCATAAGCCAGTCTACTGCAGTTAATGTTATTGTAAATGCAAATACCGGCATAAAGATTCCGGAAAAAACAATGCTATTTTTGGTTAATGCCTGATCTCCCGTGACATCCTGCTTTCTTGAATTCATTATAAATTTCAGATAAAAGGCAGTCCATATAAGAAGTATTACAAATACCCTTGTTATAAAGAATACAGAATTTAAGAAGGGCGCTTTTCCTTGCAGAATTGGATCGTTCGAAACCAGTTCAATGTGTGTCCAGCTGAACAAATTCTTCATATTCAGCAACAGAGGGATAACAAGTATAATAAGAAGCGGGAGCAATGATGATAAGAATTCGGCTATTCTTCTAAAGGGAACGCTCCAGTCGGCTCCTGCCAGATATTCAATCGCAACCAGGAATAATGAACCGATACCTATGCTGACCAGGAACATAAATGCCGGTAAATAGCTCATCGCAGCTCTCTGAGGATCTGTAATAAAACCCAAAGTTCCAAATACTATTCCGGCAGCAAGAAACACTAAACCTATGGTTCCAACTTTTGCAGGGAGTTCTTTTTTAATATATCCGGAATCGTTATTGAGCATTTTTTCCAGACTCCTTGTTAATCGAAGTTAAATCAGTGGCTTTTGCATTCTTAGCTCTCTGCAGAACTCTTAAATAATTTATGATAGCCCAGCGTTCTTCTCTGCTAACCTGGTATGCATAAGAAGGCATTGCATTCTGTCCGTTTGTTATAATATGATAGATTCTGCCGTCAGGATAATTCCTCACTTTATCGGAATGAAGAGTCGGAGGATTCGGGAATTGTCCTCTTAAGCGGCTGTCTCCATCGGCTGTATTTCCATGGCAAGGGGAACAAAAAGTTAAGAATTTCCTTTTCCCGAGAGCAAGGATTTCTTCTGTCGGCAACAAAGGATTTGACAGGACTTCTTTAGGTTCAGTTTGTCCTGAATACGGATAAGGTATAAATCCCCTTGCAACAGTACCCTGAACAGGTTTCCTCATGCCAAACCCATCAGCGAAATAATCGCTCTTTTTCTGAGGCAGGTACTTATCCTGTTCGCTCATCCATCCATAAGGAGTAATATATAGAAGTTTATTCAGGGTTATATAAGTCGACACGGAAACTACAAGTGCTACAACCGCCAATAAGATCATAAACCGCGGTTGGAATAAGGCGTAAACTTCTTTTGGGGGATAATATATTAATTCGGTTGATGATGGATTAAGACTTTTAAGAAAATCCTTCGTTCCGTTAATATCAAACAATGGATCTTCAGTTTCGATTACGAGACCATATTTATCCGTTGAAACTGCTTTCATATATTCTGAATCATGAAGTGGATGGCTGTTTGCCGGCAATTTGAAATATACAGCAAGAATTCCAAGAAATGTTGATACTGCACCCAGCAGTACAGTAGTTTCAAAAGTAATAGGTATAAAAGCAGGAAGGGCAAAGAAAGGTTTTCCTCCTATTACCATTGGATAATTTATTGATAAAGTCCACCACATAAATAACAGAATAAATGCGGCAGAGGAAAATCCGAAGAACAAAGTAACATAACCAACAGTAGTGGGCTTTAGTCCCATTGCCTTATCCATTCCATGTACTGGATATGGAGTATTAACATCAAATTTCTTATAACCCGCTGAAGCGGTCTTTCTTGCCGCATTGATTATCAAATCAGGAGTATCAAATAATGCGGCAATGCCAAATAGCTTTTTATTGTTATCCATTATTCACCCCCTATTTGCTGAATATGATTACTCCCGTCGTGGGATGGCTGCGCTCCATGTATTACAGCTTTAACTTCAGCCATAGAAACTACCGGTAGTGTCCGTGTAAATAATAAGATCAAAGTAAAAAATAAACCGAAACTTCCCAGAAGAATACCTAAATCAACCAGAGTAGGTGTATACATCCTCCAGCTTGATGGAAGGAAATCACGATGGAGGGATGTAACAATTATTACAAATCTCTCGAACCACATTCCTACGTTTACAAAGACTACTATAAAGAGCATTACCGGAATTGATCTTCTTATTTTTCGTATCCAGAATAATTGGGGAATTAAAACATTGCAGCTGATCATTGTCCAGTATGCCCATGCATACGGGCCAAATGCACGGTTCAGGAATACAAACTGTTCAAAATGATTTCCGCTGTACCATGCCATAAATAATTCCATCGAATATCCGTAACCGACCATCATGCTTGTTGCAAGGACAATCTTATTCATATTATCAAGATGGTTCATGGTTATAATATGTTCGATATGAAATACCTTTCTTAGAAATACAAGGCATGTAACTACCATAGCAAATCCGGAGAAGATAGCTCCGGCAACAAAGTATGGAGGAAATATTGTTGTATGCCATCCGGGGACTACTGCTGTAGCAAAGTCAAAACTTACAACCGTATGCACGGAAAGAACAAGCGGAGTTGCAAGTCCTGCCAATATCATATATGCTTTTTCATAATGCTGCCAGTGCCGGTTAGAATGTCTCCATCCCATACTGAATATTGAGTAAAGAGTTTTCTTAATTTTATCGGTCGTGCGGTCTCTTAAAGTAGCAAAGTCAGGAATAAGTCCCACATACCAGAAAACCAGAGATACAGTAAAATATGTAGAAACAGCAAATACATCCCATACCAGCGGCGAATTAAAATTTACCCACAACCCATGGTCATTTGGATAAGGTATAAGATATCCTGCCAGCCAGGGGCGGCCTGTATGTATAATTGGGAACAGCCCTGCGCAGATAACAGCAAAAATAGTCATGGCCTCTGCAAACCTGGCAATACCTGTTCTCCACTTCTGACGTAACAGAAACAAAATAGCTGATATAAGAGTACCTGCATGCCCTATACCTACCCAGAATACAAAGTTAATAATTCCGAAAGCCCATCCGACTGGCTGGTTATTCCCCCACATGCCTATGCCATAGTAAAATGTAAGCCCGACACATATAACCCCGATTAAAAGCATAGTACTTGTAATGGAAATAGCTATTAAGAAATTCTTATTAGGTTTTTGATCCAGAGGAAGAGATATTACCCTGTCCAGCTCAGCTAATGGTGGATTACCTTCAACCTGAACCAGCTCTTTGGAGTAATCAATATCCACTAAGCATCCTCCTTATCAGTGTTTCTCAATTTTGCTATATATGTAACATTCGGCCTTGTATTCAGGTCTTCAAGAACATAATATCCTAACTTATGATTTCTGAATTTGTTTATTTCAGAAGAGGGATCATTCATATCTCCGAAATGAATAGCTGTAGTTATACATGCTTCCTGACATGCAGTTTTTACATCCGAACCTTTCAAAGGTCTCTCATCTCTGATAGCATCCTCCCTTGCTTCCATTATCCTCTGAACACAGAATGTGCATTTCTCCATAACACCCCGTGAACGCACTGTAACTTCCGGGTTAAATATGAGGTTAAATACAGGTGACTGCTGATAGCCATCATTAAAATGATCGCGATAATTGAAATAATTAAACCTTCTGACTTTATAAGGACAGTTATTTGAACAATATCTTGTACCGACGCATCTGTTATAAACCATCTGGTTAAGCCCATCCGGGCTATGAGTGGTTGCAGCTACAGGACAAACATTCTCGCAGGGTGCATGATCGCAATGCTGGCATAACATAAGCTGCTGGCTGACCTTGGGTTCTTCAGGATCTCCGGAATAATATCTGTCAACACGCAGCCATTGCATGTCCCTTCCTTTGGCGGCTTGTTCTTTACCAACAACCGGAATATTATTTTCTGAATAACATGATATAACACATTCACCACAGCCCAGGCATTTATTAAGATCAACAGCCATTGCCCATTTAACCCCCTTCTTTATCTCATCATATGGAGGATACAAAGATTTATTTTCAACCTCTTCGCTTCCTGCTTTCAGGAAATCAGGATTCTTTTTATATTCATCAACAGTACCTTCCCTTATAATATTTCTTTTCTGTGCAGCATCCTTTGTCCTTCCTTTATCGAAAGCATGGAATTCCTGAGTAGCAGCTAACGGATAAGAACCGCCGGCTTTCCGGACTTCAACATTTGTAATTATCCATGAGGATAACCCTTCATCTTTTGACTGCAGTATGTTTGCATTAAATCCGACACCATCCGAAATGGTACCTGCATTTGTTCTGCCGAATCCCAATTCAATTGTAATTGTATTGTCTGCACAGCCCGGCTGAATATTAACCGGGATTGTAAGTTTCCTGCTCCCCGAAGTTATCTCAATTAAGTCATTTGTTCTAACATTAAGCTCTTTAGAAGTTTTCCTGGATATCGATGCATAATTGTCCCATACTATTTTAGAAACCGGATGAGGAAGTTCATTAAGCCAGCCATTATTTGAATATCTCCCATCCCCAACCGAATAACTTTCCTTTAATGCAACTACAAATCCTGATACTGCAGAAGATTTATTTATCCCGCTGAATGAAGACGAATTAAATTGTCCGGATACATTTGGCAAATCTATATTGCCTGTAATTACCACACCATCATGTAACGCACCATTCCAGAACTGCTCAAAATTGAGCTTAGATTTAAGGAGCGGATAAATATTATTTTTCCAATTATCCATCATGTAATTATGGTAAAGGTCAAGATTATATGAACTTGCCTTTCCTGATATCCATGTTAAAAGAATTGCTTCCTTCTGTCTTGAATTATGAATTGGATATATTACCGGCTGCTGCATGGAATAAAATCCGTTCCTGATTTTTGCATCTCCCCATGATTCCAGGCCATGATTTACAGGAAGCACATATTGACTTACGGAAGAACTTTCATTTTCCGACAGGCATAATGTAATAACTGCAGGTACATTTTTGAGAGCATTTGCATACTTATTATCAGCAGGCAAATGAAAGACCGGATTGGAATCATAATGGATTACTGCTGCAACCTTTCCCCTATTCATTGAAGAAACGAGGGACTCAATCTCTTCCTTATTGGACAGAGGGAGCACTGAATACTCAACGAAATCAGTTCTATATAATGCTGTTCCGCCAATCAATTCGTTAAGATAATTTACCGCCAGATGAACATTTTCAGGTAATGTCCTGCCTGCATAAACAATTACCTTTCCTTTATTTTCGCGGATATCTTTCAGAAGATTATTTAATTTGCCCGGCGGTATTGCATATTTTGAGCCGAAAGTTTTCAAGGAGCTGACTGAATTATTTCTTAATTCATCTATCAGACTCATTACAAATTCAAACTGGGCATCCGGTCTTAGCTTGATCCTTACATCTGAGTTCATCCCGGTCAGGGACATATTCCCTTCCACAACATATAGTTTATTAAAATTCTTAAGATCATCAACATTCCGGCCTTCTGAATAAAGGCGTGTATTTTCAACCTTATTCCCTTCCGTACCCAGGAAATCAGATTCAAGAGATATTATTACTTTAGCTTCATTCCATTTAATCAAAGGATAATTCGGAGTTCCATATGATTTCTGCCAGGTTGATAATCTGTTCTGTTCATTAAATAGTTCATAGGAATAAACTTTAACAGACGGATATTTAGCCTTAAAATCATCCAGGACTTTTTTAGCAGTGGGAGAAATTATTTTATGTGTAACTATGGCAATCTCCTTCTCCCCGGCACTTTTCAGAATTCCAATAATTTCATTATCAACTCTAACCCAGTCGGTCTTATCCAGTCCTCCCCCGTTTCCTCTCTTCATTGGTTGGGAAAGTTTTTCCGGATCGTACAGGCTTAAAATATCAGCATGTCCCTTTGTACAGATTTTACCTTTACTTACCGGATTATCCGGATTGCCGTCTATTTTTATTGGTCTTCCCTCTCTTGTTTTAACAAGTATTCCGCAGGCATGGGAGCATCCGGTGCATGTTGATGCATAAGATAAAGGTTTCCCCAAAGTTATTTCTTCCGGTTTATGAACGTAAGGAATAATATCTCCTTTATCCCTGTAATTTGTACATCCTGCTGCTGCTAATGCTGCAGAAGCCC
Organism: Ignavibacteriaceae bacterium; assembly: GCA_031292455.1. Classification (GTDB taxonomy): domain Bacteria; phylum Bacteroidota; class Ignavibacteria; order Ignavibacteriales; family Ignavibacteriaceae; genus Fen-1301. The sequence goes on from JARLHC010000151.1 coordinate 67,684, forward strand.
CGACCAGTGCTAAAAACTTTCTTCTTGAAAGTCCGGATAGATTACCGGGATTGAAATCATCTGTAACTCCTTCCTTGAATTCATGATGGCTTGATTCTATGAAAGCCGGATCATTATATAATTCTTCAAAGCTTCTCCAATAATCCGGATCAGGTTTCATGTCATCTTTTGAAATCATATCTTTATTGTCAGACATTGTCAGCCTTTGTTTTTTCGCGGCTTACGGAATAAGGATTCAATTTAACCGGCACTATCTGATTGCTTCTATTCCTTTTCTTAAATAAATAACTGAAAGGAAAAGTTTTCATAACAAAATATCCGGCTGCAGCTGTCCCCACTGTTATAAAGAACTTATTTCTTTTCAATTTCTTATCCAATACTTTATCAAATTCCATTTATTTTCCTTTTATCTGTGACAAGCGAAGCAATTATCCGGTCCCTGATTAATATTCTTTAAATCCGGGAACCTGGTAAGCGCATTTCTATGACAATCAAGACAAGCTGACATAGTGAATGAATTCATCTGTCCGATCTTTTCCATTTGCTTTACATCACCATGACAATTCACACAATCAATTCCTTTATTGACATGCACGCTATGGTTGAAATAAACAAAATCAGGAACTTTATGAATGCGCTTCCATGGAAGGGCTATCCCTTCGTTATAATATTTAGTCAGCTTAATTATATCGGGTTTGTCCTTTCTTGCAATTCTATGACAATTCATGCATGTTTCGAGAGGGGGAACCATTGCCACTCTCGATTTTTCCACCCCCGTGTGACAATACTGACAATCGATTTTCATATCACCTGCATGCAGTTTATGAGAGAAATTTATCGGCTGATCAGGGGTGTAGCCAACACCGTCTCTTTCGGCTCTGGAAGCAAAATATGTTAGTGTAAATGAAGTTAAAGCGACAAATAGTGTAATCGGTAATCTTACTCTTAGAACATAGTCGAGAAAGGTTTTCTTCATTTTTGACCCTAATATTACCAGTTAGATCCGGATTTTTTGTTTATAAGAATCGTTTTTAAAGGACTGTACAGATAATTTACACTATTGCTAAATCGAATATTAAATTATATAATTTCTCTTATAATGCAAAAGCATATAAGACGTAAATCACATAATATGAAGTAAATCATTAAGGGGGCGCCTCCAAATTCCGCAACCGTATGTTCCTGCATAAATCCAGTCCCCTTTAATAATCAATGAGGTAGCATTTAAATCAATTAGACCGGTATTCACCTGAATCCAATTAAGTCCTTTATCCTTTGATAAATAGACCCCTCCAAGCAAAGAACTGAATATTACTATATCATCTTTTACAATAATGGATTGGATATTTAATCCGGCTGGTCCCGCAGTATTCCAGGTTTTTCCATTATCAGTCGATTTATATAGTCCCTCCCCTAATGTTCCGGCATACAAATCATCCTCATTAAATGCTATTGCAGAAATTTGTTTATTGGCTAATCCTAAGTATGACCACGTTTCACCATTATTAGCCGACTTGAAAATACCGCTTCCTGTTCCTGCTAATATATCCGAATTTTTCAGTTCAAGAGAAATAACATTGGTATTTGTAAATCCGTGTGTTGATAATTTCCAGTCGCTCCCATTATTAGATGTCCGGTAAACCCCGTCTTCCGCAGCAGCAAAAAGTAATGCTCCCTTTACTAACAAGGATCGGATATTCCTTTTTCGGAGTCCGGAAAACACCCATGAAGTATCATTTGTTTCGGATAGATAGAATCCGTTCCAGGTACCAGCACATTTATATATTCCTTTTACTGCAAGTGACCCAACATGTTCTGTACCTATTCCCGGAAAATTAAACTTGCCACTGTTATTGCCAGCAAAATAAATTCCTATATCAGTACCTGCAACCAGATCTGAATCACTTATTACAAATGACCGTATGTATGAATTGGATAACCCGGTACTTGCCTGATGCCAATTAAGAAGATTCTTATCTTTGGCATAAATGCCATGGCCATTAGTTCCGGCATAAATATTATTATCCTTAACCCCAAGTGCACTGAAATTAGAACTCATTTGCTCTGAATCTAACCTTTCCCACATTCTTCCGTTATTATGGGAAATAAAAACTCCGCTGCCTGTACCAGCAATAATATCCGGACCACTGACTGCTAAGGCAAAAATATTTTTATCAGTAATACCGTTGTTAATCTTTTCCCATTTGACACCATTATCAGAAGTAATAAACACTCCATCGTCTGTCCCTGCAATTAAATACTCTTCTCTTGATGCAAGTGCAAAAACATTCCTGCTCATCAGGCCTGAATTCATCTGTTTCCAACTTCTGCCGTTATCAGCTGTTAAATAAACTCCTCCTCCTATCGTACCGGTAAATACATTTTTTCCTGTCAAAGCAAATGATCTGATTACAGGGTTGTTAAGTCCTGAATTCATCTCGGTCCATTTCTTCCCGTTATTTGAGGATACGAATACTCCTCCTCCCGAAGTTCCTGCAAATACATTATTTCCGCTGAAAGCTAAAGCACGTATATCCTTATTACTTAATCCCTCATTGAACTGAGCCCATTTCTTCCCGTTATTAGCAGAAATAAATACACCGGCAGACGTACCTGCAAATATATTTTTCCCATTCACTGCGAGGGCTCTTATTACATTATTTATTAACCCTGAATATTTCCATTTATTACCGTTGTTGGTTGAAAGATAAACGCCGTCATGTGTACCTGCAAATATATTTGATCCGGAGAATGCAAATGAATATACATATCCACCGAACGGTCCTTCAGTCTGTGTCCATTGCGGATAGATCACATTATTCTTTATTATCAGAATAAAAAGAATGAAAAATAACCTGAAGAATATTGATCGTTTAACCATAAATCCTGCTTATCATGCTTTCTTTTTATATATGAAAAAGTAAACCGGAATACCGAGAAGAACAATCAATAATCCGGGCCATGTATACTGAGGTTTATTTATTAATAATATTATTGAAATAGACGCTGCAAGAATAATATATAAAGCCGGAAGGTACGGATACCCGAAAGCTTTATAGGGGCGCGGAGCATCTGGTTTTTTCTTTCTTAAAATATATACCCCTGCAATTGTAAGCATATAAAAAATCAGTACGGCAAATATGACATAATCGAGAAGCTGACCGTAATTTCCTGAAATGCATAGAATGCTTGCCCAGACTGCCTGAATTATAAGTGCATTGGCAGGAACTGAATTTTTATTAAGATCTCCCGCTTTCTTATAAAATAAATTATCCTTTGCCATTGCATAATAAACCCTCGCCCCGGCCAGAATTAGTCCGTTATTACACCCGAAAGTTGATATCATAATTAAAACTGCCATAACAATAGCTGCTGGTTCACCAAGGAACATATTTGCGGCAGCAGTAGCAACCCTGTCCTCGGCAGCAAATTGAATTCCAAGAGAAGTGACTCCTGCTCCGTTAGGGTCTCCTCTCAGAGGAAGCACCATCAGGTATGAAATATTCACTAAAATAAATATAACAGTTACAATAAGAGTACCCAGGAAAAGACTTAACGGAATATTCCTCTTTGGGTCTTTTACCTCCCCTGCTGTAAACGTTATATTGTTCCAGGCATCACTGGCAAAAAGAGACCCCACCATAGCAACACCAATGGCAGCTAAAACAGAAAATCCTGTGAGCTGTTCTACCCATTCAATTTTCCCCGACGAAAAGTGAATCCATTGCCCGCTCCAGATATTAGTAAAATTTGCTTGTATCGCATGTGAATTGGAGCCGATAAATATTCCCAAAACAATAAGTCCGACTATTGAAACAATTTTTGCCACAGTAAAAATATCCTGGACTAATTTCCCTTGTCTTAATCCCCTGATATTAACATATGAAAGAATAGCAATCATTAATATTGCAAGAAGCTGTCCCGCTGATATATTAAGCCCCGCAACGGAAAGAAGAATATTTCCTGTTCCAAGTGAAGGAATTAGTATGCTGGTGAATTTAGCAAATCCCACGGCAACTGCGGCAATAGTACCCGACTGAATTATTAAGAACAATGTCCATCCATATAAAAATCCGATTAGAGGATTATATGCTTCACAAAGATACACATATTGACCCCCTGCTTTTGGCATCATGGCAGCAAGTTCTCCATAATTCAGTGCTGCAATTAAAGTAATAACGCCTCCAAGCAGCCATACAAAAAGTAATAGCCCTGCCGAACCGACTGATCTGGCGATATCTGAACTAACAATAAAGATTCCGGAACCAATCATGGAACCGATAACGATCATAGTGGAATCAAATAATCCAAGCTCGTGCTTAAAAGAGGATGAGTCTGAATTATCATTACTTTGTTGTGACATAATTATAATTTTAGAGAATATTAATTATTGTAATGGTTAGAAAATTATTAAAATTAAGCGAATATACCATAGCTACTAAAATGTAAAACTACTCCAGAAAATCTGGCAGTACAAAAAAATTAAATCCTACATAGTAATTAGGTCGTGTTTTGGGAAAAAAGAGAAAAAAATATTTTATTTATTTTTTCTCTTTTTTTATGGTCGCGTTTTTAGGCTAATTTGAGGGTATTCTTGATAGATTTGTTTTTTTCATATTTATTATCCAGAAAGCGGAGGTTCACAGTTACGCCATTGTTGATATGAAGTTTAGTCTCTGCTTTTAACTGATTATCAGCTATTAGACGGAATATCTGCAATCCCAACTTTCCTTCATGCAATTCCATTTTTTCGATTCCGATACCATTATCAGAGACACACAATTCTATTTTATCATCCGGTTTAGCTAACTTTACCAATATCTCCCCTTTTCTGTCTCCCGGAAAGGCATACTTTAAAGAATTTGTAATCAGTTCATTTATAATAAGCCCGCAGGAAATAGCAGTATCTATATCAACCTTAATTTCCTCAAGTTCTTTTTTTATTGAGATTCTTTCGGATTTATCTAAAAAGCTTCTGCTAAGTAATTGAATTATATGGAGAATGTATTGACTAAGATCGACTTGCGTCAGATCGGTCGACTCATGAAGCATATCGTGTATTTTTGAAATGGTTTTAATTCTGTTTGTCATATCATTAAAAATAATTTTCATCTCTGCATCAATTAAATAAGAGGCTTTTAACGAAAATAAGGATGAAATTACCTGCATATTGTTTTTGGTACGATGGTAAAGTTCACGTAACAGCACATCTTTTTTGTTAAGCGATGCTTTTAATAGACTTTCCTCCAGTTTTTTTTCTGTTATATCCGAGGTTTGTACAATTATCCCCTCAGGAACAGGTGCTGCATTTACCTGAAACCAGTGGTTAGTACCATCAGTTAATGTATATTCCTTTTCCACCTGTTGTGGGACACGGTCGTTCATAACACTATGGCAGAGCTTAAAGAAAATACTCTTTTCGTCCCCCAGCGCTTCATCAAATATTTTCCGTCCAATCATATCGTCAGAAAATATTCGCGGCCGTCCTCCATTGGCCTCATAATTATACAGGTACTTCCATTCAAAACTTATAATGGCAATACCTTCAATCATATTATCTCTTACAATTAGTTCATTCATGTTTCCCTCCCGATTATTTCAACCGGAGTTAATACAACTTTTATCGAACTATTTTTCTTTTAAGTTTTATAAAGCCGGTACCAAGCGGCAAGTATACATTTTTTATAAAATACAATTATCCGGCTATGTATTTCTTATTTCTTTAAGCTCAAATTCGATGGTACTGTAACCCAGAATATCCCTGAGAAATCCCATTATTCCACCCCCTTCAATCATTATTTTTGCTTTTATTAACCCGATGCCTTCCACATACCATTCGGTTATCTTATTCTTTTCATTGGTGGAACTTTCAACAACAGATTCTAATTTAATGGCTTCAAAGGTTCCTGCCTTTGTTATAACAAATTCCTTATGAAAGACTTTTCCGGTAATCTTAACTTTATCGGTACCATTTTTTGAATACTCCTCCCCATCCCATTTCCATTCCCTTCCAGCTGTCAGTGGAAGAGGAAATCTTAGCAAAGGTTTATTATATGTATAAGTTTCTTCTTTTTTAATAAACAGAAGTATATTGAGAAACTGATATGTCTCTTTAACATATACCCCGTCCTCTTTTATTATTAATTTTTGACTATATCTGAATTTATCAGATTTACTGGAAGTTATGGTCAAATCACCATCGCCGGAGTTTTTTGTTATACTTTTACCAAATGATGAATTATAAACCAGGGTTTTATTATTATTAACTGGGAAGTATGTGTTGATAACTATTTTATTTTTGGCTAAAAAGGTATTATTTAAGGCTGCTAATATAAGAAGCAGAAGAAGGATGTAAATAATATTACGTTTCATGCCAATTGCAGATTATTTTTAACTTATGTTTTAAGGTCTAAGTTTATTATTCTCCTAACAGAACAGGAATAGACATAACAGTTTAACCGGTATTATTTCAAATTAAATCCAGACTAAATCTGATAGTAAATAATAGAGAGGAATTTAGGGAGGTACAATCGACCTAAGGGATGAAAAATGGGCTACATCTTTGGATTGAGAATACTGATCATTTACTGATCTTCATCCTCGTCATTTTGATTGAAAGATACACCAAAGATATTAAGCTCAAAATCTTTTATAATTTCTTTTGCTTCTTCCAGCTGCTCTTCTGAAACCATAATTCGTGCAGGTTGTATCAGGGGATCAACACTAAGGAAGTTTTCTCCGTTTACAAAATAATCTATACCCCTGTTATCAAGCATGGATTTAATAATACCAAGATCACCCTGGTTCATTGAGGAAAGGACCTGCACATAATTTTTATCTTTAATAATTTCGGGTGGATTAACCGTAATATTTAATAAGGAATCACATTCAGGGCAGCGGACAAGCTTTTTTTTCTGCTCGATTTGATCTATCTGGATTTCAGACTGGCAGAAAGGACAAACAATATTCACATTTAATTCAGAGGTTATTTCCTTACTTTTTGCAATTATACATGCAGGTTCTTTGCAATAGTAGTATTCTCCACTTTCAGTTAAACAATCCTGGCAATAAGGTTTTCCGCAATTAAAGCAGATAGAGAAAGCTTCCCTATCGGGATGATTAACACAATTTTCCATAAGTGTTTACCTTTAAAATACTCTTTTCATTTACATAATATAATATTATTAAATTTTTTCCATAGTTGATAATTATTGCCATCACAGGTAAATACGTTTTTGTTTAATTGCGGACTATACATCTATTCTTTTTATTAAGCTTATTTATTTTCAGTTTAACTTTAGCTGTATTCTCATTATTCAAGGTGTCTTTCTCCAAATACTCTTTACTGAATTGAGCGCGATTCGAGCGCATTTCCTTACTTCCCTGACATATAGGTTTCTTACCCCATACGATTAACATTACTTCCGGCCTTTCGAATATTCTAATACGCTTCCATAGTTATATGGATCACCAAAGTTATATCGATATGCCGATAATGTCCAAAATGCCTTAACTTCAATATCCGGAAAAATAATTATACTTATAATTTACCGGCATTTATTAAAATAACTTATTTTCTGATTCCATTTCAGCAAATATTTCATCATTCTCATTTGTATGAGAAACAGGTTTTGCCCCACCAAGTACGCGTAGAGTATTTTTAAGTTTCATCTGCTGGATAAATAAATCATGTTCAGGGATTTTATCTTTTTCATGAATTGGACTTTTGAAATAGAACGATAACCAGTCCTGAATACCTTTTAAACCAACACGGGCAGCAAGGTCAATAAAAAGGATCAAATCAAGAACTATTGGGGCGGCAAGTATGGAATCCCTGCAAAGGAAATTAATTTTAAGCTGCATAGGATAGCCAAGCCATCCGAAAATATCAATATTGTCCCATCCCTCTTTATTATCGCCTGCCGGGGGATAATAATTGATACGAACCTGATGCGAATATTTTTTATATAATAAAGGATATAGGTCCGGCTGCAGGATGTGATCAAGTACAGAGAGTTTACTCTCTTCCTTTGTTTTAAAAGATCCCGGATCGTCCAACACTTCCCCATCCCTGTTGCCAAGAATATTTGTTGAAAACCAGCCATTAAGTCCAAGCATTCTTGCCTTGAGCATTGGTGAAATAACCGTCTTTATGAGGGTTTGTCCCGTTTTGAAATCTTTCCCGGCAACAGGTACTCCTTGTGCTTTTGCAAATTCTATCAGGGCCGGAACATCATTAGTCAGGTTTGGAGCACCGTTAATAAACGGAACACCTTCAGCAATGGCAGCATAAGCATAAAGCATACTTGGCGAAATATCCAAATGATTATCAAGCATTCCCTGATCAAATTTCTTAAGATCAGAGTGTATCCCATTTGCTGGGAAGAATATTTCTGTGCTGCCACACCATATTACTACCAGGCGGGAACAATTGTTCATAAACTTAAAACTACGAATATCTGCCCGAAGCTGTTCCATTAATTCAAATTTATTATTTCCTTTTTTTACATGAGTACCGGTAAGATTTTTAACATAATAGCGGTCAAATACTCCTTTCATGGGTTCAATATTTTCCAGTTCTTCGGAAATCGGTTCAAGATCTTCAAGCTTGAGAACTTTAGCCTGTTTTGCTGCTTCATAACAATTATCAGCTCGGATATCCCAACCACCGATAACTATATCATTTAAATTGGCTAACGGAAGAAAATTTTTTATTAGCGGAAACTCATTATTACTTCTATCGCCAATCCTCAGAGTTCCAAGCTGCGTTAGTGAACCAATGGGTTTTCCATACCCGTTCCGGATGCTCAGTAATCCGGCTACAAAAGTAGTAGCTACTGCTCCCCCAAGCCCGACAATTAGTACTCCTAAATTTCCTTTTGCTTCGGCAATATTATTTATATTGTTCATGTTTTCTCCATTTATTTTGTGTTATACACAAATGCGCATAACGGGTAATTATGTTACATGAGTATTTTGCTCATGTTTTTTTTCTTTATTAAAAATAATTCCGGGAACCTCTTTCAGATCCCGGATAATAAAATCTGCGCTGGTTGTTGATTCATTTGTTTTCCAGCTTTTTACATCCAGCCATATAGTGCTGCATCCAATTGATTTAGCCGGTTGAATATCACGGTCATAAGAATCACCAATCATAAAAACATTTTCAGGAGCTGCTTTTAGTTTCTTCAGAGCATACATGAAAATGCGCGGGTCAGGTTTTGGAATATTCAGGATGTGTGAATCTGCAATCACATCAAAATATTCATCTATAGAGAGGCATTCTACCACAGCCTTTAGGTTCCCTGTGAAATTTGAAACAAGCCCCAGCCGATAATCGCTTTTAAGCAATTGCAGCACACGCTTGCTCCGGTTTATCTGTTTTAAGATATCCCACCGGCAATAAGAAATCATATCCTTTACCGGCAAATCATTTGGTTTGTAGTAATCCGAGTCCCTTAAATAATTAAATTGGAATTGAATCTGATTGGAAATCATAGTCCACATATCATCGCCGGGTTTGGTACGTTCTGCAATTAACTTTTCAGAATAACGGTAAGCTTCTTCATATTGACATTTCGAAACCGTAATTCCGAAAAGCTCATATAAATCCCAGAACTTTTCGCTCCAGTGAATACCATTAGTATCCAGGGTTCCACCAAAATCAAATAATATCGCTTCCATCATCCAACGCTTTTAATGAATTTTTAATCCCCGGTTTATCTGATACTGTATCTCCTGACATTGAAATTAGTGCCAGGCCGACAAGTATCCAGAACAATTCCCGTAAACGATTCACTATTCCGATATAAATACCAAGCTCCGGCGGGAACTTTAACAAACCAAGTGTCAGATATAACCCTCCTTCCTTCACTCCCAATTCAAACGGGACTATAAACAACAGATTCGAAATAATAGATGCCCCGGCATTTATAAGGAAACTATCGAGGATTGTTGGGGCATAACCAATAGAACGCAGAATGAAGTAAAATTCCAGTGTTGCTATGAAGCGTGAAAGTAATTCAAAGAAATTAGCGGCTAAAAATTTCCTGAAGTTTTTTCCCACTAAATCTGATATATCCCTATTGACTTCCTCTAACAGTTCTTCTCTGCTGGAAAATGACGTGCTGAATCGCCTGAACAGAGGCATCTTTACGATAAATTTGGATAGTGATTTAATTACTCCATTTTTGTAAGCTTTCAGGAATGCGAAAACAGCAATAAGAAATAGCCCAAAGCACAAAATTAGAACAGTAAACCCCAATCCATTTAGTGGAATAAATGCAAAGATTGCAATAATTGCGATGAGCCAGAACAGGAAAGATGAAAGAAAATGAAGTAACAAATAAGATATCGTTGCTGATAGCGCTCCCCCCAAACCAAGATTGTTTTTCAACGCAATAACCCGATACGGTTCTCCCCCCAGATGAAAAAACGGGGTCATATAATTAAGCGCATAACCACGAATGGTAATTGAAAGTACCCGGAAAAAGGAAACCGATTTGTTATTTATTATAAAATTGAAAGCAACTGCATTACAGAGATATACGAAGAGCCAAACACCAATTATCGGAAGAAAATACGACCCTGTCTTTTCCAGGTTAACAACTATATTCCCTATACCAAAATCCATCAGCAGAAAACCGAAGAATATAATCCCAAGTAGAAGGAATAAATATTTAATCTTATTTTTCATACAATATCTGATACTGTTTTTTCTGAATCTGAGGATTTTTTACAACTGTTAATTAGTCTGATTGACTGATATGCCTCTTCTATTAAATATGGGTTAGTCCTTTTCTCTTCAACCGAAAGAATAAATTCAGTAAACATTTCAGAATAAAGCGACACATAATGCTGTTTATCTGAAGCATCCGGAACAAGAAGTTCTTTTTCAGAACCATTATTATTTATTTGGAGTTTATTGCGTCCTTCATAAAAGAGACTGGAATTTTCCGATATAAGTCTCGCATCATTATAGCGTTTGTTCGCTGCCCAGGTTATATTAATTTGCGCTATGGTTTTGTCATATTCAAGAATAATAAAAGCACTATCCTCACAGGCATATCCGGTGTGTCTTATTCGCGGCAGACGGGCTGTAATTTTATTTGGCTCTCCCAGCATCCAGTAAAGCAGATAGAGATAATGGATACCTGTGTCAAGCAGAATACCACCACCATCTTTTGGAGAACCGGTTCTCCATCTGTTTTCAGTAATCTCTATTCCCGGATCAGCAGCCATTCGAAATACATCAAATTGTAAGATTGTTCCGGCTCTCTTATTAACTGTATTTTTAAATGTTTTCCATATCGGCGAATATTTATACTGATGGCATGGCAGGAACATCAAACCTGAAGAATTTAATTTATCTTTGATTCTTTCTGCATCCTGTAAATCCAGCGTAAATGGCTTTTCACATATGATATGCAAATTATTTTTAATCAATTTCTCCATAATCTCCGCATGAAATTTTGGAGGACAGGTTATGTCGGCAAAGTCGATTTCTTCGTATCGTAGCATGTCATCCACGGTTTTATAAAAGCGGAGCTCCGGGTGTTTTGATTTGCTTATTTCCATATTGCTTTGATCCGGTTCTACCACAGCAACAATTTCAGCATGACTTTTTAACTTAGGAGAGTTGAATGCCGGAAGATGATTTGTCTGCGCAATTTTCCCAAACCCTATTATTGCTCCTTTTTTCATAAGGACCTTCCAATTGTATAATTCCGTGCTTCCTGTAATGCTAATCTGCATGCAGCTTCATGCTGAAAGACTACATAAAGCAAAAGGATATTAAGACAAACAATTTCAAACAGAATGTAGATCATTATATTATCTGCCAGCGCCGCATAAAATAGAACAATCATTCTTGTATTCGAGGTTAAGATGTTGTAATATTTTATTAAACGGGAGCACCAGTTCTTAAACATTGTAACTATATCATTTGGAATCCCCGATGAGAAATTCAGTTCGCAATAGTTTATCAAACTAAAGGCCTGTGAGGAGATAACTTCCTGTTGAATTGTATAATTTATGTAAAGACGCATGTACAACTTCCTGCCGAAATTATTCCGCCAGTTTAATAAGGAGTATTCCTGCTTAAGTTTATCCGAATTTTCAATTTCACTTATTCCTTTTCTCTGTACCATATAAGTAAAAACATTCCGGTAATAGTCAGCTATTGCACTTTGGAATGAATGACTAATTCCTGCAATCACAATCAGAATAATTATATAAGGTGAATATCCGTCACGGATTAAGCGGAAGAAAAGATGAAGATATATGCTTAAAAACCAGAGATTTTCACTGAACCCGTCCAGGAACCTTCCAAATTTGCTATTCGATCCGGTCAGGCGTGCAAGCTGTCCATCGGCACTGTCCAGTGCTTCGGCAAAAATAAGCATCAGTACGCCGATCAGATTTAACTTAAAATCCGAGTACCAAAACAGATGTCCGGCTGCCACGCCAAAGAATATACTTATAATAGTAACTGCATTTGGAGTAAGGCCAATCGCCTTACTCACGCGTGCAATGATATATCCTACCGGGCGATAAAAAATAACGTCAAGAAATTCTTCGGTATATTTGGACTTAAATGTATCTGCTATATCAGATCTGTTCAGCCACATAAATTAAAGCCTCCCGTAATATTTCGAGTCCTTCTTCGGCAATCTCTTCAGTGATTACCAGCGGAGGATTTATCCTGATGTCGGGATTATACCCCATAACTATTAATCCCCTGTTAAGGCATTCCCTGAAGATTATCTGGCAATATTTTTTATCAAGTTTTTCCAGTGATCCTTTTGATTTAACAAGCTCAACTCCGATCATAAGCCCCTTGCCCCTGACATCACCTATAAAATCAAATTCTTTTTGAAACGATTTTAATTTATTGAGCATGAATGCGCCGACCCTGGCAGAATTTTCAACTAACCCCTCGTCAATGATTGTGCGAAGAGTTATATATGCAGCTGCGGAAGCAATCGGATTTCCCCCATAACTGGAAGAACTGCCCGATGGGTTGGCAAAAGGTTTTGCATTTATAATTTCTTCATTTGACATGAGTCCGGTCATTGGGAAACCGCCCCCAAATCCTTTCCCGATTGTAATGATATCAGGAGTCATTTCATCATGCTGGCAGCCGAACATTTTTCCGGTTCGGCCAAACCCTGTGATCATTTCATCAACAATCAGAACAGCTCCGATTTCCCGGGTCAGTTTTTTAAGTTCTGTAAGGAATCCTTTTGGCGGAACGACATTTCCATTTGTTCCCTGGATAGGTTCAACAACAATAGCTGCGATGTTGTTGGTAGTTTCAAAACGGATCTTTTGACGAATAAAATCGACACATCTGAAGGAACAACCCGGAAAAGTATCATTCAACGGACAATGTCTGCAATTGGCATAAGGTGTTGAATATATACCTACGGGCAGAGGACCCAAACCATTTTTAAATGTATCACCCAGCAATCCAACTACTCCAAGTGTTTTTCCATGAAAACCTCCCCAAAAACCTATGAACTCAGATTTTTTAGTATACGATTTTGCAAGCCTTAGAGCTGCCTCTACGGCTTCAGATCCACCACTGTAAAACTGACTACGGTTCAAATCCCCCGGAGCTATTGAAGCAAGCAGCTCTACAAGTTTTGCACGTGATTCAGTTGTAAAACTACCTACATGTATTTTGGCCAGCTGCTCTGAAAAATATTTAACATATTTCGGATGGCCATAACCAAGACTGGCTACACCAACTCCTGCAAAAAAATCGATAAAGCGATTTCCATCGACATCTTCAATAATAGCCCCCTCTCCTTTTGCAGTTACAATTTTGGATGATGTGGCAATTGTCTGGGTACCCGGTGCAATATATTTTTGTTCCCGATTAAATATTTCCTGGGATTTTTTCCCCGGAATTTCAGTTACTATAGATGCGAACCTGGTTTTCTTTAATCTGCTGTTTTTCATATTCTAAAGCCTTTTTGTTAATAATTAGTCCAATATTCTTTGCTGCTTCTTCTCTGACCGGTGCAAAGCTCGGCCAGTCATTAATATCTATAACTGTTATTGTTCCGTCCGGCGATACAATAACATCACCTCCAAATACATCAACCCCAAGTGCTTTCGCAGCAAGGAAGGCAAGGCGGCGTATTTCATTAATATCATATTGAATAACACGATCACCGTCGGTTTGATTCCAACGGAAGAATTCTGTTCCGAGAACACCGTAAAATTTTATCGTATTACCCGGCAGATGTTCCTGTAATACAATTTGTTTAATATTTCGCTTAGCAAACTCCTCAAGCATAACACAGAGTTCTCCTTTTGAAGAGATGAGTGTAACATCTTCACGATGTTCAGCATGAACGTCTCCCCTTTTAATCCAGAGTTGATTTGTATTAAATTCATCAAACGATTTAACTGCTGCTTTTACATTTCCGACTACAATACTTTTAGGAAATGGAATTCCGGCATTTGTAAGAATCCGGATCATATCAATGCGGTATGTATTGAGTGCACCTGAAGGTTTATTGATTAAAAATCTTCCTTGCTCTTCTAAAGTTTTCAACCGGAGCAGCCCCTGAAGTCCCTGCGCCATCGTAAAAATATATGTTTCATCAATATCATTAGACTCGATAAAGTCTTCATCGTAAAGCTCAACATCATGCCCGTAATCCATTAATACCTCGCCGGTGAGCTGAAGTATAATTGAATCATTGGTTATATGATTAGGCGAATAAATTTCTTTTCGCCTGATTCCTGCAAATTTAAGTTTCATAGTTTCCATGATTTATTTTTATTTATTAAAAGACAGTCACCTTTAAATACTTCCGGGGATTATTTTTTACATCCTCCACAAGACCGTTAAGTTCATTAATTAAGTTTTTTATACTTTCAAGAAATTTTTTATCCGATAGAAGACTACCCACAATAGTTGTATCACTCCGGTTGGCACTAAGAATACCCCGCAAATCGCCGACAGTCGAATTAATATTGTTATATAATGAATCGCTTGTAATTAATTTTCCGGCACTCCCCTTACCACTCTGCAGCCCGCTCAAAAGTTTATTTGTTGTGGTAATAATTTCGTTAAGATCGGTGTATAGCTGTTTATTATGAATTAATTGTCCTGTAGTTCCTTCCCGGCTGTCAATTGCTGTAATCAGGTCATCAGCATGTTTAGCAACATGACTAATTTCTGTGGCCAACGCTGGTTGATTTATTAGCTGGGCAAAGGTTCCATTACCTGCTACCATTGAATCTGTCATCCTATGGAGATTTATTAGAATACTCTTCAGTTCAGTGGTTATGGGCGTTATATCTTTTGCAAGATTTTCAATTACAATCCCTTTCTTAAAAGGAATATTGGCAAAATCAGGTACAGGAGATTCACCAGGCATTCCAACAGATAAGTAAACATATTTGTCACCGAGGATTCCAAGACCGCGAATCTCTGCAAAGGTGCCGGTAGTTATTTTCATCCTGCAGGAGCTAAGCACCTTAAGGAGAATATGAATATTGTCTTTCTCCTTATCAGGAAGGAAATCAATTTTCTCCACGTTGCCAATTTTAACCCCGCCCAGCAGTACCGGTGCACCATTTACCAGCCCCGATGCATCGTCAATGCAGACAACCAGATTATAGGTTTTTGAAAAGAAATACTCATCAGTGCCAACAATTATTAAAAGAATAAGAAGAATGATGATACCGGCTAAAACTGTAAGCCCAACTTTGTTTTTCATAATTTTATTTGAATCGTTCATTGTTGCATTTGATCCTGGTTTCGGGAAATAAAAGAAGTGTCCTTATAAATTTCGTAGAGAAACTCTTTAATAAATGGGTTATCGTGGCGGAGAATATCTTTCACACTTCCTGAGGTAACAACAGTCCCTTCGTTTAGAACTGTCAGCACATCGCCAACTGCAATTGCATCATTAATAATATGAGTCACAATAACAGAAGTAGTACCCATAGTTTTTAAATTTCTAATCAGGTTAAGGATAACCCTGGAATTGATCGGGTCAAGTCCCGTAGTAGGTTCGTCAAAAAGGATAATGCTTGGCTCTACTATAAGTGCACGGGCAATTGCAAGGCGTTTTTTCATACCTCCGCTCAATTGTTCAGGGTACATATCCTCTGTACCGTCCAGATTAACAAATGCAAGAGTTGCCTTTACTTTAGAGTCAATATCTTCCCGGGATATTTTATCACTTTCACATAAAAAGTAAGCTGTATTTTGACTGACAGTAAGTGAATCAAACAATGCATTCCCCTGAAAGACCATACCTATTTTTCTTTGTAACTTTAGTTCGCGATCCTCACCGGTATTTGTATAATCTTTCCCGTCAATAAATACTTTACCCGAATCAACCTTTAATAATCCAAGAATAATTTTAAGTATAGTACTTTTACCTACACCACTTGGGCCTAAAATGACGGAAATAGTACCGTCATCAATTTTCAATGATAAGTCATGCAGAATTTTTCGTCCTGTTAATTCAAGGGATATATTTTTCAACTCAATCATGATTTCAGAGAACCTCCCAAATCACTTTTGTGAAGATTAAATCAAGCCCAAGCACCACAAGTGAAGACATTACAACCGATGATATTGCATTCTTGCCGAGATTTGATGTACCTCCCCTTGTTGACAGCCCATAGTAACAGCTAATGCTTGAAATAAAGAAACCGAAGAACACCGGTTTGATACACCCGACTAATACATCTTTGAATTTTATGACCTTAACAACCGAATTGAGCAGATAAGCTAAATCGACATGAAATGTTTGGTTTGTAATAAAAATTCCGCCTAAGACTCCGGACAGATCAGCAATAAGTGTTAGAGGCAGAAACATTATAAGAGCTGCAGCCACTCTCGGAACTACAAGTTTATTAATTGGGCTTAATCCAAATGCCTGCAACGCATCAATCTGTTCACTTAGCTGCATTGCTCCCAGTTCAGATGTGTTTTTAGCTCCTGTTCGGGAAGCCAGCAATAGCCCTGTAATTACAGGTCCGAGTTCGCGTATCATTCCAAGCGAAACCGTTCTCCCTATAATAGTTGTTGCACCAAACATTTCGAGGCTGTGGCCACTTTCAACAGCAAGTATAATTCCTGCAAACAAACCTCCCGTTATTACCATGAGCAACGCCTTAGTACCAATGACAAACATTTCTTTAAGGGTTTCTTCCTTATTTTTCTTTACCGACCAGAATTTTTTCAGTATTTCAAAAGCAAACAATGTATAGCTCTGTAATGCTGTTATAAATCCCGGCATATCTGCTGAAGTAAAATGTTTTTTTAATTGGTAAGGTTGTTTCACCAGATTTCTTCTCCGATAAAACCTTCTGCTTTAGCAATATCCGTTACATGATCAACGTCTATCATCTTGGAAAATGGGAATGCCTTCATCCGATACCCATCATCAGCAAGATGTTTTAATAAATTTCTTAAGCGTTCTTTCTTAAGCTTAAGCATTTTTTCTGCTTCCGGGAATATGTTTTTTTTGAAGTAGTATATTCCCCCGGTTATATAATTAAATGAGAGAGGTGAATCTGAATATCTTTTGATAATTGTCTCACTGTCAAACTCTACATATAGTGGCTTTTCATCATCAACATAATCGGTAATTGCGATAACACCATCGGCAGTTGAATGACTGCATGAATTTAGAAATGCGCTGAACTCTGTCTCCTTAAAAATTGTATCAGTTGTCATCAAGACAAAAGGAATATTTTCCAGCCATTTTCTTAATTCGAATAAGCTGTGTAAAGAACTTGGAGTTGATTTAACACAGATATTCAATCTTACTGGCAAATCAAGATTCATGAGATAATTATACAATGAAGATGATTCTTCATTAATTATACAACTGATCGTTGCAGCTCCGTTAAGAATACAAATGTCCAACAGTCGTCTTATTAATGGAACACCCAATATTTTTATTAATGGTTTTGGTTCTTGTATACCCTCCTCTTTTAATCTTCGTCCCTCACCGGCAGCTATAATTGCATAATTCATGATATTTTCGACCAAATATTTATTTCACTTGAACTTTTATGACCATACCGGAATATATTCCCGCCCGATATTTCAACCGGGCGGGAACTGCATTTCTGTTTTATTAATATATTTCAGCTTTCATTTTCTATTGACATTGAACAACCAGACTTTTAGTTAAAATAATATCTAAAGGTCAACTCGGTAACTGTATTTAATGTAATATCAGTTTCTTCTTTAGGAATGTCACGGGAAAGCTGGGCATCAACGCCAATTTTTTCTTTCATTCCAACGCTGAATTGCTTCCCGATGAAATATTCTCCACCTACCAGAATACCTGCGTTCACACTATTTTTCGCATCTGGTTCAATGGCATAGAATCCTCCGGCTTTATTTGATTCATACATAACATCGACACCCAGATAAGGAATAAAATCGGTTCCCGGAAAATTATAAAGTAATGCAAGCCCTGCACGGACATCGGATCCGGTTACTTTAGTTTGACCAACAGCAGCGTCTCCACCAGGAGAATACAGATTATATCCTGCCGATACTTCCATTGCAATTTTATTATTAAAGAAATATTTTACTGCCAGATTTGGAGATGTTACTCCATCCAGGCCGAGGCCGATTTTACCTGTCCTGGCGGGTTGAATTGATGGGTTGCTATCCTGGCTAAAAGATACCGGGACAAAAGCAATGAGGATTAATAAAGTGGCTAATATTTTTTTCATGATTCTTACCTTTTATTGTTTTGTTATTGTTGTTTATAATTTTTCTTACTTTGATGTAATTACAACTCTGATACCAGAATTATGAAATAGGTAAATATGCTAATAGGAGAAAAATTTGCAGATTTGGCAGTATTAATTGCTTATATATAAGTATTGCCTTATTTTTACTCCTTAATTATAAGCACTTTATTATATTTAGGATATATATGGAGACTATAAACGAAGATTTAGCCTTGCTCTTGTCGATCAATGATGATATAGCTACTATTAAAGACACTGAGAGCTTATTTTTAACAATATTCGAAAAACTATATGGTTTCTATGGCATTAAAATCCTGGGAGTTGCTCTCCTGGATAAAAACAAAGAAAACCTTGGATTCATTATTGGAAAAATAGATTTGCCGAAAAGAATATTAGATTCAACTTTATGGTTTCAAACTGTTCCAATAAATTCTATCCCCGTAGAATCACACCTGGCAAATTCAAAACTGATTCATCTGGATGCAAAATATTTGACCGCTATGCAAAACCAGAATGACAAACAATCATTTGGAAACTTCCTGGAAGGAATTAATATAAATACATTTATATTAATTCCGATGAACACAGGCGGCGAGCTTATTGGATATCTCATACTTTCATCTGAAGAATATAGTACAAATCATAAGGATGACGACTATTCCCTTAAAATTGCTAACCTCATTGGTTCAGCTATCAGCAACGTAAAGGCATACGAAGAGCTCCAGAGCAAAGACAAAGAGAAAGAAATGCAGATAAACCTGCTTGTTGATCTTGTTACAATTAAGGATAGGGATGCATTACTTGTAAAATTAGCTAATGAAATAAACAGGTTGATCCCATGTGAATATGTAGCTCTTTACGCCCAAAAGTCTGAAACAAACTATTCTTCTTCTTTCACCCTTATCAAAGATAATACAGATTCATTCAAAATAATTCCTTCAAGCCGCAATTTAACACTGGCTTTATTATCACTTAAATCAAAAGTCAAAGGAAAGGAAGGAGAAAACAATATAGAAATAGCCGGTGAACTTTTCGATAAACTGTGCGATCAATTCTCGCATATCAAACAAATGAAGGACAAATATTCTATTAATTCTTTTCTTGTTTTACAAATTGCCTATGAGAACTTAGGCGAATTGAATTTAATACTTGGCAGAAGTAATCCGTTTTTATGGATGCATAAAAAAGAAATGATAGATCTGGCGTTCTCCCAAAATGTTAATACCTTTTTTGCCATAAAAGAAGTAGAACTGGGGATGCATTTATTACCCCAATTAGGATTAGTATTAAGTAACTTTTATGCTTTTGAAGAGATACAGATCCTAACAAATAAATTGGAACAAGAGAAAAACTTTTTACTTGATGAGATAAATTTAACAAACAATTTCCTGGAGATTATTGGTGAAAGCTCCGCAATTCAGAATTCATTAAGTAAAGTAAGACAGGTTGCCCCACTGGATGCAACTGTATTAATCCTGGGGGAAACCGGAACAGGAAAAGAGTTAATTGCTAAAGCCGTCCATAATCTGTCAAAAAGAAAGGAGAATACGTTTATAACAGTTAATTGCGCTGCGCTGCCCTCTCAATTAATTGAATCGGAATTATTCGGCCATGAAAAGGGCAGCTTTACAGGCGCTATAGAAAAAAGAATCGGTAAATTTGAAATAGCAAATGGCGGGACCATATTTTTAGATGAAATCGGAGAATTACCGCTTGAAATACAATCTAAACTATTACGCGTTATACAGGAAAAAGAATTTGAAAGAGTAGGAGGAAAAAATATAATTTATTCAGATGTACGAATTGTTGCCGCAACAAACCGTAATCTCGATAAAGAAGTTGCTGAAGGTAAATTCAGAGCAGATCTATTTTTCAGATTAAACGTATTCCCGATTTCAGTTCCTCCTCTGAGAGAGCGGAGTGAAGACATCCCGCTTTTAGTAAAATATTTTACCGATAAATATTCAAAAAAAATAGGTAAAGAAGTTAAATCTATTGGTAAGTCAGATCTGGATATGCTAATGCAATACAACTGGCCGGGCAATATCCGGGAGCTGGAGCACATTACCGAACGTGCAATAATTGTTTCGGAAGGGACTAACTTAAATTTTCAAAAATTATTAGGAGGGAATTTAAAGGAGACAATTCCCGATCCGCATTCATTCAAGACATTAAAACAGATTGAAAAAGAACATATTTTAGATGCTCTTAAAATTGCAAAAGGAAAAATTACCGGGGAGAATAGTGCATCAACATTTTTAGGGATCAATGGAAAGACTCTTGGTTCGAAAATGAGGAAGCTTGGCATCAAGCGTCAGATAGTAATATCCTAGAATATTATGGTTTTCCATGCACTAGTAAAATGAGTCAAGCATATGCATTAAAAAGCCACCAGGATAAAACCCGGCGGCTTTTATATAAGAGAGGATAATTGACAGTGCTTACTTAAGTAAAATCATTTTCTTAATTGAAGAGAAATTATTCCCACTGGCTTTACCTACAGCAGTTATTTTATAGAAATATACTCCTGAAGATAACTTAGATGATCTGAAAGCTACAGAGTAATTTCCTGCCGATTGTTCTTCATTCACAAGCTGACTAATTCTCTCACCTGCAATATTATAAACTTCCAGAGTAACCCTGGAATCAGCGGGAAGAGAATAATTTATACAGGTCGATGGGTTGAACGGATTCGGGTAATTTTGAAATAGTAAATAATCTTTAACGGAATTATTCCTTTCTGATGAAACACCAGTTGTATTAACAAGAATGTATGAGATATTAATAGCGTAACCAGAAAAATAGTAATTACCGTCATTTATATTAATAACAAAGTTGTTATCTATCGGTATCCATGAAGAATTTGACCATGATGAATTATATCCCGTAATTTGATTCCCGTTTGCATCATATGTAGATGTGGATTGCTGATAATTTGTCCATGTCGAGTTCTGCCAAATCTGTGTCAAAGCTGTAAGCACTTTTCCACTTGAATTATTAGTGTAGGTAAATTGAGTGGTATTTACCCATTGCCCCATTGACCAATACTGCTCCAGCCAGTTAACAGCATACCCATTGGCATCGTAAGTGTAGATGCTCTTTGAGGCATTTGTCCAACTCCCACTCCAAGACTGAACCAGGAGGGTAAGCACTTTCCCATTTCCATTGTAAGTGTAGGTGTCTAGTGTTCCATTATTCCATTGAGAATTCTGCCAATACTGATAAAAAGAGGTAAGCACGTTCCTATTTCCGCCATAGGTGTAGGTGTACTGAATTGAATTAGTCCACTGGCTATTAGTCCAGGTTTCATACAAATATGTAAGCATATTCCCAGCGCCGTCATAGGTGCAGGTGGTTCGATCATGATTTTGTAATTGACCATTTGTCAAAAACTTACCTAAGTCAGTAAGCATATTTTCATTAGCATCATAGGTGCGAGTGCTATAAATAGAATCCTTCCATGCTCCATTGGACCAATACCTGAACATATGAACGAGCATATTTCCCTTAGTATCATAGGTGGAGCTATCCAGGGTAGAATTTACCCATTGCCCCCCCAACCATGACTGAAGTACATTTATACTATTTCCATTGGCATCGAAATATGTCCAGGTATTTCGCAGATAATTGTTCCATTTACCACCCGCCCAAATCTCTGTTAATCTTTGAGTAAATTGACCAGCCTGGTTATAAGAAGCACTCATACGAATAGAATCATTTATTGTATAAAGGATTAATGTATCAGGGAGATAAATCTGACTTTGGGGAGCAGCTGTTTTGTTAAGTTTCGGGTTAATCCTGACAAATTCTGTTTGCGGAAATATATTCATAGCCGTAAATAGAATTACTGCTAATAGTAGTGTTGTTTTCATAATACTCCTATAGGTTTAATTTTAGATTTTTAAAAAAGAGATTATCTTATTAAAGAAAAGAATTGGGGTATAATTACTCCACACTAGTTTATAAATAAATAAACTTAATCAGGGAATATGCCTTCTTAACGAATAGTGAATAGTTTTTACTTAAAATATTCCCGTCTAGATATAATTACATTAACTACAAGAAACTAAATCAAATTCTATTTAATTTCAAGACCACTAGAGTAAATCAAAGTGGCAAGTATTACGGGCGTGATATAAGTCAGCATGGAGAAAGTATTCTTGTTTTGGATTTTATTTTATCAATTAAGCGAAGATAGAAGGAGCTATTGACGGCAGATTGACCTTATTTAACAACAACAGATACTTTTTTAGAATATTTGTTATTTCCATCACTATCTATTGCAAGTGCGGAAAGTGAATGTTTACCTTTATGAGCATTAAACCAGACCCAGCTAAATGGAGGTTTGGTATTGTAACCAAGAGAGATATTATCCGTAAAATATTCCACCTTTACTATAGGGGCATCTTTTTTAATTACTTTTATATTCAATATAACATCTTTGCCGGAGTGAATAGTTTTAGCTCCGAAAGGGATAGTTAAACTTATTAAGGGTGATTTTTTGTCATAATGTATTTTACGGATTTTAATATCCGTCATATTACGGTTATGGATTGTATTTACCAATGTACCGACAGAATCATCGCCGCTGATCTCCCAGAACATTAATCCCCGGAGGTTATGAGCAGAGGCATAACGTGTTTTTAATGCAACAGACACTGGATCATCAAAAGTCAAGAAAGTACTGTCTTTTGAATTGAAGAGATAAGGAGCCATTGCCTCATTATCCCAATTATATTCATAACCAGCATCCATAAGTGATGCGAGATTTTTATAATCAATAAAGTCCGACTCAGAAATTCCATGGGCTACAGTGCCTGACTGATATAATCCATGATTATTTGAATCAGTAACTTTCCATCCTTTTCCATAGAAAGCAGCACCCGGAACTATTTTCTGTGGACTAACACCTACCGAATCTATCAGATAAAGAATCGATCCTGCGAAGGATTCTTTTATACCTTTAAATATTGTATCGGAAGGTGAAGAAAACAGATTAGTATGATGATCTGCCTTATTATTCCAACTTCCATGAAAATCATAAGTCATCAGATTGTACCAATCGATACTGGCCTGATCTTTTGACAGATTAAATTTCCATAGGTTGCCTCCACTTGCAGGGATAGCAGCAGTAAGCAGTAAGCCGGATTTTAAATTATCCAGTTTTTTCCTGAATAAAGATATTAATTCAGACAGATTATCCCTGTCATTTTTATTGTGATGGATACTATCGTCCCCGCCGATAACAGGAAATTCCCAGTCGATGTCAAATCCATCAAATATTTCAGCGGCAACACCATTACCGCCAGCATTATTACTTACGGGTAAATTTCCATAAATAAATTTATTGATGCAGTCGTCTACAAATAATTCTCTTGATTGAGAAGTAAGGGCTGCATCCGAGAACCATGTTGAGCCAGTCCATCCACCAATGGAAACAATTATTTTAAGGTGGGGGTGCATAGCTTTTAGCTTTTTAAGCTGATTAAACTCTCCGCGCAAGAGTTGAGTTGAATCATCTGCAACACCATCAACGCTTAAACCAGCCGAGTATACCTGCTGATAATCGAGAAACGGATTCATAAACTTTGCAATGATATGACCGGAGGAATCGGGCGCGGGTTCAATAAATGCATAATTCAGAATAGTAATTTTGTCTGCCGACCCTGAAGTTTCAATATTTTTAACGCAATAATTCCGGAGAGCGGGAGCCCATTCAGGATAATAAGCAACTATCTCTTTTGGTTGAGCGGCTGCTGTAAGCTGGAGTAAGACTATAGATATTATTAAAAAGGTTTTATTTCTGTTCATTTATTTACGCATTCAGCGATAACAGCCCAAGGATTTGTTTGGCTGAATATAATTTAATAGAATCATCTATGCAAGTACCTTTCCCTAAAAGGTAATTGGGATACTCTATGTGGAAAGTTATTTTTATTCCCGTCGATGTTAATAATTACGCCAGCTTTTTATTTTTTATATAATCTCTATCTTTCAGAATTATTATTAGATAAATAAAGCCGTCAGCATTAACCAACGGCTTATAATTGCTAAATAATTTTTTGATGCTATTTACTATTAGGAAGCACTTCCGGTTAGTTATTTTTGTTTCCGGTTACTTCATGTTTTTCTTATAGCAAAATGTAATCTTTTTTGTCCAACTAACCGGAAGATCTTCCTTATTTCATAAAGATCATTTTTTTTGATACAATATAATTATCTGCTTTTAGCCGATAGAAATATACACCGCTTGAAATCCGGGCAACATTTATTTTCTCTTCGTACTTACCTTTTTCTTTCACTTCATCTATTACGGTCATTATTTCCCTTCCAAGTAAGTCAAATATTTTTAATGAAATCTTTGATTTATGTGGAATTTCATATCTTATTGTTGTCGCGGGATTAAAAGGATTGGGATAATTTTGATAAAGATTAAATCCACCGATTTCAGGTTTTGGTTGATCTTTAATACCTACCGGGTTTCCATTTTCATCGATTAGAAGATGGCTTATATAAATATCCGGATTAGCCGTTGAATCTTCCCTTGCAACATCCCTGTTGGAAGTGAAATATAATGTTTTTCCGTCCGGTGATATCCAAGGATATTGATCCCATCCACCTATTCCTTCTGTCCATCCTGAAATAACAAAGCCATGTGAATTTATATTTAATTCATAAGTATTACCCCAATGGTGTAACAAAGTATCCCAGTAAGTAACAAATAAATCTGATTGAACTGTATCAAAAACAGAAAATACATATTGGCTTAAATATGCCTTCCTTTTATCCTGAGTTATGCTTAGTCCTCTAATATGTCCAATCCCAAAAGGATTGTAATAATTTGAACTGTCTACTATTTTCCATTTATTGGTCGAATCCTTTACATAAATACAGAGACCCTCCATGGCCCACACATTATTAATTATATACAAAGTATCCTTGCTATATTCATAAGCAAAATATTCTCCGTTCGGAGAATTTATTTCAGGACCCATATTTTGAGAAGGTCCCCAGTCTTTCAGACTATCAATATAGTCACTGTACCATAAATCCCAATTTCCATAGCCTCCCCATCTGCAGAAATATAACCTTTTGCCATCTCTGCTTAATGATGTGTTCCTAATAGGTTCTCCATTATTTATATAACCATTTAACCTTACAGGTGAACTCCAGACCGAATCTGATTTATTTGATGTATAGATAGCATCATTCTTGAAATAATATATTGTCCTTGCATCATTTGTTAAGGTAGCTTCGCTTTCATACTCGTAAGGATTGGAGAAAGAATCAACTCGGACGGGGTCGCTCCATTTTTCAATAGATGGAGGAAAAGTTTGACTAAAAAGAGAGAGAGATAAGGAAAAAAGAATTGTAAGAATCCATATAAACATTTTCATAATTAATCCTACTAAAATTAAAAAGCAGGGGAGACTGTCGCAACATAGTTAATTACCAAGAATTATTTGGTTTATTAAAAACGCACAATTCAAACTAGGTGTTAAGTCGTTTCTTGTCAATAATGATTTAATTTTCTGTATGTAATATTGCCAATAGAGGACAATTCAATTGTTCCATCCGGCTGATTTGTAAAATTATAATCTGAATTACAAGTCCAGTTATCATAAGGAGAAAAATTTATCATAGGGTCAACTTTTTGTTGTAATAATTCTTTATTTGCCAAATAATAATTAGAACCATAGTAACTTAGATTGTTGGGAGATTCGACATACACTGCCTTTCCTATAACATGAAAGGTACCCATGGACATTTGGTTAAAATAATTTGTTAGATTAAGATAATTAGTAGAACCTGTTGAAGTATTAGAATCTATATATGACTGATAATGAGGCGGCGGACTACCAGCGTCCCAATAATCATGGGTAGAGTTGTCGTCCTTAAAACGTGCAAAAACAACTAAGACTCTTAATGTGCCTTGTGAAGGAATATAAATTCCACCTGTTTGAGTAGAAATTGTGCCTGGTCCGGTTGTGCCACATAACATATCCTGACCAAATACTAAATTATTTAAAGAAAATAATATCATGATTAATAAAGATAAAAGATTTTTCATTTTTTAGTTCCTTATTTTAATTCGATCATAGAATGAGTAATAAGTTGATTATCGGTTATTAAGCGATAAAAATAAATACCGCCTGCGGTTCTTTTTCCATTGTTATTGATTCCATCCCAATTTATTTTGTGCACGCCAGCAGGATACTCCTGATTATCTATTATGTATCTTATAACTTTCCCAAGAATATCATAAATAATTAAAGAAATTCTTTCCCGACCTAGAAGTTCAAAACTGATTGTTGTGGAAGGGTTAAATGGGTTTGGATAATTTTGAAATAGTTTTACCTGATCAGGAATAGGTAATATGTATTTATTATTAATGCCTGTGACTTTTGTAGTATCACCATAAAGAGTATCATTTATTACAGCACCTATTAGATTTATCTGACCCGCTAATTCTCCTCCACCCTTTGATATTACTCCAAACCCATCTGCTATTATATCAGAGCCATATACACTATTCCCAATTGTGTCGATGCTATCAATGGAACTATAAAATAATACTTGCATAAATGTTGTATTTTTACCAAATATTGAACCTTTCCATTTATCAATAATTCTGGCCATTTCATAGCCCAGTATATTGCTACTATCATAGTATATTTTTATTATCCATTTTTCTCCTTTAGCACCATTCAGTTTATAAACCAGCGCTGTATCCATCATAGGTCTCTTTGTAAAAACATCATAATTAATAGTGTCAATCCAAAATATTGAAGTATCACTGAGAATAGTTGGGGGCTCAATGGGGTTTATAAACCGAGCGTGCTGGGTTATGTGAACTATACCCTTAGAATCTGTAGAATCGAATATGGTAAAATTTTGGATAGTATCGACATATGGAACTTCGGAATATAAATACTCCCATATATCACCGGTTTTATGAGGAAAATAAAACGGCTTTGTAGTATCCTGCGCTTTTAGCTGGGCTGCAAACATAAATAAGAATAGAAATTTGGTTATTATTTTTATTGTTCTCATTCGATTATCCGATTATCCCTAATTTGATATTATTTTAAAATGTATAAAAGAACTCCATCCTAAAGTTTTGCCTATATAATGAAAATCCGAGGCAATATAATTACAGGTAATACTAAGCAGAAAAATTAAAAGTAAGGGGGCAATGGGTGGAAAGTATATTTTCATTTTTTA
>JARLHC010000033.1 GCA_031292455.1 Ignavibacteriaceae bacterium
AAGAAGATCCCAATAGGAGCAGGAATGGGAGGAGGAAGCAGTGACGGTGCTGCAGCACTGCTGGCGTTTAATACGATCTATGATTTTAAATTAACACAGGAAGAGTTATTTAGTTTAGCATTGAAGATTGGTTCAGACGCGTCGTACTTTATTGATCCCAGGCCGAAATATGCGACCTCACGCGGAGAAATATTTGAGCCAATTAGTTTAATTATAGACAGGCCAATTTTAATTGTTAATCCGGGCATACACATATCAACCTCATGGGCATTCGGCAAGGCGGGCACCAGGGTTCCGAAGTTCAGGTTAAGTCAGATTGGATCAGAAGATCATAAGGGTTTATCTTTTCTAAAAGACAGAGTTACAAATGATTTTGAATCTATTGTTTTTAAAGAGTATCCTGAAATAAGGAAGATTAAAGAGCAGTTATACGAGTGTGGTGCAGAGTTTGCTTTAATGACAGGGAGCGGATCGACAGTATTTGGAATCTTTACTGAGATAACGCAGGCGCATAATGCAGCGTTAAAATTTCCGTCAAATTATTTTACATTTATAGACGATCAGGCGGCTAAATAAGGGGGAAAATGCAGGAAAGAAGGATCATTAACTCTTTCGAATATAAGCGACGGGATGCCAGAAAGTGCTTGTAAACGCGGGGGAAAGCTAAATGTTTTATAAAATAAAGTTAGATCGTTGAATTATATAATATAAATGATTATGTTATTATGTAATTAATAAAAGGGTCAGGGAAAAATGGCAAAGATTAACTTTACGCACAAAACACAGAACGATCAGTTAAGGATCTTAAATGATTATCTTATCAGGAGAGCTCAGCATAAGACACAGAGGGAAGTTACTGTAGACCAGATAGTTAATCGATTTAAGCATAACCGCTGTTATACGAATAAAGCGAAAGCAATTTATTTTTCAAGATTGCTTCACATATTAGAGAATACGAAAACAGAGGTTCAATCAGAGACACAGAGTTAGATCCATTAAATCAGAGAACATCTTACCGGGGATACAGTCCAATTACTTTATTAATGAATCTATGTATTTTATGAATGGACGCGACTGGTTCCAAATGCATCAAGATGCATTGTTTATGGACAAAATTAACTCCATTTCTTTCACACAATTCCAAAGCTTCTTTTGATTCAGAACCAGGCTGGAACCAAATATTTTTAATATTTGCATTCAGCGCATCATGGACTACCTTAACAGCCTGAACAGGCGGGACTATAATCAATGCTGCATCGACCTGATTTTTTAGTTCAGTTAAACTATGGTAACAGATATTACCCATGATAGAGTCAGCATTTGAATTAACGGGAATGGCATTATGACCAGAAGAGCGGAGTTGTTTGAATGCAGAATACCCAAACTTCAGGCCGGTTCTAGATACCCCGACCACAGCAATATTCTTTGCGGAGAGGAAAACTTCAATAGAGTTCAATGTAGCCATGTAACCTCCAGAAGGTTAATTATTATTTCCAAGGAATAAGAGAAGTAATTCTTTCTTTTTACTAAAACAGAATTCTACCCTCCGAAAAAGGCATCATCATACTTTTTTGCGTGTGCAGGATCTATTTTTTTTAATGTTTGATATATATCCCTGTTAGGATAGACTTTAAAGCGTTCGGCCATTTCGCCGCTTTTAGAATCGAAGAAGACCTTCATGAGGACAGTATTGATATCGTTTTTAGCCCTAATATTATCAATGGCGTTAACGAGTTTGGCCATATTTTTAATAGCGATATTCTGATTCCAGTCAAAGACATCGAGACCATTATAATGGTACTCATAAAAAGCTTCTCGGAAGGGGCGGTATTTCTCGCTCATGAGATCTTCCACAAGTCCTCTCCTGCTGAAGGATGCGCTGCTATTCTGCCAGCCATCAGAGTAAGCACTAGTAGCCCCAAGATTAACGAGATCCAGAGCCTTTGAAAAATATCTTGTACCACTGAGTTTATCAAAGCTATCAGCATCGAGACCAATAATAACATTTACATAATAGTCCAAGAAACTAGTAATGGGATCATAGACAGACTGATTAGAATTGAGGGGCTGGTCTTTCTGGTACGAAAATCTCCAGGTACCATCATTTATATTAAGCATAAGTGAATTCTGGGAGCTATGGTACAGCGGCCGTTGTGAAGTAACAACGACCTGAGCAGTATAGTTAGGTTGATCGGCGGTCTGAAGGAGGATATTCATAGAGCATTCAATCCTTCCGCCTTCCCATTTTTCCGGAGTAAATTTAGTCTTATTAAGATAGTCTTCCACCACCTTTTGAAAACCCATAAGAGGGTCTCTAGAAGAGGTCTGCAGCTTATCCATATTTACAGTAATCTGGCAATTTAATTCCTGAGATAAGCCGACAGAAACAAAAGCCAGGAAGATAAAAAGGAAGTATTTCATACACTGACCACTAAATAATTTATTTTATTGATTTAATATAGAAATTTACATATATATTAAACAATGAATTAAAATTTCTATGCGGGTTTTATTTCACCTTTTAATAATTAGTGCTATTACATCGTTCTCCTATGGTCAGATGAATCCGGGAGCTAAGCAGATATCTATGTCCAATTCAGATGCAGCTCTTTCGGACGATGTTTTTGCACTTTTTAATAATCCTGCCGGGTTAGCACAACTTAACTGGCGGGAGGTAGGGATATATTATTCCCCTGCCCCATTCGGGTTAAATGAATTAAAGAATGCATATATAGCATACGTTGAACCATTAGGTTTCGGTTCCGCAGGAATAGGAGCGATGACATATGGATTTGAATTATACCGTGAGTCCAAAATACTGCTCAGTTTTTCAACATCATATCTTCATAAATTTTTTGCAGGTGTTTCCTGTAACTATCATTTAGTTTCAATTGAGGGATACGGGAATAAAGGAGTTATTTATCTAAATACCGGATGTTTAGGATATTTAACAGACGACCTAAGGATAGGTTTTTATGTTCAAAACCTAAACAGAGCTTCATTCATTTCCGGTGAAGACGATATACCGATTATCCTGGATGCAGGGTTGAGCTATAATATTTATTACAACTTTAGTTTAAACTTTGCTTTAGAAAAAGACATAAGATACAAAGCATCGATAATGTCGGGGATCAATTATGATATAATCGACAATCTCTCATTAAGAATAGGATATGCAAATGAACCTGCCAAGTTCAGCTGCGGTATAGGGATACATTATTCCATCTTTAATTTTGATTATGCGGTATTTACCCATCCTGATTTAGGATTGACACATCAGGCAGGGATTATCATATCATTTGATAAAGAAGGGAACCGTACAAAGAATATCAGAGAATATTTAGATATAAAATGAGATTTCATCCGTTGTTGTTGATTTGGAGCGTGATGATACCCGGAA
Organism: Ignavibacteriaceae bacterium; assembly: GCA_031292455.1. Taxonomy (GTDB): domain Bacteria; phylum Bacteroidota; class Ignavibacteria; order Ignavibacteriales; family Ignavibacteriaceae; genus Fen-1301. Next base: position 3,401 of record JARLHC010000033.1, read on the forward strand.
TGATAATTGCGCAGGATGAGGATTCGACATCGGTTATATCGGATCAATTGATCGAGAACGTTGTATCTGAGCCAGTTACAAATAACGAGGAGTTAAATGTAATTGATTATTTAGAAGATCTGAAGAAGGAGCCAATAAACATAAATAATGCAGATTTAACCGAGCTACAGAAGATACCCGAACTTGATATTAATTACGCAGCATTAATAATAAAGCACAGAGAGAAATATGGTCATTTCTTTTCAACCGGCGAATTATATTCTATAAAGGATCTGCCGAAATACATAGTAAACGATATTAAACCCTTTATAACAATTGGTGATACAAAAAGTAAGGATATAGAGACCAAGGATGCAAACTATTCAATTCCAGATTTCACCGATATTAATTTCCGATCGCGTTTATCATATAGTTTAAATGACAACAGCCAGTCATATAAAGATTTTGCAGGATCCAGACTTAAATTATACAACAGGCTTAATATCCGAAACGGGCTGGGAGAAGCCGGTATACTTACAGAAAAGGATGCCGGGGAAAGGTCATATTATGATTTTATTTCATTCCATTTACAATTAAAAAACATATGGGATAGAGGGAATATAGTACTTGGGGATTATTCATTTGAATTTGGCCAGGGACTGGTCTTATGGGGTCCTGTTGGATTTTCCAAAGCCACAGATGCAATATTCCCGACAAAAGTAAGAGAGAGCAAAATCCTTCCATATAACAGTACAGATGAAAACCGTTTTTTCAGAGGAATAGCAACCTCATTAAAATATAATGGATTTAATTTCTCATTCTTTTATTCCAATCACAGGTTAGATGCATCAATTGATACTGGTTCAGGAGCTATTTCAAGTTTAATTACAACGGGGTATCACAGAACTAAATCAGAGTTAAAAGACCGAAATCTAACGAGGGAGATGATCCTTGGGGGGAGCGTACATTATCGGATCAATGATATATGCCATTTAGGAATCCTTTATTTCAGTTCTAATTACGACAGACCGTTCAGGGGATCTTTAATAAATACACCCAAGGGGAGCAAATTTCAATACTTATCTACGAGTTATGAGTCGAACATTATCCCTTCAATATATATTTCCGGAGAAATTGCATATGATTTCAATTCGATTGCTTCTTTAAATACATTCCAGATCTCATTCGATAAGAATTTTCTTTTTGTAAGTTCCATTAGAAACTATCCCAGTAATTTTATATCTCTACATGGAAACAGTCTAGCCGAGCAGAGGAGCAAGGTACAGAATGAAATAGGTTATTATAACGGATTCAAATTACTGACCAGATACGGCACTCTTAACTTTTATTATGACCAGTTCAAGTTTCCATTGGGGGGGTACAGATTTCCCATAAGCAACGCAGGAGAAGAATTTCTAGTTAGTTACTCAAATACTATTAAAGAGGATATTAACATCAAATTAAATTACAAATATGAGGATAAGGACTATTTAGTTGACCAGGAGGATCAGAGATCAATAGTAAGAAGAGGAAGGAATGATGTAAGGTTATTATTGTCGTGGAATTTATTGAAAGAAGTAAGTATAAAATGCTTAGCGGAGTATAATGGCATAAGGATTAAAGAGGTAAACAGGATAGAAGAAGGGGTACTATTAGGGAATTCATTAATACTTAATTTAATAAATAATTTGAAGTTTACAGGGACAGTATGTTTTTTCAGAACAGATTCTTACTTTTCATCAGTATATGAATATGACGGCAGCATACGAGGTTTAGTAAGAGGAGAGGTTTTATACGGAGAGGGGGTTAAATTAAGTTATTATATAAATTATAAGCTAATAGGGGGAGTTAATTTCTCATTACAATATTCGGAGATAATTAAACCGAAAGAGCAATTGATTAATCCACTTTATTCAAATTTAACAGACAATTTTACATGTCAAGTTGAAATAATATTATAATTTATTTCAAACCATTAACAAAGAACATATCAATTTCCCCCATGCCTTTAGCATTCAATTTACCTCTATACTCGCAGTCATAAACATCTTTAACCAAATCGTAAGTATTGCGAGTAATATTGATTTTCCCGGGTTCACAAGAGTTTTCCATTCTGCTTGCAATGTTGACAGTATCTCCCCAGACGTCATAGGTAAATTTATGTGTTCCGACAATTCCGGCTACCACCTGTCCACTATTAACGCCTATTCTTAATTTCCATTCCGGTAATTGTTTCAGATTTAACTTATTCATATATTCGAGCATTTTGAAAGCCACCTCAATTATTTTCAAGGCATGGTCATCACTTTCTTTCGGCAGCCCCCCGCCGATCATATAAGTATCCCCAATAGTTTTCATTTTTTCAAGTCCGGCATTTTCAACGAATACATCGAATTTATGGTAAATCTCATTAAGCTGGCCAACCACCTTGACGGGTTCATGTTTTTGAATTAAACCGCTAAAATCGTGAAAGTTACAGAACATAATAGTAATAGCTTCAAATAATCTTGGAGCAATTGAGCCATTTTTTTTAAGTTCCCGCACAATAGCAGCAGGAAGAATGTTCAGGAGAAGTTTGTCAGTTTTTTTCTTTTCCTCTTCGAGTTCTAAAGTTTTAAGTTTCAGGAGAGATTCAATCTTATGTTTATATAAGCCCATTTCTATAGCAGAATGCAGACCTTTCTGGTCGAATGGTTTAACCAGATATCCGAAGGGTTCCGTAATTTTTGCTTTATGAAAGGTTTCTTCGTCAGTCAGACCGGTAATATAAATAACGGGGATATCAAACTTTCTTCTGATAGCTTCAGCAGCTTCAATGCCAGAAATCCCACCGCTCAGCATTATATCCATTAACACCAGATCGGGTTTTAATTCACCAGTAAGGTCAATAGCGGCTTCACCGGACTTTACAATATTAACAACCTCATAACCAATTCGCTCAATTGTTTTTTTGATATCAAGTCCTATAATCTTTTCGTCTTCGACTATAAGAATTCTGGGTTTTAATTCATTCATTGGAAGTATAGTATATTAATGGAATAACTTATTAACCGGAAACAGGGACTGATTCTATTTTTCTATTTACATTTAAAGATTTATCAGCAATCACATAATACATATCTATTTTCCCGTTTCCCGGGATGTCAATAGCGCCCCTATATTCACAGTCAAATTCGTCTTTTATCAGATTAAAAGTAGCTGCTGTAACATTTATTTTCCCAGGGATGCTATGCCGTTCCATCTTACTAGCCAAATTCACTGTATTCCCCCATACGTCATAGCTATATTTAATTTTGCCAACGACACCTGCAACGATATTGCCAGAATGAACTCCAGCTCTCATTTTCCATTCATGTTTAGATGTATTATTCCGTGCAATAATCATATTCTGCATCTCGATGGCTGCTCTAACAATATTTACAGCATGCTCTTTAGTTTCGACCGGAAAGCCACCTCCTACCATATAGGAATCGCCAATAGTTTTTAATTTTTCAAGGCCATATTTATTAATAATCTTATCGAAGTTCATGAATATTTCATTAAGTTCTGCTACCAATTCACCCGGGGGCATATTTGAAGCAAGCCGGGTGAAACCTTCAAAATCAGTAAACAGCAGGGAGACACATTCATAATCCCTTGGTTTTATGACCCCTTTTTCTTTCAATTCCTTAATAATCTGGATAGGGAGAATATTCTGCAAAAGTAGGTCGGACTTTTCCTTTTCAGCTTTGAGTTCCTGTGTTCTTTCTTTAAGCTTTTTATTTATATCATGTTTATAAAGAGCCATTTCGATAGAAGTATGTAGTGTCCTTTCGTCATAGGGTTTCAAAATATATCCGAAAGGTTCAGTCAGTTTAGCTTTTTCCAATGTTGCAGTATCTGCGTATGCAGTAAGATAAATAACCGGGATGTCATGAGTATTCATTATTTCCTCGGCAGCATCAATGCCAGAAATTTTTCCATCAAGCATAACATCCATAAGGATCAAATCCGGCTTCAGATCAACTGCTTTCTGAATTACTTCCCTTCCATTTCTACAAGAACCGATTACCTTATAGGACAGTTTTTCCAATGTTTTAGCTATATCGATAGCAATAACAGCCTCATCTTCGGCAATCAAAATACGACAGGGTTTTTCCATCAGCTTTTTGTAAAATTAGTTAAGTAAATAATCCGAAATATTCGATTATAACCTTACACTATCCAGACAAAATATGTGTTTAAAAAATAATTATTTTTTATATTGAAATAAAATCCCGATAATATATCATCCTCTCACATATCCATGATACTTATAATCAATTTACAAGATTTATTCATTATTAACAGGGGAATATTATTATACCAAAATTCTTTGTTTATAGATAATCAAACAGATACCCGGTTTTAATAAAATAATATACTAAAACATACCTAAAAGAATGAGTCCTCTTTTCTTTTATTAGACTAAATATATATATTTGTAACCAAATATATAGTATGAGCATTTTTAGGGATAATATTAAGAAATTGTAGGCTTTTAATGCAAAGTTCAAAAATAGAATTTCTTTCCAAGTATAACGATCTATTAAATATAGCGTTAAAGTCCCAACAGGATTTTCCGGATATAATATCAGATTATCTTGTCAGCGAATATGAACTTGAAGCTGTTACAATATTCAAAATAGCTGATAATTTAACCCTTTCTGTTTTAGGCAGATCATCTTCGGCAAAAAAATCGTTCATAAAGAACGCTAACTTTGAATGCAATAATTGCTTTTGCATAAAATCTGCAGCTGATTTTAATCAAATAAACATGCAATCGGATTGTGAAATTCAGATTACGGATTACATGATCTATGAGGTCTGCATAAAGTTTAAATACTCGAATAATACTGCATTAATAAAGATTGCAAAAAAGACGCCATTCACGAATATTGACCGTGATCAGATAAGAATGGTTAGTTTTGCCTTAGGTAATATTTTCACTATCTGGGCAGGAAACGAAAAGAAAGAATCGAATTTAAGTTCAATTATAATTGATATTGCAAGTGAACTCCGGACACCAACCAACAGCATAATGGGATTCATATCACTACTGAATGAAGATAATCTTTCTTCATCGCAGGCGGAATATGTTTCCACAATGAAAGAGAACGCACATTATCTGCTTGCATTAATGAATGATCTTATAGATTTAGCCAAATTCGATTCAGGGCAGATTAAGGAATCTCCTGCAACAATTAATCTCAAGAATTTTGTAGGAGATATAGTAAAAACATTTACGGATAAGATCGATCAGAACAAGATAGAAATTCTGACTAATTTTGATAAGATTCTACCAGAAACGGTTAAACTAGATTCGCAAAAGTTAAAGTATATTTTAATCAATATAATAGCTAATTCTTTACGGCTTACAGAAAGAGGGAAGATAACAATCAGCATTTCCTCCAGTATTCCGGGAAGAATCAATTTCAGGATATCCGATACATCTGCCGGTCTATCTTCTAATAAAGTAAAAGAATTTTTCAAACCATTCTCAATTACAGACCTATCAAATAATAAAACCGGAAACGCCACAGGGTTAGGATTGGCTCTTTCGAAGCTATATATAGAATTTTTGAATGGGAACATTGATATAAGTTCTTCACTGGGAAAGGGGACTTCCTACAATTTCACTATAAAAGTTGATGATTTACCGATAATTGAAAGCACGATCACTTCCCTTCCCAAACCGGGGAAAAAGAACAGAGTATTAGTTGTAGAAGATGATTATGCCACATCGAAGCTATTAAGCAATTACCTGAATAAATGGGGTTATGAACCAGTTATAGTGAATTCTGCCGACCAAGCTCTTAAAGCGATAGAGAAGGAAGTGTTCCTTGCTGTATTAATGGATATTGTTTTACCAGATGCAAATGGCTTTGAACTTCTTAAGCAGATCAGAGAACATAAGAATTCAAAAAATACACCAGTTATTGTGTGTTCAGTAGAAGCCGAGCAGCAGAAAGCGTTCTTAATGGGAGCGGTTGAATATTTTGTTAAACCCATTAAATACAAATTTTTAGTTGAGGTACTTACAAGCTACAGGCTTAAAAAAGACAGTAATATTCTCGTAGTTGATGATGATGTGCCGACATTATCGTTAATCAAAGAAGCGATAATACAGGCAGGTTATAATGCGATAGCGGAATCTCATTCTGCAAAGGTCTATAGTATGATTGAGGATATGCATCTGGATCTTGCAATAATAGACTTAGACATGCCGGAATTAAATGGTTATGATCTGATAAAGCAGATTAAGTCAGATCCTAAATTTTCAAAGCTTCCAATAATAATATATACGGGAAAGGAAAACTATAAGGATGATTTAAAGAAAATAGATGGATTGTTTACAGAACTGCTTCAGAAATCGAGCAGCAATATTGAAGACCTATCCGATACAATAAATCAGATGATTAACAGATATGATGAACCTACACCGCCTGAAGTAGTGGCTGCACAGAAGGACGGAGTAAAGATACTTCTAGTAGAGGATTATAAACACTCCCAGATTATTGTAACGAGACTACTCAAGAAGAATAATTTTGATTCAATAGTCGTAGTAGAGAATGGTGCAGAGGCAGTAGATCAGGTAAAGAAACAAAAATTTGATCTTATACTGATGGATATGCAAATGCCTATAATGAATGGTTTCGAAGCTACAGAAAAGATTAGATTAATGCCCGAATATAAAGATACCCCAATAATAGCCCTCACTGCATTTGCAATGAAGGGAGACAGGGAAAAATGTTTAGACGCAGGTGCCACGGATTATATTCCTAAGCCAATAGACAGCCAAGAATTTATCCAAAAAGTAAAATATTATACTGAGTTAAAAGTAAGCATTAGCTAAATAACCTTTTCCTCTCCGCTTCCTTTCTATATTATTTTATATAATTGAAAATAAATACATATGATTAACAATATTCCTCGAGTAAGATTTGCTCCCAGTCCAACCGGATATCTTCATGTCGGCGGATTAAGAACCGCATTATACAATTATCTTTTTGCAAGAAACAGCGGAGGTAAATTCATATTACGCATAGAAGATACGGATCGTAACCGTTATATCCCCGGTGCCATAGAGAATCTAATATCAACATTAAAGTGGGCCGAGATTGATTATGATGAAGGACCTGATATAGGAGGAGAAAATGGCCCATACTTACAATCGGAGCGTCTTGATATATACAAAGAACATGCAGATATCCTTATCAAAAACAAAAAAGCATACTATTGTTTTTGCAGCGCTGAGAGATTAGCTTCGCTGCGTGAAGAACAACAGAAGCAAAACATTCAGACAAAGTATGATAAGCATTGTCTTAACCTATCCGATGAAACAATAAGCCAGAACCTATCAAAAGGACTTCCACATGTTGTTAGGTTGAATGTAGAGCCCGGAAAGATTATAAAGTTTAGAGATCACATACGTGAAGAGGTAGAGTTTTCAAGTGAAGTAGTAGATGATCAGGTTTTGATTAAGTCTGATAAATATCCGACATATCATTTAGCCAACGTAGTAGATGACCATTTAATGAAAATAACGCATGTTATAAGAGGAGAAGAATGGCTTTCTTCCACACCGAAGCATATAATTCTATATGAAGCCTTTGGATGGGAAATACCAGTATTCGCGCATTTACCATTACTGTTAAATGCTGACCGATCAAAATTAAGCAAAAGACAGGGTGATGTAGCAGTTGAAGATTATAGAAACAAAGGATATTTAAAAGAAGCATTGATCAATTTTGTAGCACTGCTAGGATGGACAGCAGGTGATGACAAAGAATATTATGATATAGATGAACTTATTTCCAAGTTTTCTTTAGACAGAGTAAATAAATCAGGAGCAGTATTTAATATTGAAAAACTTAACTGGTTAAACGAGGAACACTTACGCAGGAAGAGTGATGCGGAACTTCTTCAGATGTTACGTACCGAGTTAAGTGAATCTAAATATTCGACGCTTACATATACGGATGAATATTTAATAAGTGTAATAAGAGTTATGAAGGAAAGAGTTTCATTCATTAAAGAAATATTGGAAAAAGGATATTACTTCTTTGAAGAACCGTCATCATATGAAGAAGCAGTAGTTAAGAAAAGATGGAACAATCAGTCGGCTGAAATATTAAAATTATATGGAGAGAATATCCGAGCTATAAATTCCCCTACAAAAGAAGATTATGAAAATATACTTAAAAACACAGCGGCACAGTTTAATACTGGCAACGGAGATGTAATTCATCCATTACGCTTAGCTGTTTCAGGAATAGGAGGAGGGCCGGGAATTTTTGATATTTTATATATTATAGGCAGAGAAAAGACATTAAACAGAATAAACACAATAATAGAAAAATTAAACAAATAATAAGATGGAAGAGAATTTCAATACAGTTGCGCCCTCAAATTTTATAAGAGATATTATCAACGAGGATTTAAAGACAGATAAGTATAATGGGAGAGTTCACACCCGTTTTCCTCCTGAACCTAACGGATATTTACACATAGGTCATGCAAAATCTATTTGTTTGAATTTTGGAATTGCACGTGATTATAATGGACTTTGCAATCTCCGATTTGATGATACCAATCCTTCAAAGGAAGAAGTTGAATATGTTGACTCAATTGAGGAAGATGTAAGGTGGCTTGGATTTGACTGGGAGGACAGAAAGTATTATGCATCGGATTATTTCGACCAGCTATATGAATTTGCAATTCAATTAATCAGGGAAGGAAAGGCATACGTTGATTCTTCAACTGCCGGTGAGACAAAAGATATGAGGGGTACACCCACTGAATCAGGGACAGAATCCCCAAACCGTAACCGCTCAATTGAAGAAAATTTAAGACTATTCCATGGAATGAAGAACGGCGAATTTGAAGACGGTGCTCATATTTTACGTGCCAAGATAGACATGTCATCTCCGAATATGATTATGCGAGACCCAGTGATGTACAGGATTAAAAGGGCAACTCATCATCGTACAGGAGATAAATGGTGCATATACCCCATGTATGATTATGCTCATCCGATATCAGACTGGATCGAAGGAATAACACATTCAATTTGTACATTGGAATTTGAGATTCACCGTCCTTTGTATGACTGGTTTTTATCTGAACTTCATCTTGAAAACCGTCCACAGCAAATAGAGTTTGCACGATTAAATTTAAGTTACACTGTAATGAGTAAAAGGAAGCTTCTTGAATTAGTGGAGAAAGGTCAAGTATCCGGATGGGATGATCCGAGGTTGCCAACAATATCAGGATTGAGGAGGCGGGGATATACACCAGAATCGATTCGTTCATTCTCAGAAAAAATAGGAGTTGCGAAGCGTGATGGAACAATTGATGTGGCATTGCTTGAGCATACCATCAGAGAAGATTTAAATAAACGCGCCCCACGGGTTATGGCAGTACTTCGTCCATTAAAGGTTACAATAACCAATTACCCTGAGGGACAAACAGAGGATCTTGATGCGATAAATAATCCAGAAGATCCGTCCATGGGAAAAAGAGTAATACCCTTCTCGAGAGAGATTTATATAGAGCAGGATGATTTTCGTGAAATCCCTCCCAAGAAGTTTTATCGTCTTTATCCAGGCAATGAAGTCCGGTTAAGGTACGCATATATCATTAAATGTAACGAAGTAATTAAAAATGAATCCGGAGATATAACCGAACTTTACTGTACATATGATCCTGAGACTAAGAGCGGAACAGGGAGTGCCCGCAGTGTAAAGGGGACAATTCATTGGGTATCAGCGCGACATGCTATAAAAGCTGAGGCGAGACTATATGACCGGTTATTTGAAACAGAGGATCCTTCTGGGGACAAGGAAAAAGATTTTAAGGATCTGATTAACCCAAAATCATTAGAAGTAATAGACAACTGCCTTATAGAACCCCACCTGGCAAACGTTAAGCCTGGGGAAAAGTTCCAGTTTGAGAGACAAGGTTATTTCTGTGTTGATCCATTAAGTACAAAGAGCAAGATAGTTTTTAACAGGACAGTGCCGTTAAGAGATTCCTGGGCTAAAATAGAGAAAAAGCAATAAACTTTACTTGAATATAAGTTTAATATACGCTAATATTGGTGCTCAATTTTAATGAATTTATGATGCCGAAGTGGCGGAATTGGTAGACGCGCTGGACTCAAAATCCAGTCTGGCTTACACCAGGTGCCGGTTCGAGTCCGGCCTCCGGTACATGAAATTATTCATTTCCTAAAAAGCAAGGGTAAGGGGGTTATTATTTTTATGAAATGGATACTGTGTGCTTCAGAACACCCCTTATAATTATTCGAAAAAGATAGATAGCGCTTTCAAAAAAGAATAATTATGTTTCCCCAGAAAATTTGCTGAGAATAATTATTATACGATATGCAAAATCAAATTCATTTTCCTCAAATACACACCTAAATTATCCCATAATTATGCAGAAAGGTATTAAAATACTAATAGTTGAAGATGAAGCGATAACTGCCATGTATCTTCAGATGCGATTAAAAAAATTGTCATATGAAGTAGTGAAGCCTGTTGGATCAGGAGAGAATGCTATTCAAGTTGCACAGCAAGAATGTCCTAATTTTATACTAATGGATATTGGTTTAGCAGGGAAGCTGGATGGAATACAGACTGCAAGGGAAATACTTCAATTTAGCGATGCTTATATAATATTTATGAGTGGTTATAATGATGATGAATTGCGTGAGCAAGTAAAATTATTACAGCCATCTTCCTTTCTTTTGAAACCTATAGGAGTAAATGATATAGTCGGAATAATAGAGATGCAACAAAAGGAAGCATCATAGTTTAGTAATAACATTATTAAGAAGAAGAATATTTACACCCAAATCATCAGCCCAATCTGATTTTATAAGTTTATCGAAATTTATTTTACCAGTAACATAATTTTCTCCCTTTGAATAATACCTTTCATATATTTCCTCAAACTTATTTACATCGATTTTAGCCGGATCAGCAGATCTTACAAAGACTTCCACCAAGAAATTGTTATCAATAAAACCATTAGTAATCTGATTCTTTTTCTTATACTCATACCTATAATCATAGCTCAATGCAGAAATATCAGAGAGCACTGCTGAAGCAGTAGGGAATGCGCCAGCACCTTTACCGATAAAGATGTTTTTGTCGGCAAAGCTACTTTCAGTAACAATACCATTAAAAACATTATCCACTCCATACAATTCATTATTTTCATTAACTAATTCAGGCATAACAAAAGCTGCAATACCGCCATTATTTAGTTTTTGAGCCCTAGCAATAAGTTTTATTTTACAATGCCGTTCGAATGCAAACTTAGCATCGAAATTATTAAGCCGGCCGATGCCTGTATTAAAAATCTCTTCCGGCTTTACAGTAACACCGAAGGCATGGGTTAATAGAATTGTCAATTTATATTTCGAGTCATATCCTTCAAGATCGAGGGCAGGGTTACTTTCTACATACCCCTTGCTCTGTGCAAGTTCCAGAGCTTCCTTATAACTTTTATTATTGCTAAAGATCTCCGTGAGTATATAATTGGTAGTGCCATTCATAATTCCGCTAAATGAATATAAGAGATCATTATCATAATATTCTTCGAAATTTCTTACCAGCGGGATACTTGCACAACAAGCAGCCTCATAGAGAATCGGGGTATTATATTTTTCCTGTAATAAGAGAAGCTCCTGAAGATTCTCGGCTATCATTTTTTTGTTAGCCGTAACAACTGCCTTTCCCTTAGTCAATGCTTCCACAGCAATTTGAAATGCTTCATCGGCATCATCGATTACTTCGACAATTACATTGATCCCGGGGTTGTCAAGTATATCTTTCTTATCGTAGGTAAAATACTTGCTATTAATATTTCTTTTTTTCTCTTTATTCTTAACACATATTTTTACGATTTCAGCTTTGAAACCAAGGTTATTATCAAGGACATTAAATAGCCCTTCACCTACGCAACCAAAGCCGAACACTCCAAGTTTAATTTTATTTCTGGTAACCATTATTACTCCTTTTATCAGACATAAATTTCAAGCGGTACAGACTTATTTACCGGTGCAGAATTATTAAGGGCATTAAGGGCCTGTTCAAGATCTTTGATCTGGTCCTCAGCATCCTCCAACCCGACAGATAACCTAATAAGGCTATCAGAAACTCCCCCAAGCAAACGGCGTTCTCTTGGAATGGATTTATGCGTCATTGTAGCAGGATGGCATAAGAGACTTTTAGCACCACCTAAACTCTCCGCAAGCTTAAATATTTTAGTTGAGGTAACGAATTTGATGGCACTTTCCTCAGTATCCTCTTTAAGAGAGAAGGAGACAATACTGCCGGGCAGCTTTTGCTGCTTCTTGGCGACTTCATAATTGGGGTGACTTTTTAAACCCGGGTAATAGAGTTTTTTAATTTCAGGTCTTGTTTCAAGGAACTCAGCGACTTTCTGAGCATTAGCGGCATGTTGTTCAACTCTAATCTTTAATGTTTCAATACTTCTAATTATGAGCCAGCTATCAAAGGGAGCAAGGACGCCGCCAGTAGCATTCTGAATATATTTTAATTTCTCACCTAATTCGTCAGAGTCAGTTACCAGTAGACCAGCCAGTACATCAGTATGTCCTCCAAGATATTTAGTAGCGCTATGGAGCACAATATCAGCACCCAATTTAAGTGGTTTCTGGAAGATTGGGGTAGCGAAAGTATTATCGACGCAGACAAGGATGTTATGTTTTTTTGCAATATCAGTAATCTTTTTAATATCAGAAACTTTTAACAAAGGGTTTGTAGGGCTTTCAAGCCAAATAAGTTTTGTTTTAGGAGTTATAGCTTTTCTGACATTTTCAGGATCGGTTGTATCGACAAATTTTATAGTTATACCGAATTTATTGTAAACGGTAGTGAATAATCTGAATGCTCCGCCGTAAATATCGTCGACTGCAAGGACTTCATCGCCAGTTTCCAAAAGCTTTACAACGCAGTCAATAGCAGCGAGGCCGCTTGCGAAAGCGAGCCCATTCTTACCCCCTTCCAGGGCAGCGATTACATTTTCCAGTATTTTTCTGGTAGGGTTATTAGTCCTAGTATAGTCAAAACCTTTATTAACACCGGGAGCTTCCTGCCGATAAGTAGAAGTCTGATAAATCGGGACAGCGATAGAGCCAGTTAGCGGGTCGACCGGTATTGATTCAAGGATAGCAGTTAATTCGTTCATAAAAGTATTCCTTATTTAGTTATTATAATTATATTTTCTTAACACAAAAAAACCCCGCCAAAAGCGGGGTCAATAAACTTACCCAAGACTTTTTAGCAAACAATTTACGTCGCTGCAATATGTCACAAATTCCGACGATTCGTATTTAAAGCAAAAAACCCGCCAAACAGCGGGTAAATAAAATCCATAGGCTGTTTAGCATTTATTTTATGTCGCTGCAATTCGCTTTAAATTCACGACTCAATATTTCTAAAGAACTATACGAAATATAAACAAGAATATTTAAAAAACAAATCCTCAGGAAATAATTTTAATAAACGTAATTAAAATCACTATTTAACTTCATTATATTTTTTGAGATTCTTATCGACTATAGACAACAAATCTTCTTTAGAAAGAGGTTTGGAGATATAATCATCGAACCCTTCTGCTAAAAACTTTTCTCTATCCCCTGCCATAGCGAAGGCAGTAAAAGCGATCATAGGGACTTTATCATAATCCGGAAATTTCCGTATTTCCTTGAGAACATCCATTCCGGTCAATTTTCCTTTAAGGCCAATGTCAAGAATGACAACATCGTAGAGAGTTTCTGAAGCTTTTGAAATAGCAGCCTCAGCAGTTTCTACAGCATCTACTAAGGCTTTGTTTTTATAGACGTAAGAAACGTAAAGTCTTGACATTTCGTCATCATCCAAAACCAGCAATTTCATTTTTTCTTCCATAAAACATTCCTTGCTACTAATAAACTAAAATAGCTTATTTCTGTAAATCAAATATACTCTTCCTTAAGAGGAATTTCTAATAAAATAAATAATTTTACGATATCAATATATTAAGCCGTAAAATGAAACTGATTAAGGAATTGAATATTATTTTTCAAAAACACCAGAGAAGCTATGAACAGCAGTACTTTTAGAGGGACTATTTTTATAATAAATGACCTTATAACATATGACAAACAAGTAATAGTTTTAACTGTTTAATTTTTTAATTTGTGGGCATGTATAAAAATTTCTTTTTTCTGAACAAGTTTGCAATTGAAGCCGATAATGAATTAAGGGGATATTCATTGACTAATGCTTTTACACAGGATAAAGAGAAGCTTATATTGGCATTACGGTCGGGGGTGACAGAGAAATTTATTGAGATGTCAGTAAATCCCAGCGTTCCTTTTATTGTTTTGAGAAATAAATACAGCAGGGCCAAGAAGAATAGTATAAGTTTTTTTGAATTACAGCTTCCGATAAAAATATTATCGGTTGAGACAGCTTTATATGATAGAATAATTAAAATAAGAGCTGAAAAGTGTGCTTTGTATTTTTTAATAAGGGGAAAGCATTCAAATACGGTGATGATTACTCATGAAGGCAAATTACTTCCTTTTAAAAATATTGATAAAGAGACAGAAGCAGCATTAGTAAAGGAGCTTGGTGATTTACATTTTTCGGACAAATTCTCTTATCCTAAATTTGAAATATCAGAAACAGAAACTCCTGATTCATTAAGAAAGAAATATTCTTTTATTGGTAAGGAAATAATAAATGAATTAAAGCACCGTTTAGAAAATAAGGATGTGGGTTTAAATAAAGAGCTTAAGAAAATATTAGAGGAAGTTGAAAAGAACAAACCAGCAGTTTTTTCTTCCAATAAATTTGATTCAATTGAGTTGGGCATAGAAACATTCAGATCTATCCCCTACTCAGAAAGAACAGCGTTTGAATCTACAAGCGAAGCAGTGCATTATTATTTAGGGAAAAAGCAATCGCAGGGAAATATATCCGAGATAAAGAAAAAGATTATACGACATATTAAGAGAGAGATGGAAAGACTTTCTACAAAGCTTAATAATGCAGATATAATTTCAAAGAGGGAAAGCAAGGAAGAGGTTTACAACAAATACGGGAACCTTCTTTTAATAAATTTGGATAAAATAAAACCCCGTATGGCTAAGGTTACGATTGAGGATATATATGAGGGGAATGTAGTAGACATACCAATTGATCCATCTCTTTCACCAGACAAGAATGCAGAGCTTTATTTTGATAAAGCAAAGGATGACAGGATAACACGGGAGAAAGCCAAGGAAATGAAAGAGAAGTTCTTAATCGAATTTAATAAGCTTAAAAATATTCATGATAATATTGATAAAATTGAAGAGAAGGGAGACCTTATATCTATTATGAAAGAACTTAAAATAAAAGATGACGAGACTAATCCTGTAAAGGATGAGCTAAAGAACAAATTCAAGAGGTATATAATAGACGGCAAGTATTATGTATTTGTCGGGAAGGATTCTCAGAACAATGATCTGCTAACAGTAAAGTTTGCGAAGCAAAATGATTACTGGTTTCATGCCCGAAGTGTTCCCGGTTCGCATGTGGTATTGAGAACAGAGAACACAAAAGAGAATATGCCTAAAAATATTCTAAAGAAGGCAGCGGCATTAGCAGCATACCACAGCAAAGCAAAAACAGCCGGGTTATCTCCTGTTTCTTATACTCAGAAGAAATATGTAGTTAAGAAAAAAGGGATGGAGCCAGGAAAGGTAGCTCTTTTGAAAGAGGAGGTATTGCTGGTAAGGCCTGAGATACCAGAGGGGTGTGAATATATTACAGAGGATTAAAGCAGTTCTGTTTTTTTATACAAGACGATCTTTACCTAATTCCGCCACATGCTAACAATGATAGCAACTAAGCTGTTCGGATATGTTCTATAAATAGAATATATCCTTTCGCATAAATCAGCAGAATAATAGCGATCTGCTAGAAGATTGGTTAAACTATTATTAATTGTTTTCCCCTAAATAGTAATTTTTTTTGCCATTTTGGGGAAAATGGCAAAATAGTAGTCAAATGTGTGTTCGGGAAAATGAGGAGTTTTGTTAAGAATTAAGTAAGAACTGAGTAACAATTTCTTACTTACTTCTTAGTAAGTTGTTAGTCAGTTGTTAGGTGGTTTAGTATTTTTTGTTAGTTGGTTTTGTATTCCGTAAGTCTACTGTGTCGCTGACGGGTTACCAGATTTCATTAAAGTACTTTTGGATTGATGCAAAAGCACTCAAAAAATCCATACATCAAATAAGAAACAAATAAGGATATTGCATCACGATCTGAATGAGGACAAACTGGGATCAGATTATCGGGAGAGTGATTATGAAACAGGTGCCGGGATGTGTTTCATCCTGTAAAGATGAGGGGCTTTCGACGCGGATTGTACCGCCATGTTTTGTAAATATCTGTTTAACTACAGTAAGACCCAGGCCCACACCTTCATATCCTTTATGCCTAATATTTGATCCTCTGAAGAATTCCTGAAATATGCTATCAATATCGCCAGCAGGAATGCCCACACCATTATCACAAAACATAAGTTCTATTCCATCAGCAATATCGTTCATTGTTATTACAACTTTGCCATACTTATCGACATATTTAATTGTGTTAGAAATAATGTTTGAAAATCCTATTTCAAGAAGGAATTTATCGCCCAATATTTTTCTTTTATTTTTCCGATTATCTATAAGAGTAAAGTTAATTTCTTTGGCTTCTATCTGCATTTTAAGTTTTTCGTGAGCTGAGCCAATGAGTCGTTTTACATCAAGTTCTTCTTTGCCGAGATCATCGAGGAGTTTAAGCCGACTGATTTTTAGAATATTGTTAATCATCTGAATAGCTTCATCGGATCTAGCTCTTGTTCTTTTTAATCTCGTTTCAATTTCAGAACTAAGGGGGCCGAGATATTTTCCGAGGATAAGATCAAGATATGACTGTACAGCAGATATCGGGGTTTTAATTTCATGAACAACCCCGGTAATATAGTTTTCTTTCTCAATTTCAGCTGCGTTTAATTTATCGAGAGAATCTAAGAGATTTTCCTCCATCTTATATAACCTGTTAGCCATTTCATTAGCCAGCATTACAGTAATAATAATAACGAAGGCAAAGACAGCGAGGGAGACGCAGATAAATGATAAATTATTATAGAAAGGAAATTTCAAGAACCCTGCAATTCCATGATGCACTATCAGTCCGAAGTGTTCTGCAAAAACGATTGCAGAAAACACTATGATAACAAGGCAGGCGGATGAATAGATAACAAATCTAGGTAATATCATACTACCGATAACCATATGAAAAATAAAGAGCAGAAAGAGCGGACTTTCAATTCCTCCGGTATAATAAACGAGTAAGCATAGAGCGTAAAGATCAAGGATCATTTGGACAATTGAGAAATGAACAGGATTAAACCCTTCCTCGGAGTTTTTAAGATATTTCTGAAGTCTTGTTAAAATTATATTATACAGGAAGATTGAGAGAGTAATAGAACTAATAGCATAGAACTGAGTAGGGGTAAAAGAAATTCTGAAAAGGAGCCTGGTAGAAGTGAGAAATACAACGAGCATGAGGACTGCGCTATATCTCAGCTTAATGAACCAGGAATTCCTTGCTTTAATGGAATCCCAGAATTCCTCATAATGCTGTGCCCAAGGGGGAATTAATGAGACCATATTCATTAATGGTAAGATAATAATTTTGGATTAAACTTCCCCGGTACTCTCTCCGGTAAAGAAGAGAGTACGCGAGAAAGAATAATTACAAGATAAATTTACCTCGTTTAGTATAATGGGTATGGAGAAGCTGGTGACTTAGCTTGCTACAAGGACCTTCAGTAAGAAACTTTTCATACAGAAGTTTAACATGAGGATTCTCATGTGATTTCCTAAGTTCCAGAGATTCATCTTCGGCATAAATAGCCTGAGCTCTTTTTGTCCTGATCTCTTCAGAGGTAGGGATAGGCTGACCGCCGCCGCCCAAACATCCTCCTGGACATGCCATTATTTCGACGAAGTGAACATCATTAAGCTCACCCTTTCGAAGCATTTCCATTACCTTAGTTGCATTTGCAGTTCCATGAGCAACAATAAATTTAACTTCAACACCTTCGAGGAATTTATATGCTTCAACACAGTTCTCGAGTTTTACTGAAGCTTGTTTGATACCTTCGAAGCCGCGGCAGGGAGTAATATTAAGATTCTTAAATGGCACTTCCCTACCGGTAACGAGCTCATAAACAGTACGAAGGGCAGCTTCCATAACGCCACCGGTAGCACCGAAAATAAGTCCAGCGCCAGAAGCATCACCGAACGGGTCATCGAAATGACTCTTGGGCATTTCGGGTAAATAGATACCTGCTTCTTTAATCATCTTAGCCATTTCCCTAGTAGTCAGGCCATAATCTACATCTTTGAATCCAGAGGAATTCATTTCAGGACGGTTGCATTCGAATTTCTTGGCTGAGCAAGGCATGAGTGCAACAGTAACGATATCTTCAGGATTTATTTTTGCTTCCTTGGCATAGAATGTTTTGGTAATAGCGCCAAACATCTGCTGAGGAGATTTAGCTGTAGACAGGTAATCGAGATATTCGGGATAGAAATGTTCGATAAACTTTATCCAGCCCGGGGAGCACGAAGTAAACTGGGGAAGTTTAACTGATTCATCTTTATCGACGAGAGCTTTTTTAAGTCTGTTCAAAAGTTCAGTACCTTCTTCCATAATAGTAAGATCAGCAGTATAATTAGTATCGAAAACCTTATCGAATCCGATTCTTTTTAATGCAGTATTAAGTTCCCCTGTAAATGATTGTCCAGGTTCAATACCGAATTCCTCACCAATAGCGGCACGAGGAGAAGGGGCAGTTTGAATTACAACATGTTTAGTAGGATCATCGATAGCATTCCATATCTGGTCACTAGGATCATTAGCTCTAAGGGCACCTGTAGGACAGCGATTGATACACTGACCGCAATTAATGCATATAACATCAGACAATGGTTTATCGAGGAAAGTACCGACATGAGTTTCATGACCTCTGTCGATTGCTTCCAGGCAACCTACTTCCTGAAGGTCGATGCAAGTTCTAACGCATCTTTTGCAGAGAATACATTTATTCATATCCCTGACAACAGAAGCGGAGGACCTATCGACCTGAAATTTAGGAGTAGTAATATGTCCAAAAGTATAATTATCAACTCCATACTCCTTAGCGAGAGTTTGAAGTTCACAGTTTTCATTCCTGAAGCATGAGTAGCATTCGCCGTAATGTTCACTAAGCAGAAGATCAATGATATGTCTTCTTGCTTTTCTAACCATAGGAGTAGAAGTATGAATTTTAATCGGAGAAGTAATAGGGAAAGTGCATGAAGTTTGTAAAGTTCTCATTCCATCAACTTCGACAACGCAAATGCGGCAAACGCCCGCTACACAGAGGTCGGGGTGGTGGCAAAGAGTTGGGACATGTATCTGGTTTTCCTTACAAGCTTCCAGAATAGTAGCGCCGAATGGGACAGTAACTTTCTTTTCATTTATTTCAATAGAGATAGTTCCGCCGATTGTAGTAGTATCTTCCGGTTTCTGAACCTTAAAAGGCTGCTGACTTACCGGTATTCTTGGGTTATTTTCTTTAGCCATTATTTGCTCCCATTGCCATTATGAAAGAATATTTCGTCTTTGAAATTTTCAAGGATAGAGATGAAGGCATTAGGGCTTGACTGACCGAGTCCGCATTTAGATGCAACCTGCATAGTTTTACCAAGATCTTTCAAAGTATTTATATAACCGAAAGTATAATCCCCGGATTTAATTTTTCTTACACCTTCGAGCAGTTTAGTGTTACCTATTCTGCAGGGGGTACATTGACCACAGGATTCTTCCACGAAGAACTCCATAAAGTTCTCGAGTACATGAAGCATATCCCTTGATTCATTAAAAATAATAACGGATCCGCCGGTAGCAATATCCTCATAGGCAAGGAACCTATCGAATTTGTTTTTAGGGATACATACGCCGGAAGCACCGCCTACCTGAACTGCTTTAGTATTTTTAGCTCCCACGAGTTGAAGCAGAACATAGAGAGAAGTACCCCAGGGGAGTTCATATACGCCAGGTTTTTCGCAATCACCTGAAATTGAGAAGAGTTTAGAACCAGTGGATTTATCAGTGCCGTGTTGTTTAAACCATTCACCGCCTTTGACCATTATATGGGGAACGGAGGAAAGTGTTTCAACATTATTTACCACAGTAGGGAATCCAAGGTAGCCAGTATTAACCGGATAGGGGGGGCGATTTCTTGGTTCACCTCTATGGCCTTCGAGAGATTCGATAAGGGCAGTTTCCTCGCCGCACACATAGGCACCGGAACCGAGCCGGATGCTAATATCGAAATCGAAACCTTCTTTGCCAAGAATATTTTTGCCAAGGAGGTTATCATCCCTCATTTTCATTAAATAATCCTCAAGTTGTCCGAGGAAGTATTCATATTCACCGCGGAGGTAAACAATACCAGTTTTAGCACCGATAGTATAGCCGGCAACGACCATGCCATCAAATACCAATTCAGGGTATTCCATAAGAAGGACTCTATCTTTAAATGTACCGGGTTCGCCTTCATCAGCGTTGCAAACGATAAATTTCTTATCAGCAGTTGAAGCAGCGACGAGCATCCATTTAGTAGATGTAGGGAAGCCAGCTCCGCCTCTTCCTTTGAGGCCGGAAGTTTTCAATTCGAACAAAACATCTTCGCGAGGAATGCTAATTACTTTTTTAATTGCATCGCCGCGGGTATATTTAGAAAACAGTACAGGGCCAGTTCTTTTTTTAATTTTATCTAATTTAGTTTCCATAATAATTCCCTACTCCACTTCTTTTAAAATGTTGACAGCTTTTTCGGGATCAAGCCGGGTAAATACCTTTTCATTAATCAGCATAGCCGGGCCCTGATCGCACATACCCATACAATTAGTATGTTCAAGGGTGAATTTTTTATCTTTGGTAGTTTCCCCGAAGGAGATGCCAAGTTCTCTAGTAAGAGCGTCCTCGATATTCTGTTTACCAGCCATATCGCAAGATATAGTTTGGCAAAGTTTAATAGTATTTCTTCCCTGAGGTTCGGAGTGCAGGAAGGAATAGAATGAAATGACACTGTTGACTTCAACAGGATGAATATTTAACAAACGTGCGATTTCCTGCTGAGCGAAATCTGATATGTGATTATGTTTCCTCTGTATATCCTGAAGAATCTGGAGCAAAGAAGATCTGTCCATACCATATTTATCCACAAGAAGCTCAATCTCTTCAGAGAGAGCATTTTTTTCAAATACTAGCATAATCACCTTTCAATATGTTTATGTAAAAGTTTTTCCACCTTTTGAATGAGCTGAGCGGGAGAAATAGGTTTTTCCACGTACTCATCAACAGGCACCATTTCATTGACTCCATAATCCATACCGATGGTTTTGGAGATAGAGGTATACATAATAATAGGTGTAGTGATATTATTCTTCCGGAATTTCTGAGCAAGAAAGAAGCCGTCGTCGGGTTCATTCATCATTACATCAAGAATTATAAGATCCGGGGAGTTGTCCACAACAATCTTATATCCATCGTCGGGATTATTTGCAGTAATTACTTCGTGACCCTTAGAAGTAAGCACCAAACTACTAGCGTCGAGGATATCAGGATCGTCATCTATGATAGCTATTTTGGCCATAACGAATCATTCCTTTTATTTATTGATTTGTGTTAATTATTATACTGACTGTATATTATTTAAAGTAACTTTATTTTCTTTCAAAGCATTATCCACAACGGGGAGGAAAACACGGAAGGTGGTCCCTGTTCCGAATTCACTTTCGACCTCAATTTTACCGGCATACGAATCAATAATTCTTTTCACTATAGATAAACCAAGTCCCGTACCGCTTATATCTTTAGTGAACTCATTTTTTACGCGATAGAATTCATGAAACAATTTATCTTTTTCCAAGGGCCTCATTCCGATACCAGAATCTTTAATCTCAGTTACCAAGTAATCATCATTTTTTTCAATATTAATTACAAGAGAGCCATTCTGCTTATTATATTTAATTCCATTGCTTACAAAATTAGTAAATAAGCGGGTAATTTCATCCTGATCCCCTTTAAATAATGGATTTATTTCTGAGGATTTAATATTAACATTTAGATTTCGCTTTTTGATTTCAAGCTGGAAGAGGTCCATAATATTCTTAATAATATCAAGAATGTTCAGCTCTTTAATTTCGCGCTGAGTAGTTTTCATTTCCATTCTTGAAATATCGAGCAGATCGTTTACCATTTTCAGAAGAGAGTCAAGTCTAACAATCGATCTATTTATGAATTCGTTCTGTTTATCAGGAGACAAGTTCATTGATTTATCGGAGATAAGTTTTAGAAATCCATATACAGCAGCAATTGGAGCCTTCAATTCGTGAGAGACCATTGATACAAACTGAGACTTAAGAAATTCGATTTTCTTAAGCTCGGTAATATTTTTAATTACTATGGCAACACCCGCAAGAGATCCATCTGGTGCAGGAACAGGAGAAGTAGTAGCTTCAACAAACAATTCGTTATCGGCTTTCATCTGAAGCTGGACAGTTAATGATCTCTTTAGATACTCAGATGAGTTCAAGAATTGTTTAACCTGTTCAGCCAGTTTTTCAGGCAGTTTATCAATTATATATTCTTCAATTTTAATATTCTTAAGCGCAAGGAATTTAAGAGCGGAAGGATTATACAGTACAGCTTCACCGTTTTTATTTATGACAAGGACGCCATCGGAAATAGAATTGATTATTGTATTGAGTCTTGTTTTTTCGAAAGCAACCTCAAGAAGTCTTTCTTCTCTTTCCTTTTGCCATCTTTCCTTCTGCAGATTAAGTTCTCTTTTTTCCAGACCTTTACTAATCTGAAGGAGGAGTTCATCGGGAGAGAAGGGTTTTGGTATATAGCTGAACGCGCCAACTCTGGTAGCTTCAATTGCAGTATCATAACTGGCATAAGCAGTAGCGATAAAACAAACGGTATTAGGATATTTTTTTATTATTTCTTTAAGGACAAGGATACCATCAAAATCAGGCATCTTCATATCGATAATTGCGGCATCGAATTCAGTGGAAGTTCCTAAAGCGATTCCTTCGGTACCATTTTCTGCAGTAACAACATCGAATCCTTCTTTTTCGAGGAGCCGTTTAGTGCCCAGCCTGAGGCCTTTTTCATCATCGACAATAAGAATTTTCTGTTTTAGAAGATCCATTATATTAACTATTTAGTTATATGATCCGAAAAGAATATCTCTAATTTATTGACTAAATCATCTATAACAATCGGTTTATTCAGAATGCCATCGCAATTGATCCATTCTTTTTCTTCTTCAGTAGAAGCACCGAACTTGAAGCCAGTAATATAAGTAGCCGACGTAAGGATAAATACGGGGATCTTTTTCCCATGCTCATCTTTTTTGATTTTATGTGCCAGAATGAACCCTGAATCGTGCTCTTCCATAATCAAGTCAAGTATTGCAGCATCGGGGAGTTCAAGCTTGAATACTTCCCAACCTTTTTTACTTCCTTCGGCAGTTACGACTTTGAACCCTTTGGATTCAAGAAGGATCTTATTCTGATCGAGCAGATCCAGATCATCATCGACTAATAATATTTTCTTATCTACAGATATCATTTTAATTTACCTTTATTTCAGAATTTATAAGCTGCTTGTTTATTATTTTAGGCAGCTTAACCTTAAATGTTGTCCCTTTTCCAACTTCGCTTTGGAAATTTATAAATCCATTATGCATTTTAATTATGCCATAGGTGATAGCCAGGCCAAGACCCGTACCCTTGCCTATTTTTTTAGTAGTAAAGAAAGGAGTAAAGACCTTACTGAAGTTTTCTTTTTGAATTCCCTGACCGGTATCCCTTATTTCAGTTACAAGATAATCTTCCTCCTCATACATTTTAAAGCTAAGTTGTTTTTCGGTACTTTCTTCCATAGACTCGCAAGCATTGTTGATGAGATTTATAAACACCTGCTGTATCTGGTCCTCATCGCCCTCAATAAAACAATCTTTAGTCAATTTATCAGATATTATTTCAATTTTACGATAGGCAGGGTTTAATTTAGCCGTCTTGACAATTTTAGCCAGCAGCTGGTTCATATTGATTTTGGCAATATTCAATTTTCCCTGGCGTGCAAAATTAAGTAGATTGGCGACAATATTTTTACATCTATTAGCTTCTTCGAGAATAAGGGACAGATCTTCGGAATTCTGGTTATGATCTATTTTCTGTTCCAGTTCTTTTTTAAGCATAGATGTGTACAGAATTATTGTACTTAAGGGGTTATTTATCTCGTGAGCAACACCGGCGGCAAGCTGACCTATAGAAGCAAGTTTTTCAGCAGACTGCAGTTGTTCCTGAGTATCTTTGAGATCGTCATAAGCTTTGCCGAGTTTATCAATAAGATACGGGAGGCACATTTCTTTTTCTGCGAGATCTTTGGCTATAGCAATTGCATATTCCCTGCAGGTAGCGTAACCGCATGCACCGCAGTTTAATTCATCAGAGGAAGAAAATTTATTTGTTTCGGCAAGTATTTCCTTAATCTTTTCTTCCGGGGGGACCGGTTTTCTTTGATTCTTGTCAGAAAACTCTCTTGTTAAATCGAGATCCCTGCTGTTATAGATATTACTTTTCCAAAGCTGTTTATCGATGGAATGAACTTTCTGTTCAATATACTTAATTACTTTTTCCCTTTTTGAATAGTAGTTAAGGTCAGAAGCTATAGCGGGACCGCTAATGCACCCTTCGCAGAAAAGGATATCAACAAACTTAGCATTTATCTGATTGTCGTTAATTTCATCTATTATTTCAAGTACTTTCAGTTTCCCTTCTACAACAATAATTTCTTTTTCGAGAATATCTCCTGAAATATTAGCTGTTTTTAACATACCGCCAGCGAGGGAATAGGATTTTCCCATAAATGCATGTGGAGGATCAAATTCAGATTCTTCCAGATCATTAAGGTCAATATTTTCCTGCTCAAATATTTTTTTCAATTCAGAGAACGTAAGGACGGCATCGATTGCACCAGCCACTTCAGGATCGAGATATTCCTGTTTTTTAGCAACACAGGGGCCAATAAAAACGACTTTAAGATCTTCAACCGAATTAGCTTTAAGGTATTTTCCTATAGCAATCATAGGAGAGACTATTTTAGCCAAATTGGGAACAAGATTGCCGCGATATTTTTCTATATAGTTTATAACGGCAGGGCAGCTAGAACTAATAATGGTCTGTTTATTTTCTGATTGGAATTCTTTAAGATACAATTCGCTTACCAAATCGGCACCGAATGCGGTTTCAACGACATAGTTGAATCCTAATTTTTTCAATGCAGTAGCGACTTTACCATAATTTTTGGGGAAGGAGGCAGCAAAAGAAGGAGCGACTACGGCTGCTACAGGATAGTTAGGGATGAGATTTTCGAATACATACTCAGAATTGCTAAATATTCTTTTGGCGTTCTGTGAGCAGACTTTTACGCAATGGCCGCAAACAATGCATCTTTCTGAAATAACCGCAGCCTGCCCATTGATCACTTTAATTGCCTGAGCCGGACATTCCCTTATGCAAGAATAGCATCTTTTACATTTATCAAAAATAGTGCTGACTATACTGTCATTCATATTTTTAGTTCAACGGCATAGCCATTGATTTAATTTTTCAGGGTTTTTTTCCTGTTAACGTAATCAGTATGTAATATATCGTGAGCTTTATGAGAATTCGGTTCAATAAAATATTCTTTGTATAAAGCTTTAATAGATTCATTCTCATATGATCTTCTAGATTTCATTTCCATATCAATCTGGTAGAGAGCTTTCATTCTCTTAACAACCTTTTCAGGAATCTGGTGTATAGGCTGACCGCCTCCATTTATACATCCTCCGGGACAGGCCATAACTTCGATAAACTGATATTTAGATTTATTTTCTTTAATATCATCAATAACCTGACGGACATTTCCGATTCCATTAACGACTGCGATATTTAAAACAGTTCCATCGATATTGACGACAGCTTCTTTAAGGCCATCCAGTCCTCTAATACTTTCAAACTCAAGGTGTTCGAGATCCTTGCCTGTCATTTTATAATAGGCAGTTCTCAAAGCTGCTTCCATAACACCTCCGCTAGTTCCGAAGATAGCAGCAGCACCAGTAGATTCGCCGAGTGGGTTATCGAAAGTATCCTGAGGAAGTCCTTCAAAGTCGATACCTACCATTTTGAAGAACCTAACAAGTTCCCGTGTAGTAAGAACTGCGTCGACATCCGGGTGAGTTTCTTCAGACAACTCGGCCCTGTTGGACTCATATTTCTTAACAGTACAAGGCATAATAGAAACAACGAAAATATCTTTAGGGTTTATACCCATCTTCTTTGCGTAATAAGTTTTTAATACAGCGCCTTCCATTTCGTGCGGTGATTTGCAGGAGGAGAGGTAAGGGAGTATTTCAGGATAATTAGACTCAGCAAATTTAATCCAGCCAGGGCAGCAACTTGTAAACATCGGAAGAGGGGCATTATTTTTAATTCTGCTAATAAGTTCAGCAGCTTCTTCCATTATAGTAAGATCTGCAGCAAAGTTAGTGTCGAAGACTTTTTTAAATCCCAGGCGTCTAAGTCCGGTAACGAGCTGGCCGGTAACATCGGTGCCAAGGGGGAAGTGATATTCTTCTCCGAGAGAAGCCCTAACTGCCGGGGCGACCTGAACGATGACGTATTTTGATTTATCCCTTAATGCATTTGAAACTTCTTTTAAAGTACTTTTTTCTCTTAAGGCAGCGGTAGGGCAAACGAGAATACACTGACCGCAGAGAATACAGTCACTAATATTAAGACCCTTATTGTATGGGGTAGTGACGATACTAGCGAAGCCACGGTTAGTGAAGTCGATAGCGCCTACTTTTTGAATCTCATGGCATACCCTGACACATCTACCGCAGAGGATACATTTTGCAGGATCTCTTTCCATAGAAGCGCTTGAGATATCGATAGCGTGATCCTTAGTTTCGCCGACAAAGCGGTGTTCCCTAAGGCCGTATTTTTCAGAAAGATCCTGAAGCTCGCAGTTTTTATTTCTAACACAGATTAAGCAATCCTGCGGGTGATTTTCGACGAGCAATTCGACAATAGTTTTTCTTGCTCTTCTGACCCTAGGGGAATTAGTATCGACAACCATACCTTCGTAGATCGGGAAGGCGCAAGAAGGGACAAGTCCTCTCTGCCCTTCTACTTCGACGGAACAAATCCTGCACGCACCGGTAGGGATCAGATCTTTAAGATGGCAGAGAGTAGGGACGGAGATACCGACAGATTTTGCGGCATCGAGGATAGTCATTCCTTCTTCAGCATTTACTTTTATATTATTTATAGTTAACTGGACCATTAAAGTCTCCAACAATCAAATTTAATTAACGTTAATAGCCTGGAACCTGCAGGACTCTAAGCACATACCGCACTTAATACATTTATCCTCAATGATATAATGGGCCTGGTTCTTTTCGCCCATAATTGCATCGGCAGCACATTTTCTAACACACACACCGCATCCAGTACAAATACTGTTGTCTATAGTATAGGTTAATAATTCTTTACAGACACCGGCCGGACATTCCCTATCGTACAAATGAGTTTCCCATTCATCTTTAAAATATCTCAGACCAGACAGAACGGGATTAGGGGCTGATTGTCCTAATCCGCAGAGAGAAGTATCCCTGATTACATCGCCGAGACGTTTAAGATGGACAATACCTTTAAATCTCTGGAGTTGATCTTTTTTATTCTTAGTATTTTTATAGCTAACGGGGATACGTTCAATAATTTCGAGCATACGTTTAGTACCTTCCCTACAAGGAACGCACTTGCCGCAAGATTCGGTTTGAATAAAAGTAAGGAAGTATTTAGCGACATCGACCATACAGGTATCTTCATCCATAACAACGAAACCGCCCGATCCCATCATAGCGCCAACTTCTTTGAGGGATTGATAATCGACCTGAGTTTTCATAACGCTATCGGGGAGGCAACCGCCGGAAGGACCACCGATCTGAACGGCTTTGAACTGTTTATTAAATGGGATACCGCCACCGATCTTAAAGACGATATCTTCAAGAGTAGTGCCCATAGGGACTTCGACAAGTCCTGTGTTCTTTATCTTGCCGCTAAGTGCGAAGACTTTAGTTCCTTTAGAATTGGCGGTACCGATTGATGAGAACCATTCGGAGCCGCGATTGACAATTCCTGCAACATTAGCGAAAGTTTCGACATTATTTATGCAAGTAGGTTTACCAAATAAACCGGAGATACTGGGGAATGGGGGTCGAGGGCGAGGCATACCTCTTTTGCCTTCAATGGAGGCAATGAGAGCAGTTTCTTCGCCGCAGACAAAAGCGCCTGCACCTTTTTTAACTTTGAGATCAAAGCTAAAATCGCTATCGAGTATATTATTACCGAGGAGGCCATATTCTTTACATTGTTTAATTGTATTTTCTAATCTTTTAATTGCTAATGGATATTCTGCACGGCAGTAAACATATCCTTTAGAGGCGCCGATTGCGTAGGCGGCAATGAGCATACCTTCAACAACTCTGAAGGGATCGCTTTCCAGTACAGATCTATCCATAAAAGCACCAGGGTCACCTTCATCCGCGTTACAGATGAGGTACTTCTGATCGGTTTTCATTTTGAAGGCAAGTTCCCATTTCTTACCTGTAGGGAAACCAGCTCCTCCCCTACCTTTCAAACCGCTATCAATGATGTTTTTAATAACCTCTTCGGGTTTGAGGAGGCGGATAACTTTATCGAATCCTTTAAAGCCGCCATAAGCCAAATAAGTATCGATAGAATTCGGATTTATAACACCGCAATTTTCGAGTACAATCTTAAGCTGATGTTTGAAGAAGGGGTCATCATTTATAGAATCGAGTTCTTCAGAAGGTTTACCATAGGTACCTAATAATTTTTCTTTAAAGATAGCTTTTTCGACAAGAGTTTTCTGAATAAACTTAGGGACAATTTTGGGAGTGATTTCGCAATAGGAAATTCTATCCTGTCCGGGTAATTTAATATCGACAATTACTTCTTTAGCGCAATATCCAACGCAGCCGGTAACTTCAATATGGGCGGAGATATTGAATTTTTTGAGTTCAGCGATAATAGCGTCTTCAACTTTCTGAGCGCCAGCAGCCAAACCGCAGGTACCCATACCGATAAAGATAATAGGGACTTCATGTTCCAAGTATTTTAGTCTATTAGTTAGATTAGTAAACTTATCCTGGCAAGATTTATCATGATGGCACAATGGGCCTTCCGAGCAACATCTTACGAACAATTCGCAAGGTTTTTCGGGAGTATGCCAACATTCGTTACAGCATTTATCTAAAAAAGTTTTCATACCAAATTCTTTTCCGTTGTTGATTCAGCCTGTTTTGGTTTAGGCGAACCGGTAAATTTCTTTAATATAGTAGGGATTTCCTTAACAGTAAGTCTTCCGAAATATTCATCATTTATAGTGATAACGGGGGCGATACTGCATGCGCCGATACAGTTAACAACTTCAATAGAGAATTTTTTATCGCGTGAAGTCTGGCCGGCTTTAATATTTAATGCACTTTCAACTGCATATAATACATTGGAGGAGTTTTTAACATGGCAGGCAGTTCCGCGGCAGACTTTGATTACATTTTCGCCGAGGGGAATTAACCTGAACTGATTATAAAAAGTTGCCACTCCATATACTCTACTAAGAGGAAGGCCGACATAATCGGCAATTTCCTGAAGTGCATCTTCGGGTAAATAGCCATAAATATTCTGGACATCCTGAAGGAGTGGAATTAAACTGCTTTTATCCTTAGGCGGATAATCTTGAAAAATTTGTGAGTGCATCTTCGTAGTGACCTTTAATTTTCGCAATACATAAGCATATTAAGTGCCAGAGTAAAAAGTAATGAATATTGCTTTAGGGCGATTAAACATGATTATTGCTAAAATATGCTTGAACTTTTCTTAAATATTAGAAAACAGTATCCCAAAATAGAAATAGTTTAAGGGGTGATGATAATCACGTACAAATATGTAATTTATTTGGCAGGATTCTTGATGGAGGGCAAAAGAATAGGGAGTGGACTAATAACTGTGGGTATTCTGCGAGTATTCTATGGGTATGAAGACCATAGCAGGATATAGGATGGAGCTTATGGAGGATATAATCATTTATATAAGAGGAAGGGATAAATAAAAAAGCCGTCCCCAAAACCAGCACATGGGACGGCTCTTTTTGCCATTGGTCTATTATGACGAGTATATTTATTTCACAAGTATCATCTTTTTGGTAGAAGTGAAATTCTGTTTTCCATCCAAAGAGACAGCTTTAATACTATAGAAGTAGACGCCGCTTGAGAGCAATTTGGCATCAAAAGTAGTTTCATAAGATCCAGCACCCTGTACACCGCTCACAATTTCATTGACTGTCTGGCCAAGGGAATTATAGATAATAAGCTTAACATTGCTGTCGAAAGCCAATGAATAGCTTATTCTAGTAGACGGATTCCATGGATTAGGATAATTCTGAGACAGGTTATAGGAAGCCGGTGCAGCGATTGCGGCATTAATAATACTGCTATAAGAATAGGTTCCGTCGTTATCCAACATTTTCAGGCGGTAACTATATTTGCCAGCGTTTACATTTTTATCAGTAAATGAATAGGATTTAGGTGAATTACTGAGATTAGCTGCTTTAACGGAGGCAATTTTCTGCCATGTATCTGAGTCAGCTTTTTTCTTATACACTTCAAAAGAGGAGCTGTTTTTTTCTGTTGATGTATTCCATTTGAGCAAAACGCTTGCATCTTTTGTTTCGGCGGTAAATGAAGACAATTCTACCGGCAATCCTACATAGCTAAATAAGTTTCCGTCAACATATATCAGAGAGGGAGTCCAGTTAGCAGCATAGGAATAACCAGAGCCTTTATTATTTTTCGAAAAGATATTAGCTATTGTATAAGTTGAGGCCTGTACATCAGTAATAGTTTGAGGCTGATTAGCGCCCGGCCATGCAGAATTCATAACTGCTCTTGATTGAGCACCAGGACCGTAGCATCCATATTCAGAATAGAGAGAAGGGTTAGGTCCCATGACAGTCCAGCCGGCTATATTGACAGTAGCAGGTTCGTAACAATTGATATAGACAGTTTTAGGGGCATTCTGCCATGGTCTTCCCAAATAGAAAGTAGTCATAGGTTTACTATCAGCCCCGGAATCTCCAGCAGCCGTAGAACCGATAGTAGAATTGAGGAATACATAACCATAAGAATACCCGAATTCAGTAGCACCGGCGGTTAATACCCCGCCCTGCCTGTTGCAATAGATAGTACAGTTATCAAAGAGAGCGACATCGTGCCCGAAGATAAAGTCTACAGAACCTTCAACATAACAGTTGTAATTGTAAATACGGTCAGGACCTGTAAGACCACCCTGGGTATAATAAGTATCCTGATATCCAAGCATTCTGCAATTGTAATATGACTGCCTATCCCCATTAGTGCGCAGAGCGACAGCCTGGGCAGAAGTAACGCCCGGGGCATAAGCATTAGAGGTGTTCTGGAAGGTGATATCCTGAGCCTGGAAATCAGCTGCATCGATAGCAACAGAGTATGATGTATTGGTACCGTTACTCAGAACTCCGTTTGTAGTGCGGTTGTTACCGGCGTAATCATCATAGGTTATAATAGTACGATCTCTATTCTGTCCTTTCAGGACAACATTTATTTTTCCTGCAGCCAGAAGAGGTTTTTCGTAATATGTTCCTTCGGCGACATAAATAAACCAATGCCCGGTATAATTTGATGGAACTGCATTGAAAGCATCAGTAATAGTAGTATAGTCACAATCATGACCCGGAGTTCCGCCTTGTTTAACAAGTCTATAAACATCGGGCTGCGGGGCAGGGGTTGTGAATGAAACTTCAGATCCATAGGAAGTACCAGAACTATTGGTTGCATAAGCACAAACATAGTAAGTTGTTCCCAGAGTGAGCCCACCGATGGGTGCTGTGAAAGTACCTTCTCCGCCAGCCCCAGCACTGTTATAGTCAATTGCAGTAGAGAGAGTAGGGTTCTGAGCAGTACCCCAGCAAATCCCGCGGTCAGTAATAGTAGAGCCACCCCAAGCAGAAATAGTTCCGCTTCCAGTAGCGCTTGTATTTACATTATTAGTTACTGCATTAGTAACAATAGAAGGAGTAGAAAGACTGGACAAAGTTGTGAATGTTAATTCACTTCCATATGCAGTTCCGGCACTATTAGTTGCGTAAGCACGGACATGATATGTATTTCCTGCTGTAAGTCCGGTAATAGAACTTGTAAATGGAGTTGAAGTAGTGCCGTCAGAAGTATGGGCATCTGAAGTAGTAGGAGTACCGCCTAAATTCCAGCATACTCCTTTAGCCGTAATAGTAGCATTACCATCGTTAGAAATGACACCGCCGCTTGTTGCAAAAGTAGTAGATATCAATGTAATAGTATTTGTAGAAACAGTTGGTAATATTGCTACAGAAGCGGGATTAACGTGAGCAATAATAAAATCGTTAGTTGTTAAATAGCCAAGGCCAGTAGATGACCCGAAAGAATTGGAAAGAATAGTTCCAGCATTATTAGCTGTACCGCTTCCACCAAGGTTAATCCAATGGACAGCGCTGCTATCCTGAGCAATTCTAATATTGTCTTTATTACTGACATCGACACCATCATTTGTATTATAGCTTAACTGAATGGTAGCTGATGATACGTTAGCGCCTGTTCCTTTAACAATGTGAACATATCGAGCAGTGGAAACCGCATCAAGTGCAAAGGGAAGCGTATAAGACGGGACAGGAGATTCCTTAAGTTCTGCAGTGTACACTGTTGATGTAGCTGCATCCTGTGTTAAGGTTAAAGTAACCGGCCGGGAGACACTTCCTTTGCCTAATGGCAGATTTAGGACTTTTGATGTATTGACAGCAACTGTAGATGCAAGAGGCCCGTCGATATAGCCGGAACCGGACACTACACTGGTTGCAGCAACTGTAATTATATTTGTTGCAGAAGTAATAAATTTTCCATTTGTAAGAACAAGATAGCCGGGGTTAGTAGCGGAGCCCACAGCTATAGGTGCATTAAGCTGAACAGCAGAATTATTCATTACGCCATAACTTAAATTCTGATTTGCGTTAGAGCTGGTATATGAGAAATTCTGAGTACCGTTGGATTTTGAGAAGATAAGTATTGTGCCAATGGCTTTATTAGATGGAAGAACAAACTGGCCTGTTCCGGTAGCCGAGAAATCACCATTCAGATACCAGGTACCAAAACCACCAGAGCCTCCGCATAAATTGAACTTTCCGCTTGAAACAGTAATACTACCACCAACAGTTACATTATATTGGGCCGCCCCGCTTGAACCTGAGACAGTAAGATAGCCACCGTTTACAATGACATTGCCATTTATTTTAATGTTTCTTGTTGTAGCGGCATTAGTCATTCTAAATTGGTAAGCGGCTGCAGTACCAGATGCTGTAACGGTAAGATCTCCACTAACAGCAACCGGAACAGCGGCAGTACTATCCCAACTTAAATTCAAGTTTGTAGTTTGGCCAGGGCAGTTCCAAGTAAAATTATAAAATGATTGAGCATTATTACCAGGAGAAGTGCCTGTTGTTCCTGATACGATACACGTTGATCCGGAATTCCATATTGACATGGGAATTGAGCCACTGGCGAGAGCATGTTCATAAGTACTACCGTTATTGAATGTAAATGAATAAGGCACGGAGGTAGTAGCGGTTATAGCGGCCGTAGCTTTTAAATAACCATTTACAATAACCGGTATGCCACTATTTATAGTTAAAGGGGCCGCAACAGTTATTGTATGGCCGCTTTGAATAGTAATAGTGCCAGAAGATCCGGTAGGTGCTGCTACTGCATCATTCCAGGTAGTTCCATCATAGGTTTGCCATGAAGTAATATCCGCCCAATTGCCTGATTGTTTGGATTGAAAATCACCTGCTGAGGCAGCAAAAAGATTAAATGATAAAAATAGGGTGAGAAGGGCAACAAGAGAAAAGGTAACGTATTTGTTCATAATGACTCCTGCTTGTGCATTATTGTTATAAATGAAAGTTAATTACATCAATTTCTATCGGGTAAGTAATGAATAAATAGTGATTGATTCCGAATTAAAACACTTAGAGCAAGAATTCCGTAAACGTTTAATTAAACGTTAAATTTAACGTTTACTTAAATTTATATAAATTGGTGTATTAAAAGCAATAGGGACACATTTTTTTTTAATAATAGTCTTACTACCAGATTTATTTATAATAAAGAGACGCGATTAAAGGGAATGCAAATTGAGAATTAATAATCGGAAGTGAATAAAGTACATTGGAGTAAAAAGGGCAGAATGATCAAACAGTCTATTAATTGATCATCTTTCCACTCTACCTGAACCGCCGCTTTTCATTAGTTTTTCAACCTCATCAATAGTAATAAGATTAAAATCACCTGGTATTGAATGTTTGAGACAAGAGGCAGCGACAGCAAATTCGAGAGCTTGTTTTGAATCCGATTTATTTAATAGGCCATAGATTAATCCGCCTGCAAATGAATCCCCCCCCCCTACCCTGTCAACAATATTAATATCATACCTAGCGGACCTATAGGGGGAAGAACATTCCTTATTATCGACAAGAAGAGCGCTCCATCCATTTCTTGAAGCAGAATAGCTTTCTCTCAAGGTAATAGCAACTGATTCGAAGTTAAATATTTGTTTAAGAGTCTGGGCCAGAAGGAAGTAAGCCTGTTCGTCCAGCTGTCCTTTGTTGACATTGGATATACCAGCTTTAAGGCCAAGGCTTTTTTCTGCATCTTCTTCGTTAGCGATACAAACATCTACATATTCCATTAAAGGGATCATTACGGATTGAGCTTCTTTTTCAGACCACATCTTTGCCCGAAAATTGAGATCACAGCTTATTTTAACCCCTGCTTTTTTTGCTGCGATACATGCATCAGTTAACGCTTCCCTGGTATCTATGCTGATAGCGGGAGTTATGCCTGTCCAATGAAACCAGGCGGTATTTTCAAAAACCATATTCCAGTCAATTTCCCCTTTACGGATTCCGGCAACAGATGAATTTGCCCTATCATAGATAACTTTAGAGGGACGCTGGCTAGCTCCGGTTTCAAGGAAATATATTCCTATTCTATCTCCTCCTCTAACAATAAATTCGGTATTAACGCCGAATTTTCTTAAATGGTTTAGAGCCGACTGCCCAATCTCATGCTTAGGAAGTTTAGTGACAAAACAGCTATGCAATCCATAATTGGCTAAGGAGACCGCAACATTAGCTTCTCCCCCACCATAGGTCACATCAAAATCATCAGCCTGAATAAATTTTAAGAATCCTTTGGTGGAAAGTCTTAACATAATTTCCCCAAAAGTAACCACTTTATAATTCATATTTTATAATCCAGTTGCCAGTTGTTGCAGAGTAATTATTTAGAGTCACTACTATTTACTTATCACTTACATTTAATTTAAGTTTAACCTGTTTATCGAAATAGGTTCCCGGAGGAACTTGTCTTCCAACAAAGTTTGTATTATTGTTATCTACAAATGTCATATCATCTCCGGATATAAATCCATCTCCGTTTAAGTCGTTTACTGCATGATAATCAAAGTTGGTGTTATCATTATCTATACCTGTCATATCATCACCGCTGACAAAACCGTCCTGATTAAGATCGCCGCTATATATGCAATACTTACCGCCATGAAGTGACATCGGGTATGCGCTTCCGTCTGTATATGCTTTATTCAGAGCAGTTGTGAAATCATAGCTTAATGCACCGCCTGTAAAGCTAACTGCTGTTGCACTCCAGGTTTCTATTGTGTTTATACTTTTAACTACAATATAATAGTTTGTTCCGTTAACTGCTGTTGTATAAGTGAAAGTTCCAACACCAGCGGTAGTAAGAGTTCCTGTCTTTGCTTCCACCAAAGCAAAAGGAGACGTGGCATTATGTAATTCCACTGTAACAGTAGGAGTAATAGACATTGATGTTCCGCCAGCGACATACAATGCTTCAATAAGTGCAGTAAGATTAAGGTTAAGACTTGTATTTGTAACAATGTACTCGAACGCCCCAATATCAGGTGCGCTTCCAGAATAAGGCAGACCTACATTAACGCCGGCATCAATGAACTGACTTCCTGCTTTCAATCTAAAGAAACCGTTATCAGGAAGATTTCCATTTGCCTGGCGGGGTGCGGTAGCAAGAGAAGTGTCAATACTTACAAAATCTGCTGAAGTGGGGGTCATATTCGGCCAGCTATTATTGGACAAGGTTGCATTACTTATTGTAACAGTGCCAGTATATGAGATACAATTCTTAATAACATGTAGACCTGTGATAGGGCTGTTGGTAAAATGAAAATTATCCCCTTTATTTCTATATGCGAGACAGTTATATAATGTTATACCGGCAGTATCATTATTTTCGTCATAGCCTCTTCCGGTATCTCCTGCATTATCAAATGAAACACAATTCTGGACCAGATGATGGGTAGCTACATAATTACCACCAAGTTTAAATCCATTGCCGTTATTGCCGGACAGAGTACCGCTCCAACTGTTCACGCCATTTCTAAAAGCGAAGCAACTATCAATTTCGACTAAGCTATCAGCCATCCATAAATCAAAACCATCATCAGAATTCTGCCATGCCCGGCAACCTTTAAATACATTTCCTTTTCCGATATACCATTTAGGAGAAAAACCATCGGCATTTCCGCCACCAGTAGGAGCGTCATAGTTAAGATAGGAGTCAGTATTAAGAATCAAATTATGGCTTGGATAAAGGCCACTATTAGTGCCCCCGCCAAATTGGAATCCTGAATTCCTGTTGCTATGAATCTTACAAGCTTCGATGGTATTATAGTGACCAGTACATGCGATCCCATTGTGTCCGGCATGCATTATCTCGAGTCCTTTAAGGTGGTAATAATCGCCGCTTATCGAAAACCCATCAGTTCCGACGGATTCACCGGCAAAGTCAATAACAGGTGTTTCATTGGGATAGGCCCAGATTTTAATAGTGCTAGCTGCAGTAGCGACTTTTGTAAGGGAGATTTTAGCAGAATAGGAATAAGTTCCTCCTCTCAAATAGATATAGCCGCCTGTGCTACTCATCTTTCCGTTTGCGTAACTAATCGTTAGGAACGGCTGGGTTATTGAACCAGGATAGGAATCGCTACCATTGACAGGATCAACGTAATAAGTTGGCTGTGCAAATAAAGAACCAGATAACAGAAGCAGTGCAATTAGACAAGATCTCATGTTCATACTAAATTTCCAAATTTATTAAACGATAAAGTAACCGTTAAAGGTCTCTCAATTAAAATAAGATAAAATTGATTTATTAACAAGTGATGGAGATAAATAATTACAAGAATTCAAAGAATACGAAATTCTATTAAAAACAGTTGAATATTCAGAAAAACTTAAGAAATCAATATTTATATTAAAAAAGCCGGAGGCAATAGATTCCGGCTTTTTAGATTATATACTATACATAATTGAGATTCATCGTTGAATGCGAGCAGAGCCTCCCTTAGCAAAAGCACGAACTTCTTCAAGAGTTGCCATTGATGTATCGCCCGGGAAAGTAGTAAGGAGAGCGCCATGAGCCCATCCTAATTTTACAGCTTCTTCCGGTGACTCACCTGAAAGCAGGCCATATATGATTCCACTTGCGAACCCATCGCCTCCACCGACGCGATCAAATACATGAAGTTCAGCGGTAGGGGCTGTATATGTTTTACCGTTTATCCACGCAACAGCGCTCCAGCTATGATGAACAGTAGAGTGAACTTCCCGCAAGGTAGTGGCGACTGCTTTTACCTTAGGATATTTGGCAACTACTTTATCGATCATTCCGAAAAAGGTAGAGGGGTCGAGTTTAGATTTTGCTGCTACTTCAGGGCCAGGGACATCGAGACCTTTCTGAAGATCTTCCTCATTGCCGACCAGGAAGTCGACATTTTCAACTATACGGGCTATAACTTCAACGGCCTTCTTCTGGCCGCCCCAGATATTCCATAATTTTTCGCGGTAATTAAGATCAAAGCTAGTAACAGCGCCAGCCTGTTTAGCAGCTTTCATACCTTCGATAATAAGTTCTCCGGTAGATTCTGAAAGAGAAGCAAAAATACCTCCACTATGGAACCAGCGCACCCCATTCTTAAATATTGTTTTCCAATCAAAATCTCCCGGTTTTAAGAAGGAAGCAGCTTCATTGCAACGGTTATAAAATACAACAGGAGCGCGGACACCAAATCCCTGATCGCTATAAACCGTAGCCATATTAGGACCGTTAACACCGTTATGTTTAAATTCTTTGTAAAAGGGTTTAACGCCCATTGCCCGGACACGTTCAGCTATCAATTCACCGATCGGGTAGTTGACCATTGCGCTAGCAACTGCCGTGTTCATACGGAAGCAGTAAGCAAGATTAGCAGCGACATTAAACTCTCCCCCGCTAACATGTATTTTACATTCATTTGCTCTCCTAAAGGGGATGTGCCCGGGATCAAGCCTGTGGACCAATGCGCCGAGTGAAAGAAGATCCAAAGCGCCATCTGATTTTATTGATAAACCATTATCCATATTAATTCCTTATATCTTGTTAAACAAAGTGAAGAATTTGACCTGATTCAATAAATTTACTTAAACGGTTACTTAAATATTTCTCAAATGAGAAAGAAAGTTAGTTAATATGAAAATGTATGTCAACATTATTATTACATTAGCAAAATTTTATTACAAATTCACCTGTCAAAATTCAATCCGGCATCATTGATAAAAGATAACGGATATTGAAATTCAAAATTGATTTTATAATTAAAGTGGACACAGGAACTATAAATTTCCGGAATAATGCAAAACCAGACCTTAAAGAAGGCAGAAATGGAAATACCAGACAGGATATTGTTATCGATTTTGAGAAATTACTATTATGGATAGAAACTTTTCTATTCTTTCTGATTTTTCTTGACATTAGCTGAAATATTTGTAATTTTTTAGTCAATAAATCTTTATCGTTTACTTAATCGATAAAGTAGATATTTGTAATATGTATATTGTTACTTAAATTTTTATTCAAATCTTTCTTCCTGACATTATGAAAATTGTTTATCAGTTTTCCTGCTCAATCATTTACTTCTTTATTTCAGGTAATTCTATTCAGCAATTTCATTTTTTCAATAATTATATCAAAAAGGAACTAGTATGAAAAAACTTAGATTACTTCTCGTATGCCTTTTTATTATCGGATTGATCACTGCTCCGACCATGTTTGGAGCAAATACAGGTGATTTTCAATCAGCCGGATCCGGTAACTGGGGAACTTTAGCTACCTGGCAGACCTGGAACGGAACAAGCTGGGTGGCAGCAACTTCAATACCCGACTCTAACATTACCACAGGACTATTGGTTACAGTTCTAAGCGGACATAATGTTACAGTTGCAGCTACTATTGGTGTTTCCAATGTAACAATTAATTCAGGAGGAACGGTAACTGTAACAGCTCCAGCAGTTCTTTATATTACCAAATCAGGGATGACTGTAAATGGATCACTTATTATTGGGGGTAATGCACCTACAGCCACACCTTATACAGTAACAGTAACATCAGGTGTTTTAACAGTTGGAGGCACGGGCACTGTTTATTATGATCAGGGAGCTGCGGCAACAGCCACAAAGGGTGCTCTTCCAAATGCAACATGGCAGACAGGTTCCACACTTCAAGTTGATTCCACTGGCGGAGCAACTGCTGCAAGTTTTGGTGCAGGCGGAGGACAGAATTTTTATAATTTAATATGGAACGTAACGAATTCGAGTGCAAATTTTGGATTGAGCTTATACACCAATACTATTGGCGGAAATGTATCAGTATTAAAAACCGGTACCGGCCGTTTACAATTTTTCGGCAGCAACCCAGGCACACTTAAAATTTTGGGGAATCTTATTGTTTCCGGTGCAGCCAACGTTACCAGTCAGGGCTCCAGCACTGCCAATATAAATGATACAATTTTTGTTTATGGTAAAGTAAATGTGAGCACAACCGGTAACTTTTCAGTAGCCCGTGGTTCTCAGGGAGGTGCTACTGGCGGTACTTCAACATCAATATGGAATTTCCTAGGTGATTCTGTTAAAATAATTGCAGCAACAATGCAGAACTCAGATACTGGTTCATCAGTCGCAAAATTTGTATTCAAAAAAAGTGGCACCCAGTACCTATCTATATCGACTACCACTGCAAGCGGAAATGCATTCCCGATTGAAGTAGATGCGGGAACGACTGT
This sequence comes from Ignavibacteriaceae bacterium, assembly GCA_031292455.1. Taxonomy (GTDB): domain Bacteria; phylum Bacteroidota; class Ignavibacteria; order Ignavibacteriales; family Ignavibacteriaceae; genus Fen-1301. The sequence goes on from JARLHC010000033.1 coordinate 43,935, forward strand.
ATCGCTTGCATCTCCAGTTAATGTAACGACATTATATTTGAATGGAGGTATTATTAATTCATCTGCATCAAATCCATTAATAATGGGTTGGTGGACAGGCACAACACTTACAAGCGGAACGATCAGTCCTACCGCTCCGGGTAGTTCGACAAGTTATGTTAACGGACCTATGGCATATTTAGTTGCTGCTGCAGGATCTACTACTAAAACATATGCAATCGGAAAAGGCGGAGCTTATCGTCCGGTAAAATTATCACTTAATCAAAGTGCTGCAACTCTTTCAACTTATACAGCAGAGATGTTCAGTGCAGCACCTCCTTCATATACCCTGCCCGGAACATTGAGCAGCGTATCTTCTGTAAGATATTATAAGATTTCAGAAACAGCAGGAGGATCAGCGTTTACTGCCGGATCAGTTTTATTGAATTATGATACAGACGACTTAGTAAATAATGCAGCAGTATTAAGAGTTGCAAAGGATGATGGTTCAGGCAACTGGGTTGATTTAGGGGGTTCAGGAAGTGCAGACAACACCGGAACCATAACATCAGCTACAGCCTTTACAACTTTAAGTAATAATTATTTTGTACTTGCTAAATCAGAGAGAGTATTGACACTTAAAGCTTTAATTGAGGCCTTATATGTAGCAGGCGGAACAGCAATGCCGATTACTCCAGATGTTACAGTAGAACTGCATAATGCTACTTCTCCTTATACATTAGTTGAATCCCAGACAGGCACATTAAGTACAGCAGGTGTTGGAACATTCAGTTTTGCAACTGCAGTAAACGGAACGAACTATTATATAGTAGTAAAAAGCATGAATACAGTAGAGATCTGGAGCGCCACAGCAGTTAGCTTTACAGGCGGTGCATTAAGCTATGATTTCACAACTGCTCTGAATAAAGCATATACAGACGGAAGTGCAGATCCAATGTCACTTCATGGTGGTAAATACTGCATATACAGCGGCGACTTAAACCAGGACGGTTTTGTCAGCGGTGATGATAT
>JARLHC010000152.1 GCA_031292455.1 Ignavibacteriaceae bacterium
CAACTTTATCAGGTCCGGTTCTCCCAGTAGAATTAACATCATTCCAATCAAATGTACAGGGACGCACAATAGTGCTGAACTGGGCAACCAGTACAGAGAAGAACAGCAACAGGTTTGAAGTCCAGAGATCATCTGCAAGTACAGGCTGGTTAACAGTATCCTCAGTAAAGGCATCAGTACTGAGCAACTCAACAAAAGAATACTCATATTCAGACAATAAGCTGCAGTCAGGTAAATATCAGTACAGATTGAAGATGATTGACAACGACGGTACATTCTCCTACAGCAAAGTAGCAGAAGCTGAAGTATCAGTCCCGAAAGATTTCCAGGTAAGCCAGAACTATCCTAATCCATTCAATCCAACAACAAAGATAGATTACCAGGTACCAGTAGATGCAAGAGTAATAATGGAAGTATACAACATTGCAGGTCAGAAGGTAGCCGAAGTAGTAAATCAGGATCAGTCGGCTGGTTATTACACAGTAGATTTCGGATCATCATATAGATTATCCTCAGGTGTTTATATTTATCGTTTAACAGCAAGCGATAAAGTAACAGGGAATAATTTCTCCTCAATTAAAAAGATGATGCTTCTGAAGTAATACTTCAATTGATTTATAAAGAAGCCGGAAGAGTTCAACTTTTCCGGCTTTTTTATTTCAGGTATTACATAATCCGACAATGTCATATATAATTTCATTAAAATATTATGATTATTCTTGACTTTAGGTAAAATATTTATGATGTTATACTGAAAGTTTCTTTATCGTTTACTTAATCGATAAAGCTTATACAAGATAGATTCATAATTTTACTAAAATTATTCTATTAAATTTATGATACGCGTTTCTCAATTCTCAAGATTTCTTTTTATTCTCATTGAATCAAATCACCATATTACTCAAATTAATTTCTTAAGGAATTTATTATAAAGGAGTTCGAATGAAAAAACTTAGTTTACTTTTTGCGTTATTATTCATCATTACCGGGCTAACCCAGGCGGGAGTATTTCACAGTAAAGGGACATTATCAGGTTCGGTGACTACTGCCGGAGTAGCAACAGGGGGAGGACTCTGGAGTGCTACAACCAGCTGGGCGGAAGGATCTGTACCAACAGCTACAGACACAGCGATAATTGTAAGTGGCGACTTAATGAAAGTAAGTGCCACAGCAAACATATTAAACCTCACAATTCAGACTGGCGGTATGTTATGGCAGGGAGCCAGTGTAACAAATCCTGCTACAGGGACAGGAACATTTACAATGGCATCAGGATCAATCTGGTATGCAGCATACGGCAGTGCAACCAAATTGGCTCAGGGATTCGGAACATATTCTATTGATCCTAATAGTAATTGGGTGATAACAACCGCAGCCAGTTCAACATTGATCAATGCTTCACCTGCGCTTTATGGAAATTTGACCGTATACAAAGGCGGAAGTATATTAGCCGGCGTTACCGGTCTTACCAATCCTCTTACCAGTGACAATATAAATATTCAAGGCAATCTGACAATAGATGATGGCAGTGCATCCAGTGCTGTTAAAGGAGCCAACACTAAGAGCGACGCTTCAACAACTATACACGTTGGTGGTAATGTCTATATTAAAACCGGAGTATTATCAGGTGTTGATGCTGTTACCCAGGCAACAACATGTACATACAACATTGACGGCAGTGTTTTCGTAGGCGATGCTTCAACATCATCAGGTATGGCTGCGTTAGCTCCTGTTTCTGCGGCAGATGCAGGATATCAGAGAACAGGAATATTCAATATTGCAGGAAATTTAAGCTACATAAACGGAGCTAAATTCGAAGCAGGCACTAATGGAACCTCAACGAATGTTAACGAAGCAGCGGTTATAAACCTAAAGGGAAATTTATCAACTGATGGAACTGTAGTAACAGCAAACAACACACCAGGAACATTTGTTGTTAGTTTTGTAGGAACCAATGCTCAGACAGTATCACTTGGAATATCGCTTGGATTTTCACCAGCAAGCTTATTCACATTAAAGGTTAATAAAACTTCCAACAGTGTTACACTTAACAGCGGAGTTACAATTTCAGGAACACTTAACCTTACGAGCGGAAATTTAATATTATCAGGACATGCTTTAGCAGTTACCGCAATATCGGGTGGTTCTGCAACAAGCAGTATTGTATTTGATGATGCAGGAACGGGGAGTGTTGCATTAAATGTTCCAGCAAGTACAAGTTTACTGAGTCTTCCAGTTGGAACCGCATCATATTATACTCCTCTTACACTTCAGTACGGAGTTGCACCAACAGCAGGCGTAATCACTTTAAGCAAAGTTACACCTGACATGGACGGCAGTGATATATCTGCTTTGAACGATGCCGGATATCCGTTAACAAGAAGATCAGATCAATACTGGTCATACAGCAATACAGCAAGCGGAAGCAGTTATACTTTAACCATAAATGGAAGCGGTTCACAGACGGGAATTACCGATCCTCCGAATCTAAGAGTAATCCATTCAGCAGACGGAACTACATTTGATTTAGTTGGAAGCCATTCTACAGGTTCAGGGTCGACAGCTGTCCGTACCGGTATTCCTGACGGAACGAGCGGAAGATTTTATTTAGGCGGACAAAAAGATGCTAACAATCCATTACCGGTTGAATTAACATCCTTTACGTCAAGTGTTAATGGAAGGACAATACAGCTTAACTGGGAAACCAAGACAGAAAAGAACAGCGACAAATTTGAAGTTCAGCGTTCAGTAGTTGGAAACCAGAATTGGGCAGTAGTCGGATCAGTCAGGGCAGCTAATTTAAGCAATTCGACAAAACAGTATTCCTATAGTGATACTAAACTACAATCAGGAAAGTATCAATACAGATTGAAGATGATTGACAATGACGGTACATTCTCATACAGCAAGGTAGCTGCAGCAGAAGTTGCAGTACCAAAAGATTTTTCTGTAAGCCAGAACTATCCTAACCCATTCAATCCAACAACAAGGATAGATTACCAGGTACCGGTAGATGCAAGAGTTATACTTGAAGTATACAATATTGCCGGTCAGAAAGTAGCCGATATAGTAAACCAGGATCAATCTGCCGGTTACTATACAGTAGATTTCGGATCAACAGTAAAATTATCATCCGGCATTTATATCTATCGCATGACAGCAAGCGACAGAGTAACAGGAAATAATTTCACTTCAATGAAGAAGATGATGCTCCTTAAATAATTTCATTGCTCTCCTTATAAAAAGCCGGAAGAGTTTTTCTCGACCGGCTTTTTTAATTTACACCATAGAGGGGCACTTTATTATATTTAAGTAATAAGAAAATAAAATTAGTTATACTCAACCAGGAAGAATTAACCAATGAATAATTTATTTGATCTAAAGGGTAAAACAGCCATTGTAACCGGTGCAAGCACAGGACTGGGCCAGGGGATGACACTTGGACTAGCAGAGGCCGGGGCTGATATACTTTTAGTTGATTATGTGTCATCGGAAGAAACATTAAAAGCAGTAACTGCAATGGGAAGGAAAGCAGAACAAATTGTAATTGATCTGATGCAGAAGGATGCGATTCAGACAGTTATTTCCAAAGCGCTGAATACTTTTAATAAAATTGATATCTTAATAAACAATGCAGGGATTATCAGGAGGACGCCGGCCATAGATTTTTCAGAAAAGGACTGGGATGATGTAATGAACCTGAATTCCCGGGTAGTATTCTTTTTAAGCCAGGCAGCGGCAAAGGATATGATGAAGCGGAAGTACGGAAAGATAATTAATGTAGCTTCCCTGCTCAGTTTTCAAGGCGGTATAATAGTCCCATCGTATTCGGCGAGTAAGGGAGCGGTAGCTCAAATAACGAAAGCTTTAGCTAATGAGTGGGCGAAATACGGTCTTAATATTAATGCAATTGCGCCAGGTTATATGGCTACAAACAATACGAAGGCATTAAGAGCAGATGAGGGAAGATCAAAGTCTATACTGGACAGGATACCTGCAGAAAGATGGGGCACGCCGGAAGATCTTAAAGGAGCGGCGGTATTCCTTGCATCGAAAGCTTCGGATTATGTTAACGGGCATGTACTGACAGTAGACGGCGGCTGGTTAGCAAGATAGATTTCTTAATTTTTATTTAAAAGAAAAAAGCCGCCTTAGATAAGCGGCTTTTTTTATAAGATACAGAGGGAAAAATTTATTTTATTATTTTAGAAAAATCTCTTGACAATTAAATTAAATTTTACTATAATATTTGTTCTGTAATTATTTGATCTAAGAGATCAAATGCCCCTCCTGAATAGATAATTCCACGGATTTTTACTGATATTCACCGATTTTTACAGATTTTTCTGTATACTCAGCCGGGGACAACAATGGGACGACAGCGGGACGCATATATTAACTCCATAAAAGGTACAGGAAATTATTATACGGTATAAGTGGTAGAAGAGGTATCCCCTCCCCTGCCGGTCCAGTTTGTATGGAAGAATTTACCCCGCGGGCTATCAATTCTTTCGTAAGTATGGGCCCCGAAATAATCTCTTTGAGCCTGGAGGAGATTTGCGGGGAGTCTTTCGCTCCTATAGCCGTCAAAGTAATTTAATGCAGTAGACATAGCTGGAATCCAGACGCCATTAGTAATAGAAGCGGCGACAACTTTCCTCCAGGATGCCTGAGAGCTTTCAATTTTATCTTTAAAGAAAGGATCGAGGAGGAGATTAGTGAGTTTAGGATTATGGTCGAAAGCTTCTTTTATTTTACCAAGGAAGGTAGAGCGGATAATACATCCACCGCGCCACATGAGGGCGATTCCGCCATTATTGAGATTCCATTTATATTCTTCTGCAGCAGCTCTCATCAGGACATAGCCCTGTGCATAGGATACGAGTTTAGAAGCGAACAATGCATTTTTGATATCTTCAATAAATGCTTTTTTATCGCCGGTAAAGGAAGGTTTTGGACCGTGGAGTAATTTAGAAGCTTCAACTCTTTCTGCTTTTTGAGCAGAGAGGCAGCGTGCATAGACAGCTTCGCCAATGAGAGTAAGTGGAACGCCAAGATCGAGGGAAGCGACGCCAGTCCATTTACCAGTACCTTTCTGACCAGCAGTATCAAGGATTTTATCTACAAGAGGTTTACCGTCGGTATCTTTGAAAGCAAGAATATCGCGGGAGATTTCAATAAGATAGCTATTGAGTTCTCCTTTATTCCATTCTTTGAAGACGTCATGCATTTCGAAAGCGGACATACCGAGGAGGTCTTTCATTATCATATAGGCCTCGCAGATAAGCTGCATATCGCCGTATTCGATACCGTTATGCACCATTTTAACAAAATGTCCGGCGCCATTTTCGCCAACCCAATCGCAACACGGGGTACCATCTTCGACCTTAGCGGCAATAGCCTGGAATATCGGTTTAACTGCTGGCCAAGCAGCAGGAGACCCGCCGGGCATAATAGAGGGGCCTTTAAGAGCTCCTTCTTCACCGCCGGAGACACCGGTTCCGATAAAGAGGAGACCTTTGCTTTCGAGATATTTTGTCCTTCTGATAGTATCCGGGAAGTGGGAGTTGCCGCCATCTATAATAATATCCCCTTTATCAAGAAGAGGGATAAGCTTTTCTATAAAGTCATCCACAGGCTGGCCGGCTTTTACCATGAGCATAATTTTTTTAGGAGCCTTTAGGTTTTTAACAAGATCTTCTATTGAATGGCATCCGATAAAATTTTTACCTTTTCCACGACCTTTTATAAAATTATCGACTTTATCTACAGTTCTGTTAAAGACTGCGACAGTAAAACCATGACTTTCCATATTAAGTACTAAATTCTCACCCATTACTGCGAGACCTACGAGTCCGATATCAGCTTTGTTAGCCATTATATATTTCCTTTAATTTTTATGAATTATAATGTAATCAATCTTTGAATTTCTCTTTCCATGCCCACAAACCGAGAGCAGGATTAGATATAAAGAATATCTCTTCCCCGCCGGGCATAGTGTTAAAACCATCTTTCAGCTTTTCAGGATTATATTTGTTAATCATTGTATTTATATCAGCGTAGCTGAAGTTAACGCTTTCAATTTCTTCTTTTGTAAGGTGACCGGGGCAATAAGTAATTTTAAATCTCCCTTCGGAGGAACCGTGAATGAGATGAGCAGCGGCGCTAAGGTTATTTTTCAGGTCATCTGTTTCGGCGACAAATTTAAGAACTTCGGGAGTAGTGACATAGCCATATTTCCTGATTAGCGAGTCAATAGTTTTATCCTCACCGAATTCCCTGAGGCCGGGAGCGAGGACAACAAGTTCGCCGTCATCTGCGATAGCCATCCTGGTTCTGTAGATACTTTTATTGCCGAGCCAGGTGCTCTTAAATTCGGACGGATCGAGATAGACCACAACTTTTTTCAATGGTTTATCGAGCATCTCGAAATTTACCTGCAAGGAGAGCTGAGCGGCCTTATTAAAGGTATCAAAATCATCACCTATAAAGAGACCTCTTACTACAAGTTTATTATTCTGATCTTTGCCAACAACGGTAAGGACATAGACTATCGGGAGGTGTTTTGCGAAGTTATCAGATGCATAGTTAAGAACTTTCCTAACGGGGGTATCTGCGCGTCCCATCATTCTTTCCATACCATAAACTGCACCAAGGAAGTGGCTTTTGTTAATCCCTTCCTGACCTCCGGTGCCGACAAATATGTTCTTATTATAATTTGCCATACCGACAACTTCATGAGGAACGACCTGACCTATTGAAAGGATAAGATCGTGTCCGCCCACCTGAATCAATTTATTAACCTGAGCGGGCCACGAATAATTAAGTTTACCTTCAGAGACTTTATTTATAAATTCAGGCGGGACCTCACCGAGGGTATAGAGATCTTTTCTCCAGTTATGCACTCTGAAAAGATCATGGGGGACTCCCTCATACATTTTAGATATTTCTTTTTCCGTCATGAGGAAATGGGTACCCAGAGCTGGGAGAATATCCGTGAGTTTATCTTTATAATATTTATGAGTTAGACCTGTAAGAACGCCTGCCATGGAATGGTAACGAGTAAAATCAGGGGGGATGGCGAGTACTTTATTCTTAGGGCCAAGTTTATCAAAGGCAGAATATAATCCTTCGGCCAATTCTTTCTGGCCAAGGACATCGTTAATACTTCCTTTTGCAAAATACTGCATTATTTATACACCGCCGTATGCATTAAAACCACCATCCACAGGTATTACAACACCAGTGACAAATTTAGACTGATTGGAAATAAGGTAAAGGAGGGTACTGTTTAAATCCTCGGGTTCACCAAATCTTCCCATAGGGGTGCTGTCGAGGATTTTATGTCCACGTGCAGTAAGTTCACCAGTTTTCTCATCGGTAAGGAGGAACCTGTTCTGGTTAGTAAGGAAGAAGCCAGGAGCGATAGCATTTACTCTTATATTAACTTTTGCAAAATGGACAGCGAGCCATTCAGTAAAATTATTTATAGCAGACTTAGCGGCAGAATAAGCAGGGATCTTGGTTAAGGGTCTATATGAATTCATAGAGGAAATATTTACAATTGATCCGCCCCTGACCAGCATATCCTCAGCGAAGACCATTGTAGGGAGCATAGTACCAAGGAAGTTAAGGTCAAAAACGCTTCTGAAACCGTTGAGATCGAGTCCGAAGAAAGTTCTTGAGAGGTCGTTAAGGTTGCTCTCGTTAATATTTTCATCCTTAGTAGTTGCAGTGGGAGCATTACCGCCGGCGCCATTGATAAGGACATCAATTTTACCGAACTGTTCGTTGACAAGTTTTTTAGCCTGAACGAGACTTTCTTTATCGAGCACATTGGCCACTGCACACAGTACGGGAGCGCCTGCTCTTTTAGCTATTCCCTGTCTGCACTCTTCGCATCTGCCCTGTTTATAATCCAGGATTGCGACTTTAGCTCCGGCATTGATCAGAGCCATTGAAAACACACTACCAAATACACCACATCCACCAGTAAGGACAACAACTTTATCTTTTATATCATCAAACATTTATGAAATCTCCTGATCTTTTTTCTATTTATGAATATTTATTTTATTTCAAATGAATTACTATTTACTTCCTGGGACAGCACCACAGGAACCTTTAGTTTAGACAAATCGGTACCTGATACTTTAACCAAATTAGTCTTATTACCTTTAAGGGAGGCAAAAGACTTAATATTTCCAGAAAAAGAAATATTATTAAGATTTATATTATCTGACTGGCTGAGAGTAAATAAAGTTTCAGATTTAGTTTCGAATTTAACCTTATCGAGAAAGAGACCACTAGCAAAATTAGTTTCGACACCCACTTCGGTTTCAAAATATGAATTAGTTAAATTGATACTTTTTACCGGACTTTCGGGAAGAGCATCGATAGCGAGAGCAAACTTTGCACCGATGCAGACAATATTATTGAAATTAAAGTTACGGAACACGGGAAGTTTTTCTTCCTTATTTTTATTTTGTTCAAGATCCTGTTCGTAAGAGAAGCTAAAGAGGATGGCTTCATTCTGAATATCCTTCATATAAATCCCATCCACAAAGATATTTTCAACCAATCCCCCTCTATCTCTTGCGCTTTTGAATCTGAGGCCAACATCTGTACTGATAAAATTGCAGTTTGTTACGGAAATATTTTTAATACCGCCGTCAGATTCGCTGCCAATAACAAAGCCGCCATGCGCATGGTATACAATGCAGTCAGCGATAATTATATTGGTAAGGACGGGAGATTTCTTTTTACCTCCGCCAGCCTTCATGCAGATCCCATCGTCACCAGCATTAACGGTACATTTATAGACAAGGACATTATCGCAATTATTTATATCTATACCGTCGCCATTCTGTGCCCACCATTCATTATTTATTTTCACATCCCGAATAATTACATTTTCGCATTGGATTGGCTGCAGAGCGAACATAGGTGAATTTTTAATAGTGATACCATCGAGAAGGACATTTTTGCAGTTAATCAACAAGGTCATATACGGGCGGAGAGATTCCCTATATGGGATAAAATCAGATGTAGTAATGTTCTTATTCGATTTTAATGTTTTTACATTCTTAAGTCCGTCAAATGCATCTTTAGAAGTATACCAGGTATTATTATCAACGTACCCACCAGACTTAACAAGGTTCTGCCATTGGGAGGAAGTAGTCTTTGATTTTTTAACGGGTCTCCAGGTATCGCCGGAACCATCAAAGATTCCCTCACCGGTGACGGCTATATTTTCAAGGTTATAGCCCAATATAGGGGAGGCAACAGAATATCCCTTAACAGGAAGTTTTAAGATTGGATAGTTCTGATGGTCTTTGGAGAAAGAGACCAATGCGCCTTTTTCAAGATGCAGATTGACATTACTTTTAAGCATGATAGGTCCTGTTACCCATAACCCGGCGGGGATAATGACAGTACCGCCTCCGGCATCAGAGCATTTACTTATAGTATTATTGATTGCATCAGTATTCAAAGTATGGCCATCAGGAACGGCGCCATAATCCCTGACATTGTATTGCTTGTCACGGAAAGAGGGGGGAGTAATTTCCACTGATTCAAATGGAAGGTTAGAGGTATATTTTTTTATTTCCTCGCCATAATCTCCGGGAGTATATGCCCGTACGGGGAACAGGCAAGAGCAAAGAGCAACGATATAGAATAATTTCCTGATCATTTTACTTTCCTAAGAAAAGAGGTTTGATATGACGCGAATAAATGTTTTCAGTAACATTCTTCGCTATTACATTTTCATATTTAACAAGAGCGTTAGTATATCTTTCGCCCATTTCGGCGGCAACTTTAAAGCCAATATGGACTAACTGCCGGAAATGAATATTAAAGGCAGGATTAGACTGATCATGACGCAAGGTAACGGCAAATTTTTCACCAGACCAGTTATACACTTCGATTGGATTAGGCAATTTGTCGAAATCGATATCAACAACAGTAAGATAAGGTTTCATCATTTCATCAATCCTGTTAAAGGACTGTTCATAGATTTCCTTTGCGATTTTGGTACCTTCTCCGCCAGCCTCTGCAAGTCCAATAACCTCTTCCAACCAGGTAGTGCCAGCGGTTTTGAGATGGACACCTGCATCATGTTTAATTAATACATCATGGATCGGTTTATAGAGGGAGAATTTATCGCTACCGGAGTGAACGCTCAGCTTTAAGTTTGGAGAGAGGGAGAATTCTTTAATTGCATATTTTATAACGCAAATATCGTCCTCAAATTCATTAATAAAGACATTCGTATCGCCGATATAATCTATACCTTTATTGAATCTGCCGGTAAATTTAGGAGCAATAGTCTGGATATTGATATTTTCCGCAGCAAGACCCAGAAGGATAAAAAATAATTCTTCAGGAGACTGTGGTTGTTCATTCTCGTCGAGAGATACTTCAGTAACAAAGGAATCAGCCCCTTTTAATGACAGAAGATGCTGGTAAATCCGGGCAGCTTCTTTAATAGCTACGAGATATTTTTTTGCTATAGTATTTATTTTATTTTCTGTAATATCAAATTGTCCGGAAATGCCAGGAATTTCAATTTTACCAAGATAAGCGGAGGCTTTCTTAACAAAAGACTTAACACTTTGTTCATTAGGATATTCACCAATAAAATCGGCCACATCGATCGTAAAGAAATTGCAATACTTAACGAAATCATCGACTGTTTTGATACCAATATGATCAGCATCGATATAATAAGAATCTTTCCAACCAAGCTCACTTACCGCATTATCAGCTTCTTTTCTGGCATCAGCAGGGATGGAGCCGATTAAGGAATGTTCCCTTTTAGATTTATTCCAGACGGGTACGATAGAGACTCCTTCATTTTTAGCACACACCAGAGCTTTCAATTGAGCTACACCCTGATGTCCGTACCGGTCACCGATACCTATCGAGTATTTTTCTAATAACATTTAAAATTGACCTCTTTATTTTACTTGCAAAAAACCTAAAGAATAAAATTATTTACTGTAAGTGTTTAATAATTCCCGGAGAGCTTTATAAGGATCCCATTTACCATTAAAAGTCCATAATGCAGATATCTGATGAGGGTTAGGAGAACCAGGTGCCTTAGAAAGATTATCTGCAAACCAGGGATAATCGACACTATCTCCATGGCAATTATAATAATAATATCTATTTTCGTTCCATTTTAAAGTGATCGGAGGTTTGGAAGGATAGAAGTAGATATTTTTATCGGCCATATTTTTAGAGAATTTACAATCAAGGAGGTAGAACTGAGCATCCCTATGATGCCGTCCCAAGGGGAAGCCGGGAACACCATCGAACACAGAATTTCTTATAACGAACTTATTGTCCTCTCTACCGGAACCATCGTGCCAGATAGAGGCAGTTTTATTATGCCCGTAAAAACGGCTATTTTCAATAAAGCAATATCCACGAGGGCACACATAATCGACATATCCTTCAAAGGAGCAATTATTATGATAATACATTCCGTCGGGAGTATTCCACAGACTTAAAGCATCGCCACCATCTGATTTAATATTACAAGTATCAAGGATGATTCTGGTTGTGCCTGTTCCACTTCTAACAGAAAACTGATGGTCAGTATTGTTAAAGAGACTGCCATAATTATTATAGACAGTTAAATTCTGCATTATAAAATCTGTTACACTATCTTTTATATTAACAACAGCTGCACCATAATCATTAGGATTGGTAAGTTTCCAAGTACTTCTAAGAACAGCATAAATTATTCGCGTGCTATCCCTGCTCTCACCAATTATTGCAACATTGCATTTTTCAATGAACAATTTCTCATTATAGAGACCATTTTTGACAAAGATAATATGTCTTTTACCATCAGAGCTATTAACATTATTTAAAGCAAGCTGAATAGAAGAATAATTACCGGAGCCATCTTTAGCGACAACAAAATCAGGCGCAGCTATATGTGCAGGTGCAGACATAACAAATATTAGTATAATCGAAATATAATATAAAATATTGCTCATTACAGAGTAAAGAAATTCATAATTAAAAGGTTAAAATGCCAGGCGGGGAGGAAGAAAACTTATGATCAATTAAATAAGATCAGCCGGCAACTTCTTTTTTAGCATTAGAATTACCGATGATCAGTTCTGTATTCAGGATTATATTTTTAGGGCGAGCTTCCGGATTATTTATTTGTTCTATCATAAGTTTAACGGCTTCGCTTCCTAACTCCTGTGTGGGCTGATCAATAAAATTAAAAATAGTCGGTGTGAACCTATTGAAAGTATTTTTACCGAAACAGGTAACTTCAATATCTTCAGGGATACTTAGCCCATATTCATTAGCAGCGGCATAAATACCAAGGGCTATTGGATATGTGGCGGCAAAAATATATTCAGGGATATTCTTTTTTTCGTATATTTTTTTAAATCCATTGTAACCATCTTCCTCGCCAAATCCCCCTTCAATAACCCAATTGTTATTAATAGGGATTCTATTAAGCCGCATAGCTTTAATAAACCCTTCATAACGAGCGCGGCCAATATTTATATTTCTAAAACCGCCAATATGGGCAATTTTAGTATAACCTTTTTTAACAGCATAATCGATTGCCGAATATGCACCTTCAATATCATTGACAGTAACGCTTGAGATACCAGACATTGCAGGAACTCTATCGATAAAAACAAGCGGCACTCCGCTATGAGTTACTCTTTCAAAAATAGAGATGTCTTTAGTTTCCTGGGTTACTGAAACCAGTAGTCCATCAACACGCATTGATAGCAAAGACAGAATATGTTTCCGTTCTCTTTCAGATTTTTCCTGAGAAACGGTCAGTACGATTTCATAATTATTTTCGAAAGCAGTATTATAAATAGATTCGATTACTGATGCGAAAAAGAAATGTGCAATCTTGGGAACAACCAGTCCTATATTATTAGATTTTCTTGCTGATAAATTTTTTGCCATAACATTAGGCATATAGCCGAGTTTATCGGCCAACTCTTTGACTTTTGCAGTAGTGGCAGCAGAAATATCAGGGTGATCCCGAAGAGCTTTAGAAATAGTGACCTTTGAAACTTTCAGTTTCTTAGCAAGGTCTTCCAGTTTAATGGGTCTATATTTTTTATTCATAACACTTAAAAAATAAATAATATTTTAAAATTTAATAATAAATATTGTTAATAGCACAAAGACAGACTATTTTATATTTATTAAATTTAAGGAATCCATATCATCAAACACCTGGTTTTCCCCACCCATTCCCCAAATAAAGGAATAGTTGGAACTGCCTACACCCGAATGAATAGAAAAACTTGGAGAAATTACGGCTTGTTTATCACGGACGACAATATGTCTTGTTTCATTCTCTTCTCCCATAAAATGGAAGACCATAGAATCATCTTTAATATTAAAATAAAGATATATTTCTGTTCTCCTCTGATGAGTATGGGGGGGGAATGTATTCCAAACACTACCATTTTCAATTTCAGTTAATCCCATTACCAACTGGCAACTTTCCACCTTACCAGGAAGAATATATTTATTTATTACCCTTTTATTACAATTTTCAATCGTTCCCAGCGACTGTTTTTCTGCTTCCGCATACTGAATAAGCTTAAGAGGTAATTCCTTATGGGCAGGATAACTTACAATATAGAATAAGGATGGATCATTTTTATTATCAGAGGATAATTTAATTTCTCTAGCTCCTTTACCTACATAGAGACAATCTTTATTATCCAGATGAAATGACTTGCCATCGACCTGAATAGTTCCACCTTTACCGATATTAATAACGCCTATTTCTCTTCTTTCGGCAAAATATTCCGAAGCAGTTTCCTTTTTACTTCCTGTGAGAGAGAGATCCTTATTGGTTGGTACTGCTGAACCAATAATGCAACGATCAACATCTGTATAAATTAATTTTAACCTACCCGGTTTAAATAAAGAATCGACTAAAAAATTATTCCTGAGTTCTTCAGAATTCATTTTTTTATAATAATTTGGGTTATATGTATATCTTACTTCCACTTTTATCTTACCACTTCTTTTTGTTTAATTGTTTTGCTTAACAGCCACCCGAAAAGATTTTCGGCTGCTTTATGATTATCGAAATCATCAGTTAATTTCCTGTTATCAATATACTCATTATATAGCCAGGGATCGCCAACTGCGAATACAAATCCTTTACCGTATTGGGAGGAGGACATGAATACTTTGCCCCTTTGTTTAAGAACCGATATGGCATTTTTGCTTAGTTTTATTGTTGAGATTTCCTTCAAGAATATATTTTTAACATCTTTAAAGAGAGGATGTTCCGGTAAATTATTAAATTTACCTAAATTGAAATTTTTCCCTGTAACTCTGTTTTCGCTATCTTCATTGAAATGGATGCCGAATACTTCTGCCAGCTTGTTAAGATGAGTAAATTCACAGTTGGCACTATCATTAGCCAGAAGGACTAATACTCCTCCCTGTTTTACCCATGAAGTAATATTTTTAACTGCTTCGGAACTGATATAATTAGGAGTTCTTGTTTCTTCGGGAGTATCCGGATCAACGATAATATAAATATCAAATTTTTTCAGGTTTTCAGGTGATGGAGAAACCACAAGTGAATCAATACCGGCGCCAAATCTTTTAATGATTCCGCCTAATTCTGAAAACCCAGAATTTTCGACATCTTCCCAGATATAGTGATATCTTTTATTGTTTTTATATTCATTATTATAAAAATAGTCGAGACCAACTTTTTTATTTTTATATTTAATCAGATTCCCTTTTTCCAGTTCAACAGAAGCTAACAAAAGAGGGCCATAGCCCTTGAAATCATTGGTTCTTCTGAGTTCATGAATATAATAATTATAACTTCCATCGCGGTAGGGGTTTCCGCCCAGCCCAGCGCCGGCGCATACATTAGTTAAATTTAGCTGACCATCATTAAATTTAATAAAATTATCCTGCAATGAAATAAAGGATTGCTTAGCTATATTAAAATAATTGTCCGGTAGGTAACCTTTATTAGAACCCTTAGCGAAGGCATAAATAAACATCAAAGAAGCGGAAGTTTCGATATAATTTCCATCTTCTTTTCCCTTATCGATTATCTGATACCATAAATTCAGTTTAGGATCACGATAATTTAACAAACTTGAAGATAGTTCACGAAATATTCTTAATAATTCATTTCTTTGAGGATGGTTTTGAGGGAAATAATCGAGCACATCCACAAGAGCCATTAGATACCATCCCATTGCGCGGCCCCAGAAACATGGGGAAGTACCCTTAACCGGATCAGCCCATTTCTGAGATTTACTTTCATCCCAGCCATGATAATAAAGTCCAGTTGACTTATCCTTCAAATGCTTTTCAACAAGCAGAAACTGGTTTGCGATATCATTGAACGAGTCTTTTTCATCAGACAATGAAGCATATTCAGCATAGAAAGGTTCTGCCATAAAGAGACCATCCAGCCACATTTGGCCGGGATAGATCTTTTTATGCCAGAATCCCCCTTCTGATGTTCTTGGTTGTTTTCTTAATTGTTCTCTTAAAGTATCGGCAGCTTTCTTATATTTTTCATTTTTAGTGAGACTAAACAAATTTAATAATACCCTGCCCTGAGAGATATTATCCAGGTTCTGGTCATTCAATTTATATGTTTTAATTTTTCCATTATTTTCAATATAATAATCAAGATTTTTCTTTATATAGTTCAGATAAACATTCTTTCCTGTTTCTATCCACATTTGATCAAATGCTTCAAGGACAAGTCCCTGTTCATAATTCCATTTCCGGCTATTACTTTGATCGTAATAAATTATTGAATCCGGGTAAAGACTAAGGAAATTTGCTGCAATTTCAACAGAAGTTAATACATGATTGATATTATTCTGCTGAGAAAACAGACAAAAGGGGAAAGATAATATTATGAAAGATATAATGAGTACTGAATTTTTAAATTTCATTAAATCTAAAATCAATATTTTAAATAAGGAAGAAATGAAAAGGACATATTGTTATTATCAAGGGACATGATTTCAGAAGGACAGAAAATTAATCTCTGTCCTTCTGAATCAAAATATTATTTAATAAGATTCATTTTCTGAATAGAGACTTTATCACCTTGCTGTAATCTTGCAAAATAAATACCCGATGGTCTATTTCTTGCATCGAAGGTAACTTCTAACATGTTACCAGATTTTGCATTTCCTTCAAACAAAGTAGTAACTTCCTGGCCTAAAATGTTCAATACTTTTAATGAAGTAAACCCATCCTTTGGAACTGTAAAACGAATAATTGTACTAGGATTAAACGGATTGGGGTAATTGTTAAATAATTTGAACACTCTTGGAGCGGGAGAAACATTTTTAACTCCTTCGGGCCAACCCTGGATTGGAACAGCAGTATGCCCACCAGCGTAAACAACTGAGCCATTAGTTCCAATAACAATGGGATTAACGCTATTATTCAGAAGTCCCTGCTTTAGAGTAAGAACTCCATTTACAGTATCAGCCTTGCTAAAAGAAACTGTGTCAGGATTATCTATAGTAAGGTTATTTACAGTTGTTGGCACCAAAGAATCGATTTGTGAAGTAATTCCGTGATACAGATAATTACCATCCTTTGGTAATATTTTTAATCCTTGCATTGAAAGGTTCCCACTTAGACCTCTGTTATGTGAAGTCATTAAAGTTGTACCAGAAGATTGAGTAAATGTAGCTGTCGTCGAACCGCCAATTGAAGTTGTTGTCAAGTCAACTATTGCGCCAGGACTCACTATAAAATTAACATTTGATATTGAGCCGAGAGAATCTGCTTTGTAAAAAGTCTGTTTTGTTGTGCCAACAAAAAAGAATGTATCTGCCAGAGTCCCAACGGAAGAATTAGTAGTCATTGATCCATCCTGAAGATTTAGGTCACCCGAAAGGTACCAATTACAAGCAGCCCCACTACCATTGGCAAGATTAAGGATACCATGGGAAGTGATGTTTCCTTTTACATGAATTTCGATAGTATCCCCTCCACTAGAACCAGTTGATGTAAGAACGCTGGTAGTATCCAGAAGATTAATGTCACCATTGATTGTAATTACGTTTGCTTTAGGAGCAGAATTACCGGTCTTGCTATCAGTTAAACGCAAATATGTTTTATTTATATTACCTTGTATTACGTTAACATTTCCTCCTATTGTATTATTATTCCACGACAGGTTAACCGCAGTGGTGTTATTGGGACACTTCCAGGAAAAGTTATAAAAATTCTGATTGCAGTTTGAAGGCATGGTATCCTTAACCGCTGTAAATAAACAGGTTGATCCGGGACCCCAAGCCGCTGATGGAACGCTCCCCGCATTGATAGCATGTTCATAGACACCATTATTTCCGAAAGTTAAATTAGTTGAAGAGTTACCTAGTTTTCCGCCTAAGCTGTCTACTATTTCCCCGGTAATTGTAATCGATATATTTACATCAACTGAGTCACGAAGTGTAATATTTTCAGAACCGGTTGGAGCTGCAGAAGCAGCTACCCAGGTAGTACCGTTATAAGTCTGCCAGGTTGCAGCAGAATTCCACTTTCCCTGACCGTGACTTCGGAAGTCACCATTTGACTGAGAAAATATATTAGCTGGCAAAAGCATAAAGAGAGAAGCCAAGATACATAATGAAATTTTAGTTCTCATATCAAACCTCCAAATAATTGTTGAATAGAAATAATAATTAGTTTTCTAAAGCTCCTGAATAATAATCGACTTTTAATTTTAATAAATATAAAAGGGTAAACATGTTTATTTATTTAGACCATGGCATACTAATATTATATGCAATTTCTGCAGTTATATAATTATTTTTAGAACTATTGAGGAATACGGCATCCTGCAACATATCATCATATTTAACATTAAAATATTCATAAGTAATATCCAGTTTCAGATTATACCAGCTAAAGCCAAGTCCACCTGAAATAACTGTGGTATAAACGGGATCACCCAGAAAAGGATTCCCTTCCTCTTCAAAAACTTCAGCCTTATCGCTATATCCGCAGCGGATAGTAAGCCAATTTAAAGGAGCATATTCAGCTCCAAGATGCAACAAATGAGAAGATTCCCATGGGTTGGAAGTAACTGCTCCACTGGAATAGCTGGCATTTCCCATTGGTCTTAATTCATATTCAATTATTCCTCTTAAATTCTCTAAAACAGAGACAGACAAACCGAAGCTACCCCGCCAGGGAAGTTTAATTTTATCGGAACCGCTAACAGAAGTAGTATTTGAAATGCCGATTGTATCATTCTGATATGCATATTGATAATTTCTGGTTATTGTAGTAGGTGGTTTAATTGAAAACCCCATGGTCAGGTTACCGGATTTATATAAACCGCTAAAATTTATTTCTGCACCACTATAATCAGAAGTTCCGTTTTTTGTATTTTGATAATCAACTGAATCTACCCGAAAATAACTTGAATAAAAAACAAGTCTACCCCGTCCTAACTGAGATTCAAAATCATTAGTTGATCCTTTTATAAGCATACCACTCAGACCAAATGAAAGGTTTTCTGTGACACCAAAAGAAAAAGCAGCACCATAACCATATATTGATCCCTCTCTGTTCCGGATATTCTGATACCATTGAACAGGCAGAGAACTGGAATCGTTTTTAACGAGTTCGACCGGGAAAGGACGTTGAATATTTACTGCAGGAGATAAAACATTGTTATCCTGAAAGTAAAAATTCATATTGGCATATTCAACAGCACCTAACCCTGCTACTGCTTTATATTCGCCGATGTTAAAAGGAATGGCAGCCATAATTTGAGTTGGAAGGTTTTTATTTTTTGTCCGACTCCAACTTGGTCCGATTTTATCGAATGGTCTTTGAACCGAATCCTTTGCAGTATGAGTTGTTGTAGAATCTAAAACAGGATTCGGGATAAGTCCAGTCAGTCCTTCCATTAAAAGGCTGAAATTAGGATAATATTTGGCAGGTCCATATTGTTGTATCTGACTTTGATCAAGCATCCAATAAGAGTTTCCCAAAGTCACCTGAAATGAGTTTAAATTCAGCAATTCAGCAGGGTTTGAAAACATTATGGAAGCATCGTTTTTAATTCCAATTGTTGTACCGCCCAAAGCTCTGGAAACAGCCGAATAATTTGTATTCTTATCCAATCCCTGCATAGTTAAGGGTTCGTTAAATCTTGTTCCCTGTGCAAAGGAAATATTTCCCGGGATAACAAGGAAACTAAAAAGCAAAAAGATTAAAGATAAAAGAGTAAATAAATTCCTCATAATGCAACTCCTAAACTAATTCGGTGAACATCTCCCAGAAAATTGCTAACAGATCCATAGCTATAGTCAAAAGAGAATTTAACGGTACTAATTGCCTGTTTAATTCCAATGCCTGCAGTGAACCCTTCCGAGTCATAATTAAATTTATATCCAGCTCTCAGAGCGAAGGTGCCAGCGAATTCATATTCAATTCCAAGATGTTCCTGTTGAGCATAATCGTTTGGCTGGAACAAATCAAAAGCGAGGCTAAGGCGGTTGTTATCCATATTAAGTAAAAGAGCATCTTTCCCTATTAAATCGGCAGCTACGCCCCACCTGAACTGCAATGGAACCGGACTTGATTCTTGTGCATATTTTATATTAGCACCAAAATTCTGTACAGCAATACCAAGCTGGATGGATTTATAGCCGGTATTATAATGCATACCGAAGTCAAAAAGCAGCCCGTCTCCCCAAGTATTTACCGTTTCATAAGTTCCCGAAGAAGTCATAGCGTTAAATGTACTACCATTGTAGAGCGATTCATGTGCATATTTTACAGATATACCAGTTGAAAATTTATCTGTTAAGTTTATTGCATAGCTTAAAGCAACCGCGTAGGCGAATGGATTAAATGTTTTTCCAGTAAGAAAAGGATAAGGACCAGTATTAGCATATGCTCTATTCCAAATTGCCTCTTCCATTTCTCCATAATCCACATACTGAAGTGATACGGCAATAGCTCCGTAATCTTTAAGTGTACTAGCAAAGGAAAGAGCGCCAATTTTAGTATCCATCATCCACATCAAATAAGTAGATGAGAATTCCTGATTTACCACCTGAGCTACTCCTGAAGGATTCCAGAACACAGCTTCCGCCCCTGATGCTAAAACGGAGTAGGCATCACCCAGAGCCGTAGCTCTGGCACAAGGCATAACTTTAAGGAACTGCATTGAGGTTGTTCCGACTTTTTGCGCATAAATTAAATTAGTACTAAGCATGAACACAATAAGCAGTATTAAATATTTTTTCCAGTTATTCATTCTTTTTGAATTCCTTATTTTAATGAATAATGACAAATTTACCTTTAGCAAGTTTACCGGTGGCTGCATCCACAACGGTAAAGAAATATACGCCTGAAGCAACCATCTGGTGGTTTCTAGAAATCTGGAACCAGGATACATCTGCGTATGCATCGACATCATGATCAAGCGTTTGAATCAGTTGTCCGCTAAAGGAAAATATTTTGATTGTACATTTTTTTGTGAGTCCGAAGAACCCAATCTGATCAGAAACTTCTCCTCCAGCTGCAGAACCCGATCTACCATTTGTAACGACTAAAGGATTTGGGACGACATATACTTTATCTAAAGTAGGAGCAGCTGGGGCTTGAGTAACATGGTACGTCATATTAGTAAAACCACTCTTCCTTCCAGTAATATCAACAGAATACACAGCATAATAAACATCAACACCAAGATCGCTTAGAGGATCCAATACGACATATACTGAATCATGAAAATAACGGATGTCTTTTATACCCACAGTATCAATTATAGACCATGGTCCAAGGGGATCAAGAGCACGCATAACGAGATAATGACTAAACGGAGCATTGAGCCGAGGTGTGGTGAAGGACTCAACCTGTGGTCCCCAAATAATTTTATTTGAAGCTGAAATAGTATTTTCAATTCTAATTATAGGTGCAGGGAAAGGGATTTTAACCTGATATATTCCTTTATCAGGTGTATTAGTCGGATCGAACTGCAGTGAATCCCATTTTACCAATGGGTTTCCAGTATACATCTGGATAGCTCTATCAGCTACATCGCGAATAGAAACTACATCAGGATCAACATACCAAGGGAGCGGATGAGTTTGCAAGTAATCACTTCCCATACTATTAGGATTTTGAACTTCAGGATATGAGATAGCCTTATACCAGCTTGGAACAGGGTGTAATCCAGAACCGGTTTCAGTACTCCCCAAAGTACTGCCGCCCATATCTTTATATATACTATCCGATGCTCTTCCCGGTCCATAACCGACTACTTCAGCAACTGAAAACTTAGCTACATCACCTGGAGCTAAGGTATAGGGGCCAAAAATCGTTCCATGATTAACAGGTAAAGTAAATGAACCTTTATAATAAGGCTTACCACGTCCAAGCCAGTAATAGTTATTATTCGGGAAATTCGTAGAATCAGTATGGCCTTTAAAAGGACCTTGTTTGCGGTTTTGATTATCCAACCATGCGTTAACTTTAGTATTATATAAATTGCCATTTTCCTGTCTTAACACATAAGGCTGTTTGACTTTATGATTTGCATCCCAGATTACCTGAGCTTCATCAGTAGGTACATACAAATTTGTTTTGCCACTGTCAGCAAGATGATTATAATCATAATGTAAAGTTATCAAACCAGCTGCCTGTGGAGAGTTTAATCCTCCTCTATCTCCCGGCTGTGACCAAGTATTGAACAATACAGTATCCGGGCGCCCATCTCGTTCATGATTATACACCATCCACCTTCTAAGATCAAATCTTCCAAAAGCTTTACTTCTGTAATCTGCTTCACTCCAACGGTTAAACTTTCTCTCATAACCAAACATTGAAGGAGAAAAAGAATATGTCCAGCCAATAAAAGCCTCTGTCAGGGTATCAGGGGTTGTATTCTGAAATTCATATTCATAAATGATGAAGTTATTGTATCCCGGAAAGCTCCAGGCACGGCTGGTACGGGTAACTGTAACCCCTGTTTTAATCATTTTCCATTGAGAAACAATAATTTCTTCAGCTTCATTTGGGTTATAAGACGGATTTAAATTGCCATTGGAGAGAACAGGGTAATTTTCAATCCTTTGTAAAAATTTTGGACTACTGTATACACCTTCTACCGGGGTAGTCTTACCGTCGGTGGTGGAGACTGCACCACACAAATCGTAGAGCCTTGGTAGATTTGGACCGGTCGGGTCAGTAATGCCAAAATAAACCCCTCCACCCATTGAATTATGCTGCCCTTCATATTCTGTTCTGTCAATAAATTCATGCGAATTTGGAGGCCATTCCATAGAAGGAGGAGAACCTCCGGCAATACCAGCACTACCCGCATCGTAGGCTCTTCCCAATTCACCAGTATTATAAACGGTTTGATGCAGCATACTTCTTGAATGCACACGGTAATCCCTTAATTGGGGGAAAACGATAGATGCCGATAATACTAATAAGAGAAAGATTTGTTTCGTTTTTTTCATAATTTCAACCTGTTTACAAGTAAATAATTTATAATTCTAATGAAACACCCAGATTAAATGATCGCGGCTGATTACTGTAAATTAAGAAGGACTGATCTACACTGAACTTAGGAATATAGTTCGGATTTGCGTTCCAATATTTAATCCCATCAATCCCATTTTGTTCATATAATTGAGTAACTGTACTAACCGCCAGGGCATTTGGCGTGGCGAAAATATAATCATAGTTTAAGATCTTATTATTGAACAAGTTGAATACCTCAAAGTAAATATTAACCGCCTGGATCCCCCAGAAATTGGTAAGTCGTTTGGTTAATCTCAGATTAGTGTTATACTCGGCAGGAGTTCTTGAACCATTTATTAACTTTGGATTGCTAGGAGAAGTGTATGGGAGCCCACTACGCGCAAACATATTTAGTGATAAATAAGTACCCAGATTAAGGTCAGATCCCAAAGAACGTAATAATTCGTCCGAATCAAATACAAGATTTACGGTAAGATTGTGTGTCCTGTCAAAACCAAGGAGTACGTCTTTTAAGGGTACCTTATCATTATTTGTGGTAACATTTCCATCCAAATCCTGAATAAAAGAAGGAGGGGCATAGTCTGCAGTAGCGCTTTTTCCAGTAGCAACGCTATATTGATAATTTATTGACCCAGATACAAAACCGGATTTTTTTGCCAGTGCTACTCTGAACCCGCGTATATCTGCATTATCCCTATTATAATATGATGTATATGTTAAGCCCTTATTGCTTGTAAAATTAGCAGCCTCAACCAAGTTTTTAACATCTTTATAATAGCCACTGATGTCTAGTGTAAAACCCGCTACAAGGCCCTGCATAATACCAACATCATAACTATTTGTAATCTGTGGTTCAAGTCTTGGATTTCCAAGTATTTGGGGCATATTACTTCCCTGTTGAACAGTTGCACCTACAACATATTGGAATGAAGGCCTCTGCATAAACGAACCATAATTGGCGTGAAATACTGTAAATTCTCCTACAGGAAAAGAGACACCAACTCTTGGCTGAAGCCTTGCAATGATCGGAGATTTAGCTTGTGATGCTGATGCAGCATCATAGCGGACCCCAATACTATCCATAATAAGCTTATAAGGTGCAAACAAATTAGTATAATAATTTAAACCGGAATTCCAAACATCAAGACGAAGCCCCACATTTGCAATCATGCCTTCAAATTCCATCTTGTCCTGTATATAAAGTGCACCTTCGTATGGATGGGCTGAATATACCGATATAGCACCACCTGAACCGGTCTGAGTAGATGCTGCATCATTAACATCGATTGTATAAGCATTAAACTGAATGCCTCCATTAAGCAGATGAGATTTAGTAACCTGGCTTGTCATAGAAGCATCAAGAGAATAAGTTCGGGTTTTTTCATTTTTGAAATTGTCATCTCCCTTTAAATAATAAAACAGGTCGGGTGATGTAGTAGCACCAACCAGAACTTTATCCCAATCAATTATAGGCTTAGGATATATGAGTGAATCGGCCACGGAACTGGGAGCCGGAGCTGAACCAACAGTATTATTCGTAATCAAACTATTAAGCTTGATATCATAAAAAGTACTTTTATCTAATGCTTTTGAAAAGCGCAAACCAAGCTGAATATTTTCATTTTTCTGGTAATTTATTGAAAGAATCCGGTCCCACATCCAGTTATAAAAGCCCAAACTGTTCTGACTAGGAAAAACATTTGTATTATCAAGCGCATAACCGCCACTTAACCTTAGTGAAGCGCCATCACTAACATCGAAAACAAGATTGCCCATTATCTGTCTTTGTTTATCAGGTTGTTCTGTAGGAAAAGTTGGCCAATTTATATCATTCCGGAAAGCTAAAAACATACGCATTTTTTCATTGACCGGTCCACCAAGAGTAAATTCGGCAGATTGGTCCATTTCTGTTCCATAATTCCTATTCATATC
Organism: Ignavibacteriaceae bacterium; assembly: GCA_031292455.1. GTDB lineage: Bacteria > Bacteroidota > Ignavibacteria > Ignavibacteriales > Ignavibacteriaceae > Fen-1301. The sequence continues at coordinate 24,478 of JARLHC010000152.1, forward strand.
GCGTTTAGTTTGGTAACGCCAAAGAGTTCTGGCAGCCGCCAATTGAGCTGCAGTATCACCACCGAAAATATTATTTAATCCAAAAGCTCTGAAATACCCCTGATTATTTGAGCTTGGATCAGATGATAACCAAGCTGATAGGCTGTCATTCAGCAACGATAATCCAGGATTAGATTTAGGATCAAATACACTAGGTCCAAAATGTTTTCTACCCGGAGCTCTGGTACGCACATCTGCCGTGGCTCTCCATTTGTCTGATTTACCTTCTTTCATTGTAATATTAACAACACCCGATTGGGCATTACCATACTCGGCCCCAAAACCGCTGGTAACAACTTCAACTTCTTCAACAGCGCTCATAATTGGAAGGAAAGCACTTGTACTGTTTAGAGGATTAATAATTCCCATACCCTGAAGAGTATAGTACTCTTCCCCAGTTCTACCACCCCTGAAATGACCATCAGTAACATCAGCGGCAAGTCCGATTACATCACCCACGGTTCTTATTCCTGCCATATTTTGAATATCATCGGTACGTATGATAGTGCTAGTTGATGTTTTTTCTTTTTCAACATCAGGACGAGTTGCTTGAATTACAACAGTACTAAGTTGAAGGCTAGACGATATCATTGAGAAATTTGCAATCGTAGTCTTTCCTGAGTTTACGATTGTATTTTTCTGAATTATTTTCTGATAGCCTAACATTGAAACCTGCAGATCATATTTACCCGGAGTAATATTAAGGATATAGTATGAACCATCAACACCAGAAGCTGCTCCCATTGAAGTTCCTAAAACAACAATATTAGCACCGATAAGAGGTTCCCCAGTAACTTGGTCCTTAATTGTACCAGATATTTTACCCTCGTTTTGTGCATAAAGGGCTCCTGCGGATAGTACCGCAAATAATCCTATAGAGAAAATTACTCTTGCTCCTTTTAAAAGAGCATTGATAAAAGAAGTAATCTGTTTTATCATTTGGGTTCCTATTTTCTATTTTAAGAGCATCATTTTTTTAATTTCAGAGAAATTATTCCCAGTAACTTTTTCTGTTGCAGAAATTCTATAGAAATAAACTCCGGATGGAATACTCTTATTTATTAAAGATGAATTAAAATCTACGGAATAATAACCAGCTGATTGTTCATCATTAACAAGTTGAGTAACCCTTTCTCCAGTCAAGTTATAAACATCAAGAATAACTTTTGAATCGGTAGAAAGGGAATAATTTATTCTAGTTGACGGATTAAAAGGATTTGGATAGTTTTGGCTTAAATCAAACTTCTTTGGTAAAGCAATTTCAGCTTCTACAATACCACTGTATTTATATGTGCCATCATAATCAATCATTTTTAATCTATAATGGTACTTACCTGCCTGCATATTCTTTTCAGTAAAGGAATAATTCTTTGTTGAAGTGCTAGTCCCGGATGCCTGTACAGATCCGACATTTAGCCATGATAATGATTCTCCATTAGTTTTTAATAGAGCACGTTCAATTTCAAATTTACTGCAATTTTTTTCAGTACTGGTTACCCATTTAATCTGAATAGTTCTTGAATTATTTGATGCAGAAAAAGAAGTTAACTCGACGGGTAATACATTTGAACCGCCTGTATGATCAGCTATTGTGAAAATGGTGCTACTGGTCAAATCTGTAAAGCTATTTGTTGAAGTAATAGCGCCTGCGGGACTCCCTTTACCTGTTCCACCCAGATCGGTCCAAGTTCCTGTACCAGTGACCGAACCTTGTGCTATCCTCAAATTTAGTGTATCTAAAACACCATCAGCGGCAGTATAATTTAATAAAACTGATCCTGCTGTAAATGATGAACCACCCGTACTCTCTGAAATATTATAATATCCAAGAGCGGCAACTTTATCCAAAGTTCCAGGTAAAGTATTGTGGGGGGGAGCAGCATTAAACAATTCTGCAGTATAGGTTGAAATTGTAGCCGCGCTTTGGGTAAGTGACAAACTCAGCGGACGATAATTTGAACCTTTACCAACTGGATAATTTTTTGTAGTTGAACTAGCAGATGCATAGAGATATGCCATTGGCCCATTTACATAACTTGTTGAACTTCCCGGTGCAGTTGAACTTACTGTTCCACTTGTGACTGAAGTTCCAGTCCACCACCCCATAATTAATGGATTTGAAGCAGAGGACGCGATGATGCCGCCATTTAAATATAATGTTGTTACATTTACAGGTGATAACAGAGAAACTGTTGCCCCAGCACCTATTTCGATTGGAGTTGCATTACCAGTCAGAGCTGTAGGTGCAAGATAAAGATATTGGATACCATTTTTCTTAAATATAAACTTTGCACCATCCGGTGTGGAATTGGAGTTTTGCATTGATGCAGCTATTATTTTAACCGAATCACCATAGAAATTCCAAATCGCTGTTCCGACAGAGCCCTGAGATCCGCGGGATAAAGAAAAATTACCTGTTGTATTTACATTTACTTTACCATAAATATTTATCGTATCGTTTGTACCTGAACTTGTTCCATTATTTGTAGCATTTGCAGCACCGGAGACAATAAAATCTCCCATTATATTAATAGTGCCGCTGCTGCCTCCAAATAATTGTAAACGACCAAGGTTTGTATTTAATATAGATAATGTTCCTCCAATAGTATTAGCAATGAAACCCCAGCCAAAGCTTCCCGTTTGAGAAGGGCAATTCCAATTAACATTATAAAAATTTTGAGTAGCACCAGCAGCCCAACCTGTGGCACTTATTAATCCAGTAGAGTTAACATTAAGTGTTGAACCTGTTAACCATGTAGCGACCGGAAGAGCGGGCTTAGTTGTTCCCGTTTGGTTATAATTAACAATACCCCCATTTCCAATTGTTAAAGTACCGGTTGTTTTAGTTATACTAAAAGGTGCTGCAGTAGGTACATTACCATTTATAGTAAGAGTCCCATTAACAGTCATGCCTTCCAAGGTTACATAGAGTACTACCGAATCTTTGATAATAACATTTGCACCTGCATTTACAGTAACATTCCGAATACCAACTGTAGCTGCGACAGTAACCTCATGAGGACTTTGAATTGTAACAGCAGCAGGAGAAGTTGAATCGGGTGATGAGACAGCAGCAACCCATGCTGAACCATTCCACGTCTGCCAGGTAGTTAAATCCTGCCAATTGCCAGACTGTGCAGACCGGAAGTCACCTGAGCTTTGTCCAAACAAAAATGATGTGGAAACGAACCCAGTAATGAACATTGCTAAAAAAAGTAAACTTAGTTTTTTCATAACAGCTCCTTATCGTAATTAGAAAAGAGAATCCATTGTAAAGTAATAATCATATTAAATAAACCGAACTACTTCTTAATTTGTATAGGCTTACCATTAACGGTAACAGATTGACATTTTGTAATATCAATATTTTCTAAAACATTACTATTTTTTACATTTTCAAAAGAACAATTTTCTATCTGAAGATTCTTCACAGGAGACCTTTCATAAGCCTTCATATTTAAAGCATACCGAGATTTCTTTGAAGTAACATTGTCGAAATAGAAATTTCTCATAACAGGAGTAAACTTCCCGACATCCCCCTTGTCATAATAGTAATCAATAAGAATTACTGCTTCTTTAACTTCGCCAACATCAATATTTCTGCAATAAACATTTTCAATAACCCCACCTCTTTCGGAGTTTGTTTTAAAACGCAGGGCCCTATCAAGGTTCGGACTGCTCATAACACAATTTTCTGCATACACATTTCTAACACCACCTGATACTTCGCTACCGATAACTACCCCACCATGTCCATCTTTCATCACGCATCCCTGAATAACAATATTGCTGGATGGAACGTTAACTCTTCTGCCGTCATTGTTACGCCCTGATTTTATAGCGATACAATCATCACCATTATTGAAAGAGCAACCTTTTATTAATACATCAGTGCATGATTCCGGATCGCAGCCGTCATTATTGGGGCCAATTCCATCAGTTGCTACATTATTAAATGTTACATTTTTGCATAAGACCGGATTAAGGAACCACATTGAGGAATTTCTAAAGGTTACCCCATCAACAAGAATATTCTTACATTTATACGGTTGGAAGAAAACAGGTCTTAGAAATGAACTTTTACCAAACACACGATCTTTAACGGGGGTATTATCTTCCCCCATTTTAACTAATTTATCCCTTGCAGGTGTCTGACTAAATTCCCCTTCAGAAGCTTTCCATTTCCACCAGTTTTCTTTACTCCCCTGCCCGTCGAGAAGTCCTTGGCCTGTAACAGCGATATTCTTTTGATCATACGCATAAATTAGAGGTGAATAATTGAAACATTCAACTCCCTCGAATCGTGTATATACAACGGGTAAATATTTGGAAGGATCAGTAGAGAATTTAACAATTGCCCCTTTAGAGACGTAGAGATTTACGCCGCTTTTCAGATGAATGGCACCGGTAAGGAATGTCCCTTCAGGGACTATTACTTTTCCTCCTCCTTCTTTCGAACATTTATCAATTGCAACTTTGAATGCATTAGTACAATCAGTAACTCCATCAGCAACCGCACCAAAAGATGTAATTAAATAATCTTTATCCCTGAACTTCGGAGGCTTAATATTCTTTAGTATTTTATTAAGACCATTCCATCCGTCATCAGCGGGAAAAATGTTTGCATGTAGAAATAGAAAGTTAAGTAATAAAAACAGTAGCGTTTTATTCATAGATTTTATGTAATACTGTATTTGAAGAGATTTTTTATTTCATCAGAATCATTTTTTTAGTCTGAACGTAATCATCAGTTTTTAAAGTATAGAAATAGATCCCGCTGGCGAGATTAACAGCATTAAATTTAACATAATATGTTCCTTCCCGTTTATCTTCATTGACAAGAGTTTCAACCTCTTTTCCAAGAATGTTGTATATAGTTAAAATTACATGAGATGAAGCCGGAATCTGGTAAGCAATCTCCGTAGAAGGATTAAAGGGGTTTGGATAATTATTAGATAAATAATAGCCAACTTTATGATTAACTTCATTTTTCAAACTTGTAAGAGTATCATCTGTTTCAAAACAGCCGAGATCAGGAGCAATTCCATTATATGGACGCCCAGGGATAATTGTGCCTGAATTTATCAAGTGGGTGCCATGAGTAAGATGCATAAAATTAACATCAGGAAGACTGCCATCCGGTTTACGCGGACCTCTTACACCGGCAGTATCAAGACTTACAAAATCGGACATAGTTACTGAATCGGGAAGCATCCAGCTATTTGTTGTAAGGATAGGATTAAATAAAGTTCCTAATACACCGTAGACAAGACAATTAGTTACTGTTAAAACTTTACCAGAATCCAATGCATAGGGCACACTATAATTTTTAGATCCGTTTCTATAGCCTGTGCAGTTAATAAGGGTCATGGAGCCTTTATTATTATTCTGGTCAAATCCTTTTACTTTATTATCAAAAGAAAGGCAGTTATACAAGATGAAATTATGTTCAAGGTTCTTGAGATCGCTACCCCCCATTTTGAATCCATTTCCGTTTCCAGCGCTGCTAACCGTCCAATCTTTATGAAAACCGTTCATAAAAGTCCAGCAGTTATCGAGAGTAGTTGTAATGTTATTAGAGGGTCTGAGGTAACCATCAAAACCATCATCAGTATTCTGCCATGACCTGCAGCCATAAAAATAATTGTTTGTTCCCACGTCAAGTTTAGGTGAAAAACCATCTGAATTCCCTTCGGTAGGATCCATATTATAATAAGAATCGCAGTTAATTATTTTATTATTGTTTGCTCCGCCACCTAGCTGCATTCCAGAATCTCTATTTTGCGACATGCTGCAATTTTCAACTATATTGAATGAACCAGATATATAGATTCCATTATCACCAGCACCAATAATATCGAAGCCTCTTACATGCCAGTATTTTGCTTTTATTTGAAGACCTTTACTTCCCAGTGCCTGAGCAGAAAAATCCAAGACAGCCCTTTCTCCCGGATAAGCAAACAAATGGCACAATGTATCCTGTTTTCCGCTGGGGGTGGTATTAATTGTCAATGTTGCTGTTAAAGTATAGACGCCACCTCTCACAAAGATAGTATCACCGGCAACAATTGAGGATGTAAGTGCTTTAGAAATAGACTTAAACGGAAAATCTATTGTACCAGCGTTAGTATCAGCTCCGGCAGTTGAAACATAAAGAGTTTTACTATTAATAACCGATATAAACAGAATGGAAAACAGCAGAACAGTGCAAGATAATTTCATAAAACCTCAAAAATAGGGACTGATGTTGAAACAGTACAATTATTTTTTTAGATAATGATTATAAGTTAATATTATTTATTTCCTTTCGCTGAAGCCGAAATAACTTTTTGCGTTATAGTAACATATATTTTCAATAACCGGGACAATTAAATCCCCGGCATTTGGAATAAGACCTGCTTCAACATCTTTTCCAATTAAATTGCACAGTACTCTCCTAAAATAATCATGTCTTGGATAGGAAAGGAAGCTACGAGAGTCTGTAAGCATACCAACGAATCTGCTTAATAATCCCATATTGGATAAAACATTTAACTGCTTTTCGATTCCATCTTTCTGATCGAGGAACCACCATCCACTTCCGAACTGAATTTTACCTGGGACAGAACCATCCTGGAAATTTCCAGTCATAGTTGCGACAAGTTCATTATCAGAAGGGTTAAGATTATATATAATGGTTTTAGCAAGTTTTCCCTGCTGATCAAGTTTATTTAAGAATTTGGCAAGCGGTCGTGCAATTTCAAAGTCTCCGACAGAATCATAGCCGGTATCGGGGCCTAATTTTCGATACATTTTAGTATTAGTATCCCTAATGGCTCCAAGATGCAACTGTTGAGTCCAGTTCTTCTCATAATCCATAATACTGAATTCATAAAGCATTGCGGATTTAAATTTTAAGATCTCTTCCAGCTTCAATTCTTTATTCAGTAATACTTTGGAAAAGATTTTATTTATTTCTTCCAGGGAATAATCTTCAGCATAGACAGTTTCCATTCCATGATCAGAAAGGCGGCATCCATTATTATGGAAATAATCGTGTCTTTTTCTGAGAGCGTCAAGATATGATTTAAAATCTGCAATGTGCATATTGGTAGTTTCCTGCAATTTATTAAACCACAGGTTGAACAGTCCAAAATTTTCTATCATCATACCTTTATCAGGTCTGAAGGCAGGGAGAACATTAATTTCGTAATTATCTTTTATAAGTTGTTTATGAAATTCAAGATCATCATTGGGGTCATCAGTAGTACAGATAGTTTCGACATTAAATTTGTTAATTAATTCTCTGGCAAAGAACGATTTGGTATTAAGCAATGAATTACATTCATCCCATATTTCTTTTGCAGTATCTTCATTAAGGAGGCGATCAGAAATCCCAAAGGGATTTTTAAGTTCCATATGAGTCCAGTGGTAGAGTGGATTCCTAACAGTATAAGGAACAGTTTTAGCCCAGGCGAGGAATTTTTCCCAGTCGGATGCCTCCCCTGTAATATATTTTTCAGAGACGCCATTTGCACGCATCGCACGCCATTTATAATGATCGCCGTTCAGCCAAATTTTTGTCAGGTTCCCGAAATTTATATTAGCAGCAATTTCCTCGACAGGAAGGTGACAATGATAATCAATAATAGGCAAATTTTTAGCGTGGGCATGATATAAAAATTCCGCAGTTTTATTTTCCAGAAGAAAATTCTCTGAAATGAACTCTGCGTTATCTTTGATACTTAACAAATCCGAATACTGTGTTTTTGTGTGCATAGTTTTAATTAAGATTAACTTGTTTCATTTTAGGTGCAAGGATATTAAAGATGACCCAAGCAAGCAGGTAAGCTGAACCGCAGACAATAAACATAACAAAATAGCCAGTATTTATGTTACCGAGAGCTTTGTAATAATCAAGCAGCGCACCAGCTAATTTTGCTATAAGGATACCACCTACAGCTCCGGCCATTCCACCGATACCAGTAACAGAAGCAACTGCTTTTCTGGGAAACATATCGGAAGCTGTTGTAAAAATATTAGCTGACCATGCCTGGTGAGCTGATGCAGCAAGACCTATTATCAGAATAGCATACCATGGGCTAAATTGTCCAAGGTACTGAGCAAAGATAACGGGTGTAACGCAAAAAGCAAAAATGAGCATTGCAGTCATTCTAGCTTTATAGACCGGCCATCCCTTTTTAATAAAACTACCTGATAACCATCCTCCGTAAATACTTCCAACAGTAGTCATTGTATAAACAAGAGCAATCGGTAAAGCAAGGTCGGTCTTTGTCATATGGTATTGCTTATTAAGGAATGAAGGGAGCCAGAACAGGTAAAACCACCAAACAGGATCGGTCAAGAATTTTCCTATAAAGTACGCCCAAGTTTGTCTGAAAGTAAGGAGGTTAAACCAGCTTACTTTTTCCTGGAAATGGTTATTCTCTTCAATAGATTCCTTATCGCTATTTATATAATCAAACTCAGCTTTTGATAATTTTTTATGTTTAGCAGGAATTTCATAAACAGCCAGCCAGAAGAATAACCAGATAAGTCCGATTGCACCGGTTATAATGAAAGCCCACTGCCAGCCCCATGCTAATGCGATAAGGGGAACGGTAAGAGGGGCAATAATAGCGCCTACATTAGATCCTGAATTAAATAAACCGGCGGCAAGAGCTCTTTCCTTTTTAGGGAACCACTCAGCCACTGTTTTTATTGCAGCAGGAAAGTTACCGGATTCACTAACCCCAAGAGTAGCGCGGGCGGCCATAAAGCCCAAAGTATTTCGAGCTGCGGAATGGCAGATAGCGGCAACACTCCAAACAGCTAAAGCAAGAGCATAGCCAAGTTTTGTACCGATTTTATCTATTACCCATCCGACGCCAAGCATTCCAAGCGCGTAAGCAATCTGGAAAACAACCACAATGTTCGCATAATCTGTTTCAGACCAATGGAACATAGGAGCGAGGTAATCATCTTTCAGAAGGCTGATAACCTGCCGGTCGAGGTAATTTATAGTAGTAGCAAAGAATACCAGTGAAAGGATAGTCCAACGATATTTACCAAGTTGAATTTTTTCGTTGGGAGCAGAAATAGTTTCAGGTTTAACCTGGGATTCAATCATACAATTATTCCGTATTTAATAATGTGCTACTATAAGGCGACAATAATAGGGTTATTCAGAGCTTCAATTGTACTATTTAAGAACTGTAGAAAAGACTTTTGAGTTTTAACACCATTTTTTTCTTTTTCCCAGGCGGCCGCAAAGAAATATTTTACACAATTACCCAATGGTTTTAAAAGAACAATCTGACTTATCTTATCTTCAGTTAATTTAATAAGATCCTTAGAATTATAGAATAGTACGATACCCAGATTGTCATTACAAATTGTCTGTTTACCCCAAATTGCGACATAGTTCCAGCCATCATTATTCTTAGAAAAGAGAGTACTGGTACTATCATGTTTAGCCAATCCGGTACATAAATTTTCTATCGGCTTATCTGTTTTAACATTAACTTCAGTTAACCTGCTACCGGGGTAAATTGAATAATTTATACTAATATTAAATTTATTATTATCAACCTTCCATCCAATATGATCGGATACAACAGAAGAATGGACATTATAATTAAAGACGGCGCACCTAATACTATCAGTTTCAGAGACCGTACAGACTTTATCGTTCATAAATGAAGCGACGGAGCCAATCCCCAAAGAAGTGCCTACTTTAAAGATATCCTGCCCCCACCACAACGGATATTCATAGGATTCGTCGCCTGATAACAGGTCATTTTTACCAACAATATCCAGGACCATTTTATTTGTAGATTTGCCAAAGATATCAGTCCGGTTTCTTTCATCGAGGTAGAACCGATAGGCCACTTTATCGGATTCCCATGCAGGGCCTTCCATCTGATACAAGGCATCGTGAGGGAAATGGCTTTTAGGGACAACAGCATGATCTGTACTTTCAAAATTTCCGCCGGTATAGACACCTTCCTTAACAGCATAATTCTTTTTAACTCCGAGATAAGCCCTTGTTCTGTTGTTATGAAAAACAGGCTTTTTAGCCGAATAAGAAAGAGTAACTAGTTTTAGTTCATCCGGTTTAAAATTCAACTGGAATACTAAATTAACTTTGTTATAATTATCCTTAACCAGATCAAAGGGAATGTTCTTTCCGTTTAATTTGATTACACAATTATTCTCATCAAAATCTTTAATATGATTCTTAAGGTCTGAAAGAGGAACCATGACCCGTTCATCATATCTTTCCGAATGTAAGGAATTTTTTAACTTTATTGTATAAGGATGGAAATTACTTGCCCCATGTAAAGGAGCAACTGAAAGGAGCAGGATAATTAAAGAGGTCAATAGAGAGACTTTATTCAGAGAGAGAATCATTTTCATTGCTTCGCCATGTGAGTCACAAATGTTACTAACCGACTTAACTTTATCGTTTAAGTAAACGATTCAGATACCAGTCTCTAAATTGTCAATATTTTATTATATTGTCAAGAAATAAAATTACTTTTTTTAACAAAAATTTATTTTATTCTTAGGATTCTACTATTGACTATGGATAATTATTTTACATATTAATTCAGGAATGCTGATGAAAAGAGAGGAAATATTAAGTGAATTAGCCAGATTAGGGGCAATAGCCGTAATAAGGATGAGCGATTCAGAAAAGCTAAAAAGAGTAAGCGAGGCAATACATAAGGGAGGGGTTTCGGCAATTGAGATTACCATGACAACACCGAATGCATTAGCTGTAATTGAGAATCTATCAAAATCAATGGGAGATGAGATTCTGATAGGGGTAGGGACAGTAACAGATCCACAAACCGCAGAGGATGCAATAAATGCTGGAGCTCAATTTGTAGTAAGCCCCTTTTTCAAAAAAGAGATAGTTGAAAAGGTTAAGAGCATGAAGATCCCGGTAATGCCAGGTGCATTTACACCGACAGAAATACAGACAGCATATGAGAATGGTGCTGATATAGTAAAAGTATTTCCTGCAGATGTTTTAGGCATGGCATTTTTTAAGGCAGTAAGAGCTCCGATGCCTTATTTGAAATTAATGCCTACAGGAGGAGTTACTTTAACCAATGCAGGCGATTGGTTAAAGGCAGGAGCTTGTGCTGTTGGTGTAGGTACAGCTCTTCTTGACAAGAAGGCGATAGATGAAAATAATTTCAGTAAATTGACTGAAAATGCAATGATTCTTGTTCAGAGCATAGCTGAAGGAAGAGGGTAAGATTCATCCAAGTTTATATTAATATAGTACCTTCACCCTGTTTTTAATAAATTTCTACTAAATGACTTGGAGCTCCTGGAGGAACTTGCTTTCCAATAAAGTTTGTATTATTGTTATCTACAAATGTCATATCATCTCCGGATATAAAACCATCTCCGTTTAAGTCGTTTACTGCATGATAATCAAAATTGGTGTTATCATTATCTATACCTGTCATATCATCACCGCTGACAAAACCGTCCTGGTTTAAGTCGCCGCTGTATATGCAATATTTACCACCATGAAGCGACATTGGATCTGCACTTCCGTCTGTATATGCTTTATTCAGAGCAGTTGTGAAATCATAGCTTAATGCACCGCCTGTAAAGCTAACTGCTGTGGCGCTCCAGGTCTCTACTGTATTCATGCTTTTTACTACTATATAATAGTTGGTTCCGTTTACTGCGGTTGTAAAACTGAATGTTCCAACTCCTGCTGTGCTTAAAGTACCTGTCTGTGATTCAACCAAAGCATAAGGAGAAGTGGCATTATGCAACTCTACTGTAACGGTAGGAGTAACAGGCATTGATGTATTTAAACCAGCTACAAATAATGCTTCAATAAGAGCCGTGAGAGTTAGCTGAACGGAAGGACTGTAATTATAACTTGCAGAGCTAGAAAAAGTTGAATTGCCGAATGTATTTTCAGAACGTATGCGATAATAATATGTATGTGCAGAAGTTACAGTATCCGTATAAGTTTTAACATTTTTAGGAGCAGGTGCATAATAAGACCAAGTTGTTCCATCAAGGGAGCGGTCGATCCTAAATTGATCTTCATTATTAGAATTATCATTCCAAGTGAGTTTTATTCTACCACCTGATAAACCTGATGCACTTAAACTGCTTGGTGCGGAAGGAAGATTTGTTGCAGTTCCTTTATCAAGAGAGAAATCATCGAAGCGGACAAGTTCATCCCTGAGTTGTGATTGGTTATTAAGTGACCGGTAAATACCCCATTTGGGTCTAATAAAAGTTGTTCCGCTTCTCCACATAACAAGATTATTATTAGTATAATTAAGAAGTACTGCGTCATCACTTACTCTTTTAATCACAAGGCTATAGGTACCGGTTTCACTGAATAAAATTTTCTCATATGCTTCAACCCATACACCCTGGAAGGCGGACAGGTTAACCTGATATTCAGTAGTAGTTATAGAATCAGGAGAGATAAATATTATCTGTAATTTATTTGCTGAACTATTATATCGAGGAGTAATGGTTATTACAGGATTATCCTGATTAGGACCATCACCCGGTTTTATCTGGTGAATATGGGTAAAACTGGAAGAAGGCTGAAACAGTGAATCCAATCTAAATTTCCATCGAAAAGTTAAAGTTTCCCCGTGAAAAGCTTTCATGGAATCAGGTGAATTGCTATCTGTCTTTAATTCATTACGCTGCCTATCAAAATTTATACATCGGTCGTTATCCGGAGTAACGTGAATTGAAAAAATAAAACCAAACTTCTTCAGATCTTTATTCCATTCTTCATTTATATGTCTTACAGGATGGACACAATCAGGAACTTCATAGTAAAATCCATTATTAGTAATCCTGTTATAGGCATCCCCGGTATTATCTGCATCCATAAAGGTCTGTGGAAAAGCATAAGATCCAAAAAGAAGGAAGCATGACAGGTATAATATTCTAATCAAATTTCTCATAATATATCTTTAGCAATAATTGGACAAAATTTAAATATTTAATATCACAAATCAATATCATTAATAATTTTCTTAATTCACTTTATAATAACAAGTAATTAATAGGATTGTGAACTAGCTGTTTGTCAAAAAGCAGGAGAGTCCATAATATTTATGAACTCTCCATTCTAACTTTTTACTTCAGAAGCATCATCTTTTTAATTGAGGAGAAATTATTCCCTGTTACTTTATCACTTGCTGTTAAACGATAAATATAAATACCTGAGGATAATTTATATGATGATCCGAAATCTACTGTGTAATAACCAGCTGACTGATCCTGATTTACTACTTCAGCTACCTTCTGACCTGCAATGTTGTATACTTCCATTATTACTCTTGCATCTACTGGTACC
>JARLHC010000034.1 GCA_031292455.1 Ignavibacteriaceae bacterium
GGAGCTTCTATCAAATCACCCCAGAACCCCTGACCGGATGCAATTCTTATTTTATCTTTCATATAATCCTTCTGATTTAAGAATCTCCTCAGAAATTCTATCAAGATCATCAAAAGAGGACACTTTAATCCAATTTATATCTTCAACTTTCCTGAACCAGGTCATCTGTCTTTTAGCATATCGTCTTGTGTTCCTTTTTATAAGTTCCACAGCTCTTTCTAATGAAATCTCCCCTTCCAGGTATGAAATAATTTCCTTATAACCCACTGTATTTAAGGAATTTAATGATTTACTGTAACCTTTATCTAAAATATACTTTATTTCTTCAATTAATCCATTGTCTATCATCTTATCAACACGAAGTTCAATATTTGCGTAAAGCACTTCCCTGTTCCAGTCCAGGCCATACATTCTGAATTCTAAATCAAGTGAACGGTTTTGTTCTTTATGGAATTTCCATATCGGCTGGCCGGTTGAATAATAAACTTCCAATCCCCTTAATACTCTTTTCCAGTTCTGCGGCAGCATTGTAGATGCGCTTTCAGGATCAACTTTTTTAAGTTCATTATATAATCCTTCTCTCCCCGATTCCTCCTTAATCTTCATGAACTTCTGCCTTAGCTCTTCATTGAAATCAACCTCATCAAAGATACCGTCTGTTAATGCTTTTATATATAGTCCCGAACCTCCGGCTACAATAGGTACCTTCTTTTGTTTAATCAACCCTTCAATAATAATAAGAGCTTGTTTCTCAAATAAGCTCGCATTAAAATATTCATCCGGTTCAAGGAAGTCCACAAAGTGATGCTTCACTTTATTTAATGTTTGCTTATCAGGTTTGGCAGTCCCGATATCCAGATATTTATAGAATTGCCTGCTGTCTGCAGAAATTATTTCGGTATGCAGTTTAGTGGCTAATAATAAGCTTAAAGTAGTTTTCCCGGAACAGGTGGGTCCTGCAATAAGGATTACTTTTCTTTCCACCCCTCTCTTCCAATTAATGGCACAAACTTAAATTCGGGTATATCTTCAGTTATGAATTTCCCTTCTTCTATTTTGGTAATAATCTTAAGTGTCTGGCTATTTTTATCCCCTACAGGTATAACTAATCTTCCGCCAATAGAAAGCTGCTTCTTAAGTGAAGGAGGAACCGAAGGGGAACCAGCGGTAACTACAATACCGTCATAAGGGGCAAATTCATCCCATCCAATAGTGCCGTCGCCGTATTTGGTATAGACTCTTATCCCCATCTTATCAAATAGCTTCTGGGTTACATGAAGTATTTCCAGTTGTCTTTCAATGCTGTAAACCTTCATCCCCATCTGGTAAAGAATCGCCGCCTGATAACCGGAACCTGTACCAATCTCCAGCACTTTGGAATTTGGCTTAAGTTTCATCGCTTGTGTCATGTATGCAACTGTGTATGGCTGCGATATTGTCTGACTAAATCCTATCGGTAATGCCGCATCTTTATATGCATGCGATTTTAATGGTTCAGGAACAAACTTGTGCCTTTCGACTTCCCCTATTGCTTTAAGCACATAAATATCATCAATCCCCTTCATGGAAAGACTATCTGCTAATTCTCTGCGTTCTGTTTCGTACATTTGATTCTGGTAAATTTAAAGAGCAAAGATAAATATAATAACCGTAATTTATTTAATTTTGTAAGGTAAAAACAGGACATTCGATGCTTACTCTTATTTTGGGTGCTCTTTTGATAGTCTGCATGCGTATCTGCGATGTAACTTTAGATACAATCCGGCTTATCCTTGTAGTTCAGGGGAGAAAATACAAAGCAGGCATGGTCGGGTTCGTCGAAGTTCTGATTTGGATCTTCGCTATCCGCTATATTATGCAGCATATGGATGTTCTGATAAATCTTGTCGGATATGCCACTGGATTTGCTCTGGGCAATATCATCGGGATTACTATTGAGCAAAAAATTGGAATGGGTTTTTTACAGCTTAATGTTATTTCAAAGCATCATACAGATAAAATCGCAAATGCCTTAAGAAAATCAAAATTCGGAGTAACCATACTCCCGGGGGAAGGCAGCACCGGCGGAGTCTCTGTTATGGTCGTAATTATAGCAAGAAAACTTCAGGGCAAGGTCATTAAATTAATTGAGTCAATCGACAAAGAAGCTTTCATTACTGTTCAGTATTCCCTCCCCTACAGAGGGTTCTTTCTCGGTAACAGGAAGTAAAATAGCTAAAAATTAAATATATTTTAGGTACTTAAATTAGATTTGGAGAATATTTCTAATCCTATTATATTTGACACTCTGAAACAGATAATGTTCATAGAAAATTTGCGGGAATAGCTCAGTTGGTAGAGCGCAACCTTGCCAAGGTTGAAGTCGCGGGTTCGAGTCCCGTTTCCCGCTCTATCAGATCCACGCAGGTGGATTTGATTTTTTATAGGGCGCTGTAGCCAAGTGGTCCAAGGCGAAGGTCTGCAAAACCTTTATTCGTCGGTTCGACTCCGACCGGCGCCTCTATTAAGTCCAAATATTCATTTATTTGGACTTTTTCCCTTTTAAAATCCCTTTCCTCTATTATTTCATCCCCGTATATATGATAATCTTCTAAATTCAATTCCCTTCATTTTATTCGAAAATATGCATATTTCCAATACTAAACCTCTATTAAGCATCCGAACCGTAATACCCATAGAATACCCGTAGAATACCCATAGAATACCCGTAGATGTAGAACGGCTATAAAACAGCTATTATACAGCTCTGGTTCATGTAATGAAAAGTAATTTGTGTAAATAATTACGTGCGTGTGATTAATATAGATTAAGACTTTCGAAAAAAGAGCCCCAATACAATAAATAATAGAGAGAGCCAACCGGCTCTCTCATAAAAAATTCCACAACTATTTTAATAGTAACATCTTTTTACTTGAAATAAAATTATTCGCTCTTAGCTGATAGATATAAACTCCGCTGGCAAATCTGGATGCATTAAAATTAACACTATATCTTCCCTCACTTTTGTATTCATCTACAAGTGTTGCTATTTGTCTTCCCAGAATATCATAAATTATAAGTGATACTTTTGCAGCATCAGGAATCTGGTAATTTATTGTAGTAGAAGGGTTAAAAGGATTAGGATAGTTCTGAGATAAATCATAGGATTGGGGAATATTACTTACATTTGAGGACATCTTTTTTACCGTCCTACGATTAGCTGATGCGATTAACCTTTCAACATTCTGTATTCTCATTTGATTGTCAATATCGGTCAAATTCATTCCTTTTATTTCTGATAATATCTTTAAAGCTGCCGCCAAGTTCTTTTTTATATACAAATTGGCATATAATTTTTCAAATCTTGCATTTATTCCATCATAACCAACCGAGTCATTTTTTATAACATTATCATATGCTGCGATTGCATTATCAAATTGATTGCTCCTTAAGTACATATCACCGAATAATTTTTCAACTGCAGAATAATAGAGATTATTAGCCAATAATCCTTCTAAATATGGAGATATTTCATTCCTGGTATATTTTGCCTTGATTTTAGCAAGTTCTGAAATTGCAAAATGAAGGTTTTTATTTTGTTGTATCAAACCTTTATAATAATTAATAGCATCATTTATTTTACCCTGTTTTTCTAATAAAATACCTGAAGATAGACTATTTGTTAAATTGCTATCGACAGATCCCATTGATTTATTTAAATGAATACCCGGACCAGTATTTTTAATTGGCCGGATGGAAGCGAAACTTTGATTTTCCCATGGATCTTCAGATAATCCACTGTCATAATCTAAATCGCCATTTGTGGCATTGATTCTATGAGTATCTCCCCAATAATTCAAATACGCTTCAGCCCAGCTATTATCAAGATATAAGTCATAAACAGTGTTATCATGAATACTATTATAATTACAAAATGCACCATTTTCATATCCTGCAAATAGGGTTGAATTCCCTGTAACATAAAGCCCATTTACATTATTTATTATTTGATTGTTTCTATAGTCATACATGCTTGCAGAATCAATTAGAAAGACACATGAACCGTAAATGGATAGCCCATAATTAAAACCCTTGATATGATTCGACCCCACCATCGGATCATTACAATTCTCAATGCAGATTCCTGTTGTGGAATTATTATTAACTTCAGAAATAATAACTTTATTCCCGGAAATTGGCATTTGATATTCATATGACCCAATCGAAATAGCCCGAATACCGTTAAAAATAGGATTGCTAATATAGTTATTAATTACTTGCGGAGTACATTGGTAAGCCGTAATGGCATCATACGTATTTATGAGGGAGTCATTAGCAATAGTTATATTTGCCCCATCAATACATTGAATGCCACCAATATTTCTAATAATAACATTTTTTAAAACAGAATTAGAAGTGCTTGCCCCATCAAATACAATAAGATTATCTGATCCCGAATTTCCAGTAGTTTGAATTGTTATGGGAGCCCCCCCAGTCGCATCTGCAGTAAAAGTACCATCACCAATAGTAAGATATGCCCCCTCTGTAAAATAAATATTTGTACCTGGCATTATAGTCAAATTTGCTGATACGGTAATTGGCCCATCTAAAACAATATTCCCGGACCAGGTAGTCGCAGTCAATGGATCGGTAGTTATATGTTTATAAATTGAGGGATACATAGATGGATCACCGAAAAAAATAAATGATTTATAGTAAAAAC
>JARLHC010000153.1 GCA_031292455.1 Ignavibacteriaceae bacterium
ATTGTAAATTAGAAATTTACCAGAATTATTTAGCTGAACAAATTTACTTTCACTTGAAAGACTATCATATAATTCATTTAGAATTAAATATTTTCCATCATTTGTGAAATAAGGATCCGCATCTTTAGCAAAATATATAAATGGGGAACTCATGGTATAGTCAAAATCGTAAATATTAAAATATAAATCGGACATAATAATAGCTTTTCCCTTTCTACCATTGCATAGTCCATAGAATGTTGCTCCCGGATAACCTAAATCCTGTAAATTCCTTGTTCTTGTTACCATATAAGTGGAAGTAGAAAGTTCTGCAAGCTTGATTCTATCATCCCTAACAGGACTAAAAACAGTATCATAAAAAGGAATGTAAACAGTTTTTTCATCGGCAGATAAAAATATTTTGCCACTGGGCCCCTCACCCCCGGAAAGAGAATTTGAATAATAATAGTCAACATTTAGTAGTGTTTCTTCAGTACCAGTAATAGGATCTAATACATCAAATGTCCCCATTTCCGTAGCGATAAATATCTTATTCTTTTGTTCTGAGTAAACCGCAATAATAGGCTGTGGGCCTAAATCGAAACATTGATTCTTGTCATAAAAATTGCAAATGCGCCATGATTGCCTACCACTAATTATCCAATTCTGAGTATTGTCGCATAAAAGATTAGGACCATAAGTACTTAAAGAATCTTTTTGGCCATTACTTAAATCTAACCTTGTATAATTAATTTTGTAGTAAATTCTACTAGTGTCGTCATTCTCATAATATTTATTTAAATGCCCACGATATACGTATGGTTGTGCTCGCACTTGTATCGGTATAAATAAAATTATCATAAATGATAAATTAAACAGAATTATTGCTATGAATTTCACGGTAATCTCTACATCATTGTTTATTAAATATTTCAGTTAAATGTGTATACAGATCGTAAACAGCATCCCCATAGGAAGTTTGCGAGTCGTCATTTTTTTTCAGGAAATAATACTGTTTTCCCCCGCTCTTATTTTTTGGTATGCGTTTATAATAGTAAGTTCCATTGTATCGACCGAACCAATATTTTAAGTATTGAATTCCATCATGTTCTGTCCCATCAAAAAACTTATCTGCACAAGTTGTACTCCTACCTGTTCTTTTTTCCCAGAATACTTGTTGCCCATGAATTGCATTGGCACGCCAGTTCCATAACTCTTTTTCAGTTGCAGCCGGATCATCCAACTGGGAAACACCAAAACCATTAGGTGGTCCATAACAAGGAAAACCCGGTTCACCTTTAAATTGATCAAAATGTGGTTTAGTATCGTATCTATTATTACTTTCTTGGAGCAATATTGCACAGAACTCATGAAGTCCCAGGCGATCTTGATCAATAAAGAAATATTTGACATCTGATATCTTTGGATTATTTCCACCAAGTATTTTTCCAACTTTTTTAGTAATTGAGTCTATCTTTTCTCCATTATAAATTGCATAAACGATGAGAGTGATATTACCGCCTGTAAACACTGAAGTTTTATCTATGTCACTATCATTAATCTCATAATGTTGAATTATTTGTTCGCATCCACTAACTTTTTTCCCATCTTCATTTAGAAAAGGCTCACCCTTCCAATCCCAATATTTAAAATTTGGTCCAGTTATTTTTATTTTGGTAAGACTGGATATATTAAAAGGCACAGTCCAGCTATTATGACCCAATAATGAAGATCCTGAAAATTCGAGTAATGCCTTTCTTGAACATATTGGAGTTTCAGTGTCATCCGTTTGATGTCTAGTATAAGTTTTCTCAACTCTATATATCCACTCCCACCTCATTTTATTTGAATCATAATTATCAGGATAATATTTTTTCAAATTAGCTGTGAATGTTACGAGGGGCATTTTATTCTCATGTGTGTTTGGATCAATATCAATAGTCCGATCTCCTAATGGAGATATATCAATATCATAATGTTTTTTTACCACCATAGTTTGATCTAAATATATATCTTTCTTAAATTCTAAATTGCAAACGTCAGCCAATGTTTTATTACGGATATCCGTCTTATTAGAGTTCTTGCTTTGATATAAATATTTACTTCCCCAATAGGATATTGATTTTCCTTTTTCTTTAATGAATTTATTCTGCGTAGGTTTTGCAATTATCTTGCAAGATATTTGATCATATCCAACCCTTATTCTAACAGTCCCGGTATCGCTTTCAAGAGTATCGGCTATAAACTTAAAAGGAACTATAACAGAATCAAATAAAGTACCAAGCCTTCCTCCGACTAAAAAGTTTCCGGAAACACATCCACTAAGAATACCAATTTTGAATAATTGTCCAGGTTGGCAATCATGTACAGTTCCATCTGAATTTCTGAATTGTACTGTAATATTTGCAGTATCTCCGGGATTAAGAGTAGGTGGTGAAATATTTATAATAAGAGGAGAGGGCTTTAATACATAATCCACATCAATTGGTGCAATGGATGAATCATTAGAACTTATTCTAATCGTTATATTCGCCGTTCCTATTGTGTCGGTGAAATGACCAATAAAACTAACACTATCCAAAATTCCATCATATTGTTTAATATTTTCTACAATATTGCCTGATGTTCCATTTCCATCATAATATAAGGTTCCCAATCCTTGTCCGTCTATTATTTCTGCCTTATACATAATGGATGATGGAGGGGTAGGATATAAATTACCACATTGATTTATCATAATTGCTTTGAGATAATGTTCCATCCCGCTATTTATGGAGTTATCAGACTCATAATTATTAATAGTATATATTCCAGGTTTTACATTAAACACTAATAATCTAATCGGTGTGTAAATATCATTGAAATAACTGCCATATTCTATTTCCGCCTGAACTATATCTTCAGGGGAACCATCAAAAAATAAATAAGTAAGTTTGTTATGGTCATAAATAAAATCTGTTCCTGGATCTGTAAACACATAATTACCCGGAAAACAACTAGGAGGAGTACATGAGGGAGTATCTGAAACAATTGAATCTTTATCTAAAACACTTACTTTAAAATGAACGTTAGACTCTCCGTTTTTTATTATTATCCTGCATGGAAAATCATAGTCTACATTAATAAATTTAAAATATGGATTATTATTACCACAAATCTGATCAGGTAAATAAACCGTATCTTCAGGTCCGGAATGATGACTAAAATACTATGGATTCGCACCATCATCACATGTATCTGCTGAATTAGTTAGAATTCGAGAGGTTTTAGGATTGATATCAACCTTTTCTTTGATTTTTACTTGTGGGAATAAATTATTAAAAATAATCAACAGAGAAATGAAAACTAAATAAACCCTGCTCATAGTTATTCCTTTTATAGGGATTAGAGTGCCAGCAGTATTATTTTATCAGAATCATTTTTTTACTTGCGACATAATCGTTAGCCCTGAGTTGATATATATAGACACCACTTGCAAGTTTTGAGGCATTAAAAGTAACATCGTACATTCCCTCATTCTTGTATTCATTTACTAGATTTGCAACTTCTCTGCCAAGTATATCATAAACCTTAAGAGAAACAACTCCTGATTTAGGTATTTGATAATTTATCCTTGTAGCAGGATTAAATGGATTAGGATAATTTTGGGATAATCGATAATCACTCGGTATTTCTTTAGTTTTATCGGTTAAACTACGATTATATTTATATAATAGATTTTCTGCTATTTTGGTTCGCATACCCACTTCTATATCTTTAGAATCGAGAGCCTTAATTTCTGATAATAATTCTGTCGCTTTCAGGGTATCATGTTTAACATGCAGGTAAGCAAATAATTTCTCAAATCGTGCATCAATTCCATAAAAGTCATTTGGATTATCAGCTATTAACTTGTCATAACCCGTTATTGCCTCCTCGAACTTATTCTTACGAATATTATCATCCGCAACTATTTTTTGAATTAATGCAGTGTTTTTATTATTCGTTTTTAATAATGTTTCAAAGTATTCTGATAGGGTAGTAGAGGGGTTTTCTCTATTTATGCGGTATAATTGAGATAACGCAAATGCAGAATTTTTCTCTTCTTTTACTAATGATTGATAATATTTGGTTTCTGCATTAACTATTTCTTGTTTTTCTAACAGTTTAAAATCAAATTGTGAGTGACCAAAATTGCTTTTAAAAGTATTCCTTATATCCCTATTCGAGGGCGATGCCTCTCCTTCTAAATAATCGTCGCTCTCAATATATGAAGTTGAATCACAATAATATTTGCTGAGAGGCCCTCCGCCCCAATAATTTAAACCAACCAATGCAGTACTGCCTTCATAACAAAAAACATCATAATCTGTATTATTAAAAATTCTATTAAAACCACCATCATCCGATTCTTCCCAAATGAACCCTCCCCAACCTGCACCTATTCCAACCTCATTATCTATGAATTTATTATTAATGGCTGCGTAATAAATTGATGGATCATCAGCCCACATATCACTCCAACTACCAACATAAACACCCCAGCAAAAACCTCTGATATCATCATACGAGACCCCCGCACTAGTTGTGTTAAGGAAAATACCCTGATAATTTTGATAATTTCCATTTGAACTGGTTTTTATTATAACGTCTCCCATTGATGTAAGATAAGACCCTTCTCCGAATATTCCGTTTTGCTGTGGTTCTATAATTGAGTCGTAGGACATAGTAATAGTTGTTGCATTATAAAAATAAATTCCATCCCAGCAGCTATCGAGTATTGAAGAGTTAATAGAGCCATAAGCGCCATTTAGTATTTGAATGCCACCTCCTTTAATTATTCTAATTCCATTAAATATATTACCGTTCTTATGACCTTCCCCTATGAGATAACCCCTGTTTTCTAAAGTATCATTATATCTGAAAATAATTTCTGGACTAAAATAATTATCAGTTGTAATTAACCCATTAATTGCTTTTAGTGAAGTATTATTAGAAAAATATATGTTCGCGCCACGATCAATGGTTAGAATGATCGAGTCAGGAACAACGATTTCTCCTGTAACAGTTATATTTCCGGACCACTCTTCATTTTGTCTCAAAGTATCACCTGATATGGTAGTATCAGTAATTACTTTTGCATTTAAAAAATTATTGATTGTTCCTGACTTAACAGGCACTGTTTTTTGGTAAGTTTTTATTCCCTGTGCACTGATAAAGCTTGTTAATAGAAAACCTAATATGAGAAATCGTATTATAGCCATTTCATATCTCCATTTTAGCTATTAATTTATAATAGAATTTTTACCGCCAGATATCTTCTATAAGTCTGGTCATTTTAAAATTATCATCTTTTTAGTAAGGGTGAATTTGTTTGCTGAAAGCCTGTAAATATAAATTCCGCTTGCCAGATTCTTAGAATTAAATGTTGCAGTCTTGATTCCCGCCGTCTGCACTTCATTTACTAAGGTAGATATTTCCCTGCCTGCGATATCATAAACCCTAAGTAATACTTTACAACAAGTAGGTATCTCGTACCTAATATTGGTAGAAGGGTTAAATGGATTAGGGTAATTTTGTCCTAAAACAAAATCTTTAGTGGGAATATTATCATTTGTCTTTTTTATGCCTGTAGTTATAATTTCAAAAGTACCGTTGGGACCACCATAAGCTCCAAGATCATTTCTTGAACCATCTATATTATTGTAAATCGGATTAGGGTCTCCGGCATTTTTACATGGAGAATCTTGTCTGAAATGATAGTCGAAGGAATCATATTTTACAAATAGAGGATCTTCTGACATATTGCCTGAACTGTCGGGCTTTGTTATCGTTGTATTCCAGAAATCATTATAAGAGATTACAACACCGTTAGAATTCAATACTGAAATTCCTTTAACTGTGTCATCGGGGGAACCAGATAAAATATTGTTTTCAATTATTGTAGAATCACAGGAGATGAGATTGATCACTGTTCCTGTAGCAGCCATTATTACATTATTAGTAATTTTGGATTTACAAAGCATTGAGGATTGTATACCCATAAGGGACGCTCTGATAATATTATTTGTTATCAAAGGATTGCAGCCTGATTGTAATGTAATCCCGACTTCTCCTCCTGTAATATAATTTTTTATTACAACTGGAGAACTATTTAACATGATCCTGATTCCGGGAAGATAACCAACAGCCGTATGAATTATATTATCAATTATTTGGGGAGAAACCCCATTGCAAGTAATTGTTTGATTAAATGTAAATCCTTTTATTACACAACTGTCAGCGGCTTTAAGCTCAGGAAGGCTGTCATTAATTATGCATTTATCTGCACCCTCTCCAATTAATGATACTCCGTTAACCATTTTAACATTCTCAGTATAAAGGCCTCCCATTACATGAACACTGTCCCCAAAAGCGGCAGAAGCAATACCTTGATTGATATAAATGAATGGGTGACTAATTGTCCCATCCCCCCCTGGTATAGCATTCGCATTGACATAAATACTTTTTGGTTGAGGAAGTATTATCCCGCAGGCAATAAAGATAATTACTATGGAATACAGTAACTTCACTTAAGAACCATCATTTTCTTTGTATCCACAAAATTACCCGCCGTTAAACGGTAAATATAAACACCACTTGCAAACCGTTGTCCATAAAATGCTACTTCTTTGAAACCGGCAATTTGTTCTTCGTTAATGAGAGTAGCTACTTCTTTCCCAAGAATATCGTAAACCTTTAAGCTTACTTTACAGTCAAATGGGAGCTGATACTGGATTGTTGTTGAAGGATTAAAGGGATTGGGAAAATTCTGTGCAAGTTTATATTCTTTGGGAGCCATATAGGTAAAAATAAATTCTTTTGAAACATTTACTCCGTTTGATGAACTTATTTGTATTACTACAGTATCAGTTTTATTTACAGGGGCGTTTCGCTTTACATCAAATACAAATTTAACATCTGTTTCTTTGAGTGGATTTACCTGCCCAATTGTATTCTTAGTATCCTTAAAAACCAAAGATGAAGATGTTTTAGTAATATTGGCTTTAAGTCCGAAGGCACTATTTAATGATGATGTATTTGAGAGAGTTAATGTTAATTCATTCCCTTTAACACCCGGTATAAGCTCATATTTTGATTGAGTATATGATACTTGAAAATAAATTAAAATAACAATGTAAAACATTTTTTTTATCATAATATTAAGTCCTTAATTCTAATAAGTATTGATATCCTTATCCTAAATTAATTACATGGCGGTGAACTACTGTTTGCTGATTTTACCTGCATATCAAGTATCCATGAAATATTGCTTCCATCAAACTCTACTGTGAATACATCTGTATGTCTGCCCGGATAAAATATTGTAGTTTGTCCTCTGTCAGTTTGACCGGGTGAGAAACTATTTTGACCACATATCGGAACAAGCACTGTTTTATCCAAATCATTTTGATATCCGAAATGCGCTGTATAAGTATTATTTCCGTTATTATGTACACATTCAAGTATTGGGTGCACCGGCATGGTAAGAGAATCTACCACTGTAAACATTAATGTATCGGATATATCGTAACCGGTTTTTACTGTTACTAACGAATTGCCCCTTGAAGAAATATCAGATGGATTTATAGTTGCATGCAGTATAGAATCCGAAACAAGGGTAGTTGCCCTTTCATCCCCATTCCACAAAACAATTGAGTTACTTGTAAACTTTGATCCCTTTAATTCAAGAGTAAAACTTTGTGTCCCTGGGAAAGTAATTGCAGGTGCAAGTTCAGAAATAGCCGGAGAATTATTAACTAACGAATCTATATTTAGAGTAATTGCTGTTTCAGTATTATCATCATAATAATAAATATTATCTGGAAAATTATCAAAGGTATACACCTCCCATCGAGGCGGCAGCTGAAGAGTTTTTATCAACTGCTGGCTTGAGACATCATAAATTTTAAATATCCCGGTATTATGAGGATAATTTATCATACCATCTTCTGAAAGGCTGTCTTCTAGTGAATTAATAATAAAGTATTTCCCATCATTTGTATAATATGGTTCATTATTTCCTTGAGCATTGAAATATGGTGAACTTGCATTAGTTTCAAAATCATAAATATTATAAAATATTCTATTATCATTGAACCAAGCTCCAATTATGCCTATGCCTTTTCTTCCATTACTTAAAGAATAAGCGTCTGCACCAGGATATCCGAGATCCTGTAAATTTCTAGTTTGAATTATTCTGTTTGCTAAAGTAGATATTGTGGCAACTTTAATTTTATTAAATTCAATCGGGATAAACACTGTATCAAAAAAACAAAGAAACAATTTGTCTTCATCATTCGAAAGAAAGATATTTTCTCCATAAAGATTGCCTATCCGCAATTCCTCATTATCAGTGACTGTATTAATTATTGACAAAACATGTCGTGGGGGAACTTGTGAACCAGTTACAAATAATCTGTGCTTTGATGCCGAATAAACAACAGTATAGGGGAAAAGTTCTGGAATACCAAATGATAAATTTGTGTCAAGAATATTTACGGCAAAAAACTGTGCATGTGATCCAACTAATAGCCATGATTGTGTATTGTCAAACTTAGCAAATTCATCGTTCAAATATAATGTGTCTTGGCGGCCATTTGCCAGGTTGATTCTATTAAAGTCATATGAGGGTAAATCAGGGCTTAAGCTATTTGATGAATATATTGTGTCCCAACCTCTTTCAATAATATAGGGCTGTGCGTTTAGTAAGCCGGCTGTATCTAACAATATCTGAAGAATAACCCATTTAACAATATTCATTAATTTCCTCCATAAATTAGTTTCAAATATTCTTTATAAACTAAATAACCGTAAGTCTTACACTTTTTACCTTCTTCCTTAACCGGTTCTAATACTCCTTTTGCAACTTCCTTATAATAATCAAAAGGCCCATTGTAATAATTATAAGCAGTTTTTAGAAATTGTTCACTGCTTTCATTGACATTATAAATGTTGTGATCACTAAAAAATTTTCGAGCCATGATTTTCTTATCCTTAAATATTTCTTCTCCTGTTCTCAAATTTTCTCTCCAATTCCAAAGGTCAATTTCTTTAGGCCATGAATCGATCTGACAAAATCCATATCCATTAGGGCCTCCATAATTAGGAAACCCCTGTGGATAATCTATGAAGGGGTTATTTGCAGGTAGTTTTTCTCCTTCTAATAAATCCCCCTCATTCTCTTTATTAGTTCCATAGGGATAACATCCATTATTTATAATAGTAAATTGATGTCGCCCTGATTCGTGGTTAATAATGGCTCCGAAATCTTTGTTATTTCTGTATACATAATTATAATCGCTTTTTTCAGGATTTTTTCCTATAATACTCATACGATAAAATATTTCTGACAATTTAGTTAGATTATTATTTTTATCTCTATATTCTGCAGTTACAATTATCTTTACATTTCCGCCTGTAAAATAAGTAGTATCGGAATATTCTTTATTTACTTTGTAATCATCAACTATGTCAGTGCAATCCCCGCCATATTTTTTTGGGTCATGATTATAAACTTTTAATCTTTCAGGTTTAGTTCCTCTTATTTTTATTCTTTTTATCCCGGATGAACTAAATGGGACTATCCAAGGATTTGATTCACCATAAAATTCTAATGTATCATATCTGGGACAAATATGTTTCCCTCCATCAGGAATCCATTCGCCTCCCATGTTTGTATGCATATCTCGTCTATGATATTTGTAACTTACTTGGTAAACCCATTTCCAATTTATTAATGCTGGGTCAATGGGTGTGCCACCAGAAAGGTTTTTTAATTCAGCCCGACAAGAAATAACCGGCATCTTTGGTAAATGTGTGGTCGGATCCGTAGTGATCCTTTGATTTACAGAATCTGGACTAATAAGCTTTATTGAATAATGATCAATTATCACCTCTTTTTTATAATTAGACCAAATTTTCCCTACATAGCAAATGTTGTTAACAGTCGGTCTACCATAATTTTCATTTTTTCTTATTTGCTCTAGTATTAATTCTTTGTTCTTCGGGGTAATTAAACCTTTATCCATATGTCCGAATATATAATTACTTATTTGTTCAACTTGAGAATTTGAAACCTTCTTATTTTTATTAGAAACTTTATCTTTTGCAACTGCATCACAACCGATTACTATTTTCACAGCATTACTGGTAGTATCTATATTATCTGCTGCTATAAACTTAATTGGTGCTTCGGCCCATTCAAAATAGGTTCCACTGCTGTCCACAAAATCCCAATTATCGTTTGGGGCTTTTACAAATAATTTACCATTTACACATCCATCAAGTATTCCAACTTCAAATATTTGATCCGGGTCAAAATCAGAAATTGATCCATCTGGATGCCTTTGCTTAATAATAATATTAGCTGTATCTCTTTCTTTTAAAATTGGGGGATCTATTGTAACAACAAAGGGAAAAGGGCCAATATGCATCATAAAATAATAAGTATCTGGAACTAAAGGGGATGTTATCCTTATTAGGGCAGAATCCTGATTAATTTGATCGGAATAGGTAGCTCTATAAATAAATTCCAAAGTACCTGTACCATATTGAGGGTGCAGATTATTTAATTCTCTGCCAATTTCATTTGTTAGTGGGTTTATTAATTCTCCTACCCCGTCAGCCGAAACTATAGATGCATTAAAAATAAATCCATCCGGCAAGGAGCAACCATTCTCATCAGTGGTGTGAAACCAAATCTGTCTTTGACCTCCTCGGGAAACATTTTGTTCAAAAGCATAATTGAAACCACCTAGTGTAAAATGAGTTATAGGGTCAAGGGATATTGACTGGGTTTGGGTCACTCCATTTACTTCTGCTTTAATAATAATATCAGCAGCTGTTGTACCCAATACCGGTTCTTCATACACAAGTCCTATGCTTGATTTTGAACAATAATAATTATTAATAGTATCCCCCAGTACTTGACCACTATTTCTATCATAAAAAGAAACATATTCACCACCAGAAATAATCGAAATTTTGACTGAATCAGTATTGGGATCCCAATTCTGAGATGATCTCGAATAATCTGGAAATAATTGAACAGTTTTAAATACACATCCACTTTCAATTTGCACTGATATACCATTATAGTAAGGGGTCCCGAAGTCAATATTAGTAAACCATGTTTCCCCCCAATAATTTGTTGTTTCAGATCCTGAATAATCATAAACAGGAGTACCATCCAAATAAATTTTATATTCCATGGTACAAGTAGATGGATAATAAGCCGGAAGAAAGAATCCTGGTTGGAATAAATAACCCCCTGCCAGTGCGTTTGTCAATTCCAAAGCGGCATAACCGGTATAATTCACCCCCGTTCCCCACCTTGAATCTCCCATATATACTCCCAAGCCGCCTCCATAATCAAGATTGGACCAATTCACTTCAAACCTCAAAGAATGTGTTAAACTGCTTGCTGTTTGCAATTTCTCTGGTGGTTTGATATCAACCTTTTCTTTGATTTTTACTTGTGGGAATAGATTATTAAAAATAATCAACAGAGAAATGAAAACTAAATAAACCCTGTGCATAAACAATCCTTTTCTGTGATAAAGTAATATTTATTTACTCTTAAAAAGAAATCTTATGCCGGTCTTTTATATTGCCTATAAGAAGAACATCATCATATCAGGGAAGGACCGGTCAAATATTTATCATAAACACTTGTGACCTAAAATACACAAAAAGAATTTAAATGCAAATTAATCCTATATTAAATTATTATAAATCTTCTAACATATCATTAAATCTTTATTTGTAGTTGAGATTCTCCTCTTTTCCTATTTAATATGAGGGATGACCAGATCAGTGGTAAGTCATATAAGAGAAGCTAAATGGGGAAAAGTTATAAGGTGGTATATCCCCCCGCTTCAAAGTAAATATACCTTATCTATCATAATTATTTTATCATGGTTAAAAGCATTTTGGACTTTACTGTGGCCTTTAACCCATGAGGAACATCCGGGGGGAGTATTAAGAATTCGCCGGCTTTAACCTGGTAAGGGTTTCCGCCTACCCTTATTTCCATTTCGCCATCCACCATATAAACAACTGCCTCAAAAGGTGAGGTATGCTCGGTTAATAATTCATCTTTATCAAAGGCGAAAAGAGTAATATTCCCATTCGGCTTTTTAATTATTTGTTTACTTACTATTGAGCCTGACTGATAATTGATTGCGTCAATTAGTTTTTCATTTGAAATTGCTTCTGACATTAAATACTCCTTTCTATTTCTTATTCTTCTTGTGCACTATCATTTATTCTATATCTGCAACTTTTAATATATTTTTAATTACAAGTTTAATTTAGGAATTCGTTAATATATATCCTTTGACTTAAGTCAGTTTATCTACATTCAAATGAACAATTATTCGCACCTTCGCAATATTATCTTTGGCGGTCAAACAGGTGCCGATCTTGCGGCTCTCAAATTCGCTAAGCAGATTGCCGGAAGGCTTGCCTTAAAAAAATAGTCTCCAGACTTGAATTCATTATTTAACTTTCATAAGTTAAATTATCAATTTTGGGATGGTTACTGGTAATGCGGATATCCTTAAAATTATCGACAGGAGTAAACACAAAATTAACGGCTAATTATAACTATCCGCTCTCTGCTGCCATATATAATTTATTAAGACTGGGCTCTCAGGAATTTTCTACCTTTCTACATGATTGTGGATATAAACTGAATAGTAAAACCTATAAATTATTTTGCTTTGCATTGCAATTGGGAGAATATAGTTACGAAAAGGATACCATAAATTTATTATCTCCTCAGCATAAACTCATAATTTGCTCCCCCGTAATAGACGAATTCATCAATAATTTTGTAATTGGCACTTTCGAACAACAAAAAATTGAAATTGTAGGTAATCATGTTAAAACAGTATTTAATATAGAGTTAGTTGAAAGTATCCCTGAAATTAAGATTGAGAAAATAAGTAAATTAAAACTCCTCTCTCCTATAGTAATATCTACTAAACGGCTATATAAAAATAAATTAGCTCCTTATTATTATCGTTACACTGATGATATTTGTGAAATCTCCCGAATTATAAATAAAAATCTGATAAATAAATATGAATTAATTACCGGGATCAGTGGAATAAATAAAGAAATTTCCTTCTCTTGGGATGAAGAATATATAAAAAGAGCTGACAAACTGCATAAAAGACTTACTAGAAAACAAACAATAAAAGCTGGCGACTCCAGTCAGACTGACATAATAGGTAATCTATTGCCCTTTAATATTAGCGGCGATAAAGATTTAATCAATACAGGACTTGATGCCGGGTTTGGTGAAAAAAACTCACTCGGATTCGGATTAGCACAAGAATATAATTAAAAAGTATCAACCTTTGATACTGGATGCTTATTAATTCCTATTATATTGGGATTGACCAGGCGAAGCAGTATAGTACTATATTAAAATTATTTTAGGTGGAATTATGAGGTTACATTTTTTATTAAGCCCTAACTCGGAAATAGTTCCTTTCAATTATCAACATTATTTAATTGGTGTATTCCATAAATGGATGGGATTGAATGAAATTCATGATGAAGTAAGCCTGTACTCACTGTCTTGGTTAAGAGGATCTCGACAAATAAAAGGAGGATTAGATTATACTAATGGTGCAAAATGGTTTATAAGTTTCTGGGATGAGGAAATAGGCAGAAAATTAATTAATAATGCAATGAATTATCCGGATGTATTCTGCGGTATGGTTATTAAAGAAATAATTATACAGGAAACGCCAAAGTTCAGTTCAAAGGAAACATTTTCTGTTAGTAGCCCTGTTTTTATTCGCAAGTATGATTCAGATAAGAGGGCAATCCATTTAACCTATAAAGATAAAGAAGCAGATCATTATCTTACAGAAACACTCAAGAGAAAAATGAAAGGTGCAAATATTGATTATAAGGTTGATGTTAAATTTGACAGAAATTATTCCGCCCCAAAAACAAAATTAGTTGAAATAAATAACATTAAAAGTAGGGCAAGTTTTTGTCCGGTTATATTGGAAGGTGATCCTAAGGGAATACAATTTGCTTGGAATGTGGGAATAGGACATTCCTCTGGGTGTGGTTTTGGTGCTATTTACTAATCAAATAGAAGAAGGATATTAAAATGTTTGTAGTAAAATATTCTGGCCCTTTTGGATTTATTAAACCCTGGACAGCAGTTCGGGATGGGGAAACCATTAGCCAGCAATTCTTAACCCCCTCAATTATCATGGGAATTGAATTAAAACTCTTTCCGGAACTTCTCAAAGAAGTTGAACCGGAATATAAAATTCAAAGGATTCTAAAGCACAGGCTTTCTTATAAATCTGTATCGATCCAGCAGGAAATGGTACAATCAAAAGCATATATCTTGAATAAAAAAGAAAAATATGCCAGGAGAAATAATTCCATTCTAAAAAGGGGGATTCTTATAAATCCTGTTTTGCATTTAGCTTTTTCGGAAAATGAATATGCAGAAACAGCAATAAGACAACATATATGCCTTTGTCGAAATGAAGATATTCTATTACCTGATAATGAGATCATTGAAATGACAGAAGAACAGTTTAATTCTATAGAGGGATTTGAATTAATCTTCGAAGAAAAAGAGGATTCTTTCCTTGTTGGGTTTAACAGGTATAATAAGATTAAACCTATGTATGGAAGAATCTTTATCCAGGGCGATCCGGTAAAAAGCGATACAGAAGAATGATAACTGATTTTCACAACCTTTTAGCAAAAGGTGAAAAAAATGGTAAGACTACCTTGATCGATCATACCCAATATGTCGTAGATATTATTGACACAATCGCAATAAATCTAAAGATTAATAGAGAAGTAGCAAGAAAAGGGGCAGTAATTCACGATCTGGGAAAAGCTCATCCATTATTCCAAAGAAAATTGATTAAAGATGAATTTGACCTGATTGAATCCTTAACTGAAGTGCCATTAAGACATGAAATTTCATCTTTGTTATTCTTACCCGTTTTTCCTAAGGAAGATTGGGATTATCTGATTGAAATGACTATTGGGCATCATAAATCAGTGAAATCAATTTCTTCACAGGCAAATGGCAAAGGAATTATTGATCTTGTTGAGAGTTTTAGAGAAGAGGAAGTATTTAATCGACATTCAGAGGCATTTAGTGAATGGAGCATACTAGCCTTGGAGATATTAAAATATTTCGGCTATCAATTTACAGGTATTTTAACTATTGATGATGCTCAGAAGGCTTTTAATTATGTTGTTTCGTATTGCGAAAAAACTAAACACGGATGGTCTGAATGGAGAGGGTTACTTATGTCAGCAGATCATTTTGCCTCTGCATTAGTTGAAAAAACTACAGGACAAAAGGAAAAAATATTTTTAGATCCGCATTTAGAGTATTTCTTTGATCCGTGTAGGATGAATTCTCTCTATCCTTTGTCTAATATTGATATAAATGATAATAGACCCCATACTTTAGTATTAGCCCCTACCGGTGCAGGAAAAACAGATTTTCTTCTAAAAAGATGTAGGAAAAGAGTCTTTTATGTCCTTCCTTTTCAGGCATCTATCAATGCTATGTATTTAAGAATTAAAAAAGCATGTCCTAATGATGACGTTAGACTGTTGCATGCGTCAAGCAAACTTTCTGTAAGTTCATCTAATCAGATTGCTGAAGAAAAAATTCTACAGTCTTTACCTGGTGCTTCAATAAAAATATTAACCCCGTATCAGTTAGCTTCTATTGCATTGGGCACTAAAGGATATGAAGCTACCGCTTTGGACTTGAAGAATAATGATGTTATTCTTGATGAAATTCATTCTTATAATCAAACAGCAATGGGTTTGGTTTATGAAATAGTAAAAATGCTTTTAGAATTGGAATGTACCATTCATGTCGGAACTGCGACGATGCCCACTGTTTTGCAAAATATGATCTATGAATTACTTGGAGGGGAGAAAAGAGTATTTAAAGTCCAGCTTAGACCCCATGAAATCGATTCATTTAACAGGCATATAATTATTAAAAATAAAAATCCTGAAGATATAATTAATATCGTCGCAGATGCTGTAAAAAATAAAGAGAAAATTTTGTTGGTTGTTAATAGAATAAATAGGGCGCAGGATCTGTTCAGTAATATATTAGAATTATTCCCCCATATTCCCAAAATGCTTCTGCATAGTCGGTATAAAAGAAAAGATAGGGCAGTTTTGGAAGAGAAAATTAAATTAGAATTTGATGAAAGACCCGGTCCCTGCATTGTAGTGTCAACACAAGTTGTTGAAGTTAGTCTGGACATAAGTTTTGACAGAATGATAACTGAAGCAGCTCCAATTGATAGCTTGATTCAAAGGTTTGGGCGTGTAAATAGGCGGAGGAATAAAGATACTATTGGTATATTAAAATATATTCATGTAATAGAACCTTCGGGAAATGTAAATGATTCGTTACCATATAAATATAATATTATATCGGATAGCTTTAATCAATTACCGGATGGAACTGTCCTTCAGGAAAATGATTTACAGAACAAATTGGATAATGTATATCCTACATTGGACATTTCAAGCATTAAATCACATTGTATCTTAAATGAAAATGGTTTCAGGATTCCAAAGCTCTGTGATTATCCTAAATCTGTTTTATTAGAAACTTTAGAGATAGAGTCTGCCTGTTGCATTGTTGAATCGGATAAGGATACTTATTTGAAAACCACAAGTGAAGATAAAATATTATATGAAATTCCTGTTTCAGTAAAGAGTATATATTATAAAGGTTTTCAAAACCTTGGAAGAATAAAATGCGGCTCCTGGCCATTTATTATTCCGGATGAACTTTATGATTCACAGAAAGGGATGATTATTAAAGAAATATCAAATATTTTATAAGAGGATTTATCGAATGTATGCTTCAATAATAGGTAAAAAATTAATTGATTTGGCAAATAAACAGGAAGGTAAAACCAGAACATCAAAAGAATTTATAGAGGAAGTTTATTTTCCACTATTCTATGACCATCCTAAATATTTACATTGGACTATAAATTCCCCCTTTGTCCAGGGATATAAATCTAATAACCCTCCTTCTAAAGAAAAAAGAACCGATAATTTGAAGAAGCTGCATGAAAAGGTCTCCTGTGATAAACCTGATGCTAGCTTTGCGATTGGATTTGGAGCTGCAGATGATACTGCCACTACTTCAGGTCAGATGACATCTATCGAAATTCCTGTTGCCGGAGAGGATATTTATGCATCGTGGATAGGGGCTGGATTAGGTATCGGGGTAAACGGAGGGTTAGTTTTACTAATAGATAATTTAGAAATATTAAATCTTTTATTTGAAGGCTGGAAAAGGTACAGAGAGTTATTAAATGATACGAACCACTTAAAAGGAAATCAGATTGAAACTTGGAATGGTCAATGGTTAACATTTGCGCTGAATAATCCGGAATATCGACAGCAGTTATTTACACCTTTAGAACAAAAGAATAATGATTCGATAAATATTCCAACTCAAAACTGGGTAAAAGTATTATTCGCTATGTCAAGAAGATTTCCTGACCAAAATCTAAGAACCTATGTCTATAGTCTGGGTCAGACAAATGTAACATTAGGTTTTATTCAAATTAATTTGCCCGAAATAAAACGGGAAATTGATATGTATGATTATTTATTTGGTGAACTGAAAGGAGTTAACAGGAAAGCTATTGATGATGTTTATAATACCGAATTTGGATTTAAGACAGTTTGTATGCAAGGTGCTATAGGACTAAGAGAAATACAACCTAAAGATCTGAAAGAATATTTCCCGCGTGGAAAAAAGGAAATCTCTTTTAATAAGATAAAAACTGATGAAAAAAGTTTAATTAACTATAATATTTATTTATCATGGGTGATAGCAATGCTTAATAATAAAACACTTATCCAGACAGCGGAAGAAGCTGCCCAAACCTTAGCTCAGTCTGTGAACCAGGAAAGAGGTAAAAAGATTCAATCAAATAATATCCGGAAATTATTGGAATCAAACTCCAGAAAGATGTTTATCAATAATATCACTGATGTCTTAAAAGAGGACCCCGCTAATAATGAATTTTATAATTCAATTGTTAATGAGATCGATAAAATGCAGGCTGATAAATTCCCATATTTTCTCATACTATTAAAATTTAAATACGAATTTCTAAACAGTAATAAATCAAAGGACTAAAATGATGAATAATTTTATTTATTTAAGAGGTCTTCGCAGAGCTGAACATACGGTATTCTGCGTTCAGGATGGTCAAAAATCTTATTATGATGCGCAATTTGGTATTTATTGTGCTTACTCAAGTGGTCAGCAGGTAAAACGTTCTATTCTTGATTCAATTCTCGGTTATATGGGGGAAGAACAAGCCCCTATCACCTTTAATTATGAGATTACTAAAGACAAAGGGATATCGAATAAAGAGCCTTGGTCACCATGTGATCCCATTTATACAGATCAATTGTTAGGTGGCTGGATGAAGGCTCAAAAAGATGAAACTCCCGTTAAAAGAAGAAGTCCATTTTCGTTTTCTGCAATGCGGCCATTGCATCCTCTGTTAGGAGGTTTGGAAAGACAAAAAGAAAATCTGACATTCGATAGAAGCAGTAACCCGGAATTACATCCCGTCATAGTAAAAAATTATACTGGAGAAGAATTAAGCAAACAAGAAATTACTGATTTTCTTTCCGATAATAAAAGAACCCTTCCAAGGAGAAATTGGATTGCAGATATAACAAGAGCATCAGGATTGTTTATTTTTGATATAGCTATAGATTTGCGTACACTATTTTGTGTTTCAACCAACGTCCATGAACCAGAACTAACGGCCGCTAAAATTGAGGATTTAAGCACCAAAGGATGGATAAAAAATAAAAATAGCTTTGGTGAATGTCTATTATGTCCGAAAGAAAAAAGAGAAAAAATCATTTCAGCTATTGCAAATGGTTTGATCAATTGGCGGATAACAAGCAACCAATCAAGAACCTTTAGCCTGATGGAAACATTAGCGGTCGCTATTAGTGATAATGCAAATAAATTGGCTGCATCTATAAGAGCTGAATTGAATGAGGAAAGAGAAAGAAGTGCAATTCCTGTAATTGATAGGAATACAGGGAGCGATTTATTTATCACTCTGCCATGTAACGGATATATAGCAGGGGCAGGTGGCGAATTGAATGCACTCGAAATGGCAGAAAATAAATTAAAAGAAATTATGCTTGCATTCGATTATGAACATCAATTAAACTGATTAATTACTTTACAACTTGATATCACAAATTGTGATATCAAGTTAATAATAATTGTCCTTCTCAAAACAATGTAATCCAACCATAGAATATATATTAATTACAATTATAAATTTTTATACTATGCCAAAAAAGAATATTATCCCTGTAGAAACTATCGAAAGCAAAATATTAATTATACGTGAGCAAAAAGTTTTATTAGATAAAGACCTCGCATCACTTTATGGTGTTGCCACAATGGCTCTGAATCAGGCCGTTTCCCGTAATATTTCTCGTTTCCCCTCAGACTTTATGTTCCAATTAACAGAAAATGAATTCGGAAATTTGAAGTTCCAATTTGGAACATCAAATTGGGGAGGTACACGTAAAAAACCCTATGCCTTTACTGAGCAGGGAGTAGCAATGCTTTCATCAGTCTTAAAAAGTGAAAGGGCTGTTCAGGTAAATATCGCAATAATGCGAGCTTTCGTTAAACTTCGGGAAATTATTTCTACGCATAAGGAGTTAGCTCAAAAATTAAAGGAGCTGGAATACAAAATAGAATCTCATGATGAAAAGATTATCGCAATATTTGAAGCTATTAACCAATTACTGGCTCCACCTCCGGGTCCTGTTCGGAAAATCGGTTTTGAGGTAAAAGAAAATACTATACATACTTATATTCCCAAAATAAAATTGACGGGCATAAAATAGTATAATCAAATATAGATACTCTATGACTGGTACACAGATAAACTATTATTTCCTTTGTCATCGTAAACTTTGGCTGTTTACTAATAAAATTGATATGGAGCAGAACTCAGATGTCGTTTCAATGGGTAAGTTTATTTCTGAATCTACCTATAAAAGGGAAGACCATGAAATCAAAATCGATGATATTGTCTTGGACTTTTATGATGGAAAAACGAAGATAATTCATGAGGTTAAAAAATCAGATAAAATGGAAGAACTTCATTTATGGCAGGTTAAATATTACATTTCTGTCCTGGAAGAAAAGGGGATAGATGGTGTTACAGGTGAAATTGACTATCCTAAACTTCGCCAAAAGATTAAAGTGGAGCTTACTCCTAATGATAAAACAGAATTAAGCAGAATTAAAGATGATATCCAAAAGATAATAAACCTGAATACCCCTCCCGATATAATAAATAAGCCGTTCTGTAAAAGTTGTTCCTATTATGACTTGTGTTATGTCTGAAATGTCGAACAATATAATTCAGAATTTATTTTTCTATTACTGCTCATAAAAAATTATAAATAAAAATGAAACGTAACTATTATATTTTCAGCAGTGGTAAATTAGTTCGAAAACAAAATACACTTTATTTTGAACCGGGTGAAAGTAAAGAACCGGAAGAATCAGAAATTCCGGAAGATCAAATCGAAGTTGATGATGAATCTGGTATAGAAACAGAAGAAATTGAAGAACCTAAACCAATCACACGTCGCCCTATTCCTGTAGAAGATATAGAAGCTATTTATTGTTTCAGTGAACTTCGGTTTAACACAAAGTTCCTCAATTTTATAGCTCAAAAGCAAATTACACTGCACCTCTTTAATTATTATGGGTACTATACAGGTTCATTTTATCCGCGTGAACCTTTTATCTCCGGTAAGCTCTTAATTGAACAGGTAAATAACTATAATGATCCGTTGAAAAGAATTTGTATAGCTAAGAAATTTGTAAAAGGTGCTGCCGATAATATTATTAAAAACCTGCAATATTATAATGCACGTGAAAAGGATATGAGCTTATTTCTTGAAAAGACTCATGAATTGATTAATAAAATTGAACCATGTAGTGATGTTAATGAGCTCATGGGTATTGAAGGAAATATTCATTCCCTTTATTATACTGCATGGAATTTAATTATTAATGATGCAATAGATTTTGAGAAACGTCAAAAACGACCACCGACTAACCCTGTAAATGCATTAATATCATTTGGAAATTCCCTCGTTTATACATCTGTCCTGAGTGAAATTTATAAAACACAGCTAAATCCTTTAATAAGCTATTTGCACCAGCCTGGTGAAAGAAGATTTTCCTTGGCGTTGGATATAGCAGAAATATTTAAACCTCTATTAAGTGACAGAATAATATTTTCATTGCTTAATAAGAAACAGCTTCAGGAAAAGAATTTTTCTAAGGAATTAAATTATTGCTATTTGAATGATGAAGGTAGAAAAATTTATTTAAAGGAATTTGATGAGAAATTAAAGACTACTATAAAGCATAGGCAATTAAAAAAATCGGTTAGTTATCGCCATCTTATCCGTCTTGAATGCTATAAACTTATTAAGCATATATTGAATGAAAAAGAATATAAACCATTCCAGATATGGTGGTAATGATAATAGGGAATATTTATGTATTTAATCATGGCATATGATGCGGCTTCCCCTAAAAGAGGGGCTAAGCTATTAAAATTTCTTCGGCAACATTTAATCTGGATACAAAATTCTGTATTTGAAGGGGAAATAACTGAATCAGGATTTGAGATAATTAAATCTGGGATAAATGAAATAATTAATGAAGAAGAAGATAGTGTTATATTTTATAAATTTGATTCCATGAATTATACAAAACGAGGAGTCTTGGGACTTGAAAAGAACGAAATTGACAGTTTTATTTAACATTGTCGTCGTACCCCCATTGTTTTTGCATTATTGGTGGTCGACAACGGAGATAGCAAAAAAAACTTTGAAATTTGCATAAAATAAGGCAAATTTCACGGGGTATTTATCGAACTATTGTAGAATTGAAACTTCCATCAAGTCTTTTATCTCAATGTCGGTCATGTGTATTTATCGAACTATTGTAGAATTGAAACGGTATTATGAGAAAAGACAAACCTATCAGGAAGAAAGGTATTTATCGAACTATTGTAGAATTGAAACTCATACAATGGGAACTAGACCTAGACCGGCAATAAGGTATTTATCGAACTATTGTAGAATTGAAACGTGGAATGCGAAAGACTAATGGGTTTAGAGGACGGGGGTATTTATCGAACTATTGTAGAATTGAAACTCATGATCATGGGTCATTGCAAGCACGCCAGTTGGGGTATTTATCGAACTATTGTAGAATTGAAACTCGTTCACGCATGAATTTTGCATAGTCTGTTTTTGCGTATTTATCGAACTATTGTAGAATTGAAACTTAAAAATGAAGGTTGACCTCCAAAGCAGATTAGAGGTATTTATCGAACTATTGTAGAATTGAAACATTACTATTCACCTTTATAAGTATGCCAACCCTGCGTATTTATCGAACTATTGTAGAATTGAAACGAAGGAGAAAAGAGATGACCGGCATTGAGATAAAAGGTATTTATCGAACTATTGTAGAATTGAAACACCATTAAATCTACAATGTCACCACGATAATCATTAGTATTTATCGAACTATTGTAGAATTGA
>JARLHC010000154.1 GCA_031292455.1 Ignavibacteriaceae bacterium
TCGATTATGTAAGAAGGAAGCTGAATAAACAGTCACTGGAAAAGGGAGTTACTTATGCAATATTGGCATTAGGATTTCTGTTTATCCCTGCCCGTATGCTTCAGGCAAATTATAATGAGCATGACAGATCAAAAAACTGGATGCCGTGGGATTTTGCCTATAACCTTCTTCAGAGCTGTGCACCCCATGCAATTCTGTTTACCAATGGAGATAATGATACATTTCCCCTCTGGTACCTCCAGGATGTTGAAGGTGTAAGGAGAGATATTAGAATTGCTAACCTCAGTCTGATAAACACAGATTGGTATATAATGCAGTTAAAACATCAGGAACCTTGGGGAGCAGATAAAGTGCCAATCAGGATTCCTGATAATGAAATTACAAAACCAATTAATCAGGAACAATTTAGCACTGCAACTTATCAATTACCTGTACCACAGGATGTATTTAAAAGTTATGGGACAACTGATACTGCTTTGATAAATGCGGGTAAATTAACTTATACTATGAATCCTACACTTAACTATGGCAATGTTACTGCTATTAGAGTTCAGGATATTATGGTAAAAGAAATAGTGGAAGCCAATAACTGGAAATACCCAATTTATTTTGCTCTTACTTGCTCTAATGATTGCTTTGACGGACTTGATAATTATCTTAAACTTGAAGGTCTTGCTTATAAACTTGTCCCTGACCGGAAAAAATCTAATCTGGAATTTCTTAATGAACCTGTAATGAGAAAAGAATTGCTTGATCCGGATCCGGGTTACAGCAAAGATTATAATCCAAGGTTCAAATTCAGAGGAATAAATGATCGTTCTGTTTACTTCGATGATAACCAGGATAGATTATTGCAGAATTATAGAATGGCTTTTGCCCGGCTTGCTGTCTATTATCAGGAACAGAATCAAAATGCAAAATGCATAGAAATACTGGATAAAATGGATAATCTGATGCCTAATTCGATTAGGAAGATGGATTATAGGGTGCTGTATGATGTAAGTAAATTGTATTATACTGTCGGTGCCTTCGATAAATATGCGAAATTTGCAAAAGATATTGAGCGTGAAGCTTTATTGGCAATTAAAGATAATTCTTCCGCTGAGTTAAATACATATCCTTATCAGATTCTTCTTGATATTTATGATAAAACTAAACAGTATGATAAGGCTCTTGATATTCTTCGTCAGCTTCAGGTTTATTATCCAAATGATCCAGGATTGAAACAACAGATTGATTTGTATAAATCAAGGATGACTCAAAAGTAAATTAAAAAAGCCGTCTCATTTTATTGAGACGGCTTTTTGCTTTTAAATCATTAGGAATAATTATCCTAAATATGCTTTCAGATTCTTACTTCTTGAAGCATGCCTTAATCTTCTCAATGCAGTTTCTTTAATTTGTCTTACTCGCTCCCTCGTTAGATTAAGTCTGTCACCGATTTCTTCCAGCGTTGCGGAATGTTCTTTATTTAATCCGAAATATAGTTTAATAACTTTGGCCTCTCTTTCGCTCAGAGTTCCTAATGCTCTTTCAATTTCGGTTTTTAAGGATTCATCCATTAATGTAAAATCAGGAGATGGCTGTTTCTCATCCGATAAAACGTCAAGAAGGCTATTCTTATTTTCATCATTTCCCGGGCCGAAAGGAGCATCCATAGAGACATGCCTTCCTGCTATCTGTAGTGTGTATGCAACTTCATCTACGTTCATATCAAGTTCTGTAGCAAGTTCCTGCGCGCTTGGCTGTCTTTCATATTCCTGCTCAAGATCCCTAAATACTTTTCCCATTTTGTTTAATGCGCCTACACGGTTCAAAGGCAACCGGACCATTCTTGACTGCTCGGCAATTGCCTGCATAATTGACTGTCTGATCCACCAAACTGCATAAGAAATAAATTTGAAACCACGGGTTTCATCAAATCTCTTTCCGGCTTTAATTAAGCCAAGATTACCTTCATTAATTAAATCGCCTAATGATAATCCCTGGTTCTGAAACTGTTTTGCAACACTAACTACGAATCGAAGATTCGCTCTTACCAAAGTTTCTAAAGCTCTTTGGTCACCTTGTTTAATTCTTTTTGCTAAATCTATCTCCTGTTCCGGAATAAGCAGGTCTACTTTACCAATTTCATGTAGATATTGATCTAATGATTGGCTTTCCCGGTTGGTGAATTGCTTGGTAATTTTCAATTACTACTCCACATTGTTATTTTAATATCGGAATCCCTTTTATATCAATACGAAAAATCGATACCCGCATATTTTGCTTAATAATTATATAAGTTTTGCAAAAATAAGTAAAAATTTGTTATAAAGGAAGTCATTTTTTACGTCTGTGATCTATGAAAATATCTTCAGTTCTCCGTTTTTCTTCGTTTTTAGGCGAAAAGGCCTATTTTATTATGTCTATTGATCCCTTTTCCGGAATTTTTATTGCATAAGTCTTGTGACTTTTATTTACCAATTCAATATCTCTTAACCACGGATTATAAGTTTTTATAATCTTATAGTTCACGCCATTTTTGATCCCAAAATCTGCAATATTGGCTATATTGTCCTTAACTTCAATATTGTAACTCTTAAGGGGTTTGTACAATTGATCATCGGAGATGTAATAGCCATATTTCTTTGGGTCTTTTAGTATTTCCTTCAAT
The DNA here is from genome assembly GCA_031292455.1 of Ignavibacteriaceae bacterium. Taxonomy (GTDB): domain Bacteria; phylum Bacteroidota; class Ignavibacteria; order Ignavibacteriales; family Ignavibacteriaceae; genus Fen-1301. The sequence continues at coordinate 2,657 of JARLHC010000154.1, forward strand.
GCTATTATACGTGCAATATATCTGGATGTTTCCTCATTTAGAACAAGGTTATAGTAATTGTTGGTTTTTTGCCTATCTAACTGTTTCCCTACTCCATTTATTCCCATGTTAAATGATGCGGCCGTTAACGTCCAGTTCTTAAAAAGACCGTAAGCTTCCTTCAAATAACTGCACGCGGCTTCAGTGGATTTCTCAACATCATATCTTTCGTCTACTTCATCATTTATCTCAAGCCCATATTTCTTTCCAATACTCTCAATCATTTGCCAGAATCCGGTAGCCCCTGCTGGGGAAACAGCGTTCATTAATCCGCTTTCAATTACCGCTAAATACTTGAAATCTGAGGGAATGTTGTTCTTCTTTAATATTGGTTCAATTACCGGGAACCACCTGTTTGCTCTTTTTATGGCTAATATGGTAAATGAATGCCAGTAAGTATTAACCAGGAATTCCCTTTCTATTCTCTCAAATACTTCAAAATTCTCCTGCGGAACTCTCTCACCGGCAAAATCAAGCTGGCTTGGAATATAGGGAGAATATATTTTCTGGAAACCATCCACAGGCTCACTCGCGACTCCCTTATTCTGAACAAAATATAAGTTGCTTAATAAAAATAAAATCCCTGCCGCAAATGCAAATCCCAAAAGGATATTAAAGTATTTGGAGTTGAGGCTTTTGAAAGGAATGACTTTAAAGTTCATAATTTTAGCTCCCAAAATTATATTTACTATATAAGTAAAAGTTAATAAAAGTAAAAGACTATTCTCATCACTTGCAATACACCCTCCTAACTCTTAATTTGCCTCCCGTAAATATTAACAAAGGAATTATAAATGAAGTATATTTTCGCGCTAATCATTTCTTTTTCTATATCTCTTTTTGCCAATTCTGGCGATACCATAACAACTAATAGCGGCTTAAAATATTTAATTTTATCCAAAGGAAACGGAGTTCATGCTGAAGCTAATAAAGCAGTGGAAGTCCATTATACGGGTTCTTTAATTGACGGTAAGGTTTTCGATTCCTCTGTTGAAAGAGGCGAGCCAATAGAATTTACTCTCGGAATTGGTCAGGTTATCCCTGGTTGGGATGAAGGTATCGCCCTTATGAGCGTCGGGGATAAGTATAGACTTATTATTCCTGCAAACCTGGCATATGGTGAAAAGGGTGCCGGGAATGCTATTCCTCCCAATTCTACTTTGATCTTTGATGTTAAACTTATAAGCGTTAGCGCTCCTAAGACCTCAATTAGCGATGTCATCACGGATTTAATTCTGTCCGATAGTCTAACATCTGCAATAAATAAGTATCATGACCTGAAAAAAAATCATTATGACGAATATAACTTTAAAGAGAGCCAGCTTAATTCTCTCGGCTATCAGCTTCTTCAGTTTGGTAAGATTGACCAGTCCATTGCAGTATTAAAACTGAATGCTGAGTCATATCCGGAATCATTTAATGTTTATGACAGTCTCGGTGAAGCTTATATGATTAAGGGAAATAAGGATGAAGCAATATTCAATTATGATAAATCCCTTAAGCTAAACCCTAAAAACAAAAACGCAGAAGAAAATATTAAAAAATTAAAGGGATCTCAGTAAGAGTTAAATTAAAAACCGTCTCAGACAAAATCATCTGAGACGGTTGCGCCTGGTCACACATGTGCCGTAAACTTGCAAGATCAATACCGGCATCATGCCAGCCTGAGGAGTCTCTTACACCTTTCTTATACAGTTCATAAGATGTTCATACCCCTCGCTCCTTAGGAAGTCTGGCCTTTTTGATGAATAATAACCGTGTTACTACTCTGCCTTTGTCTTAAATCCTTTCATCATCCATGTTCGCGAAAGTAACAGCCCTATCGGACTTATTATTGCTATAAATCCATAAATCAACCACATTGTTTGAGTATTCATCTGTGTAGGTGGTACTCCCTTCGGACAATATGTCATTAAAAACCATCCGGAATATAAACTCGTTACTATTTTTGTCAGGAACCACGGAAACTGCCCTATTCCCATATAAATTCCTGTCATCCCTTTCGGCGCAATCTCTGCTACCCACTGCAGGAACCGCGGCTGCCACATCGCTTCACCAATGGTCATTATTATCAAATAAGCAAATACAGTCGTCATGCTCGGACCTATCGCCAGTATAAAAGTAGGCGATGCCATTACAAATGTCCCAATGATCATCATCTTGTAAGCATGCCTCTCCATCGTAAGTGCTGCAACCATGGGGGTCAGTACAAAAATAAGTATAGGATTAATATTTGAGAAGAAATCAAAATATGTAGAAACAGCTCCCGTAAATGCGCGTGCAAAATATATAGGAAGTGTAAGCCAGTTATGTGCAAATAAGGTCTGTACAGGAATTAATATTAAGATAAAATAAAAGAACCTTGGGTCTGTTATTATCAAAATTCCAAATAAAAATAATGCTGGTAACCATAAATAAAACCAGTTCATGCTGAATACATATTGCAGTATCTGGTTTGAAAAATGAGACTCCTTAAAGTAGACTTCTTTCAAAATGGTAACTACAAGCAGAACCCCTAATATTACGCACCCAATAATTGTTTCTCTTTTCTTCTCAACAATTTTTTGCTTTAGTGTATCTAAAAATACTTTTAGTCCATTCTCATCATCGCTCTTTGATATTATTGATACGGTTGAATCCTTGATCGCTTTTTTAGTCAATATTAAAACTATAACTCCAATACCAACAACTGTTAAAGCAACATAGACCCAGAAAACACCTATAATTCCATAGCCCATTCTTTCTCTAACAAGGGGAGAAACAATAGCCGGAAGAAATCCTCCCAGGTTCATCAATGCGTAAAGCATTGCATATCCCATAGCCGAAGTTTTTTCAGTAGTAAATTGTTTTACTGCCGCATAGCAGGCCGGTTGATACATACCGTATCCAATAACAATCCCCAATATCCCTCCCATCGCCATTAAATGAGTTGATGACCACATTCCCCTTGTTCCAAAAGTTCCCGGCGCCATCGTTAAAAAGATTCTTCCAATCAGCATAAATACCAATGACCAAATAAGCGATTTCCTGATCCCTATAATATCTACCGCGGCTCCAAGAAAAAGCATGCTCAATGTAATGCCCGCTGTAAGTACTCCGACCATATGGCCTGCATCTATATCATTCAGCCCCACAAAATCATTAAAATAAATAACAAGTAATCCTACTACACCAAAATATGTCAACCCCTCCAGCAGGTAGGATATATTAATACCCCATAAGGCCCGTGATGCCTTAAAAAGATCTTTGAATGGTTGTGTTACTTCACGATAGGTTTGTTTTAATACCCCCTCTTTTGCAGCAGGAGTAGCAGTAGTTTCCTCAATAGCCATTTTATGCCTTATTTAAATAGTTATGACTGCTAACTTAATTTAATATTGCATAAAATTAAATAGTTTTTTTTATAAGATTTGCCTTATTTATGAGATTTATTATCTCAGTTTCTATATCAAACCCCCTGTTCTTGGCATACCAAGAATGAAGCTTTTCCAGGAAATACTTTTTATCAAAACCCTCTGCCTTTAATTTCGACACTAATTCTTGTGCTGCCTTCGGTCTGGGTCCCCATCTGAACAATTCATCCCCTTGGTCATTAAAGGAAACCATTATTGGAATACTTCTCGTACCGTTTGTAAGATAATTATCCATAATATCTGGGTTGGAATCTCGGAGAACTATCTTTAGCTCAATTTTATTGTTAAGCGAGGCTATCCTGGCAATATATGGAAGATTCTGTGCCGAATCTCCGCACCAGTTTTCAGTAATGACCATCCATAATTGATTATCCTCTATCTTTTCTGCTGTATCGGTAATATCAATTCCCGGTTCATATGACTTATCTATCCGGGACATTCTCTGAATATTTAACCTTATAGTGTTATACCTATCCTTTTCTTCTGAAGACAATTTATCAGGATTGAATTGTTCTGATTCTTCTTTTGTCCTTTCCAGGTATTGCTTATATGTCATCCCTTCATGTACTCTTCTGTCAGGCATAAATTTTTGAGCCATTTTTAACTCCAACTTAAAATTATCTTACAAATATTAGAATTAAAATTAGTAAAAAGGGTTCAAAGTCTAATACTTGATTTCTATTTTCATAGTTTTGTATCAATTATATTACATTATTAGTAGCAGATTGTTCCTTAATAACATTATATTCATTAGAATAAAACATTTAATGATTTTATGGAAATGCAAACAAAATATTTCACTACATCTGAAGCAAAAAAAACATTACCCCTTGTTAAACAGATCGTTAAAGATATACTTTTTAAATCTCGGGAATTAAGACTTCTCGCTGAAGATCTTGGAAAGCTCGCTGAATCTGATCCGAATATTATTAAGATGATGGGTGAATTAAAAGCTTATTTAAAAGAAATAGAGGAACTTGGTTGCTACTATAAAGATTGGAGTTTCTCAATCGGACTTGTCGACTTTCCTTCGGTAATTAAAGGAAATGAGGTCTTTCTGTGCTGGCGTAGCGATGAAGAAGATATCTCCTGGTATCATACAACTGATGAAGGTTATCAGGGACGAAAACCCATTCCTGATGACTACTTATAGACAAATCCTAATATTAGTCTTTGGATAAATCAAAAGGAGCAGTCGCTGTCGCTGTCTTTCCCGTTATTATATCCCTTATATTAATTATCACTTTATATTTCCCTGGCGTATAGGTTGTATCAAGATTAAATTGTGAATCAAGTATTAAATCTGGGAATTTCTCCTTGTCAATTTTATCTTCTGCCTTGCTCGCAACTCCCTTAATTGTCTCGCCGCTTGGTTTTACCAGGTCTATAGTGTAAAATAAGGATGTCTTGTATTTGCTGTCATTCTCCTCCTGTTTAAATCCCATTACCTTAGTTGAAATATTTACCTCCCAAGCACTGCCAATATCAAATGCATAAGCTTGGTTTACTTTCGCTTCCAGTTTCAGACTTTCCTCTTTTTTACAAGCAGATACTAATAACATTAAAACCATTAACCCGGGAAGTAAATATTTCATCATTATCTCTCTTTTTAAAAACCTCAGAGGTTTAAAATAATTAACCGTTCTTTGCTTGGAAATCTTTCATGAATGTAGCAAGATCTTCACATCCTTTCTTCGGGAACGCATTGTAAATTGATGCCCTTAATCCGCCTACCGACCTGTGCCCCTTTAAACCGTCAAATCCCGCGGCTGTAGCTTCAGCAATAAATTTCTTCTCAAGTTCTTCACTTGGCATCCTGAATGTAAGGTTCATCAACGACCTGCTGTCTTTTTCAGCGTGTCCTTTGTAATATCCGCCGCTGTTATCTATACAATTGTATATTAAGTTCGCTTTAGCCAGATTTGTCTTATACATTGCATCAAGACCGCCATTCTTCAGTAACCATTTCGCTACCAATCCAAGAATATATATTCCAAAAACAGAAGGAGTATTGTATAATGAATTATTCTCTACATGAATTTTGTAATTTAACATTGTATGCAAAGTGTCTGAACTTCTTTCCTGCATATCCTTACGTATTATAACAAATGTCACTCCCGAAGGACCCATATTCTTCTGTGCACCGGCATATATCAGTGCATATTTGTTAACATCAATTTTACGTGAAAGAATATCTGATGAAGCATCGCATACTAATGGAACATTGCCAACTATTGGCTCTGTCTGCCACTCAGTTCCGAAAATTGTATTGTTAGAAGTAAAATGTACGTACGATGCCTCAGAATCCAATTTAAATTCGCTCTGTTTCGGTATTCTCTTGAAATTTTCCGATTCGGTTGACGCTACAATATTCACAGTGCCGACTCTCTTGGCTTCTTTTACTGCTTTCTTTGACCACGCGCCGGTTACAATATAATCTGCTTTATTTTTTGGTGGCATCAGGTTCAGCGGTACCATTGAAAATTGAAGGCTCGCTCCCCCCTGTAAATATAATATGTCATAATCATTACTTAATCCAAGAAGTGCCCGTATCCCCTCGTTTGCTTCTGCATGTATTTTATCAAATGTCTTTGAACGATGGCTTATTTCAAGTATCGACATTCCGACTCCCGGAAGTGCAAATAAGTTCTCCTGAGCTTCTTTTAATACGTCTTCAGGAAGAACTGCAGGTCCTGCGCTGAAATTATAAATTCTCTCTTTCATATTATACCTTGATTTTTGTTGATTATTTTTTCTCTATTTAAATTAAATGTACCAATAAACCGTCTCTGAGCTTCGGCTCAAACCAGGTTGATTTAGGAGGCATAATTTCTCCCGCATCTGAGATATTCATCAAATCATTAACTGATACCGGATACAATGAAAAGGCAACCGCAGCCTTTCCACTGTTAACAAGTTTAACAAGTTCTTTCGTTCCTCTTATCCCTCCCACAAAATCAATCCTCTTGTTTGTCCTTGGATCATCAATCCCTAAAACCGGGTTTAATAGGAAATCCTGAAGTATGCTTACGTCAAGTGTGTCTGCTACTGATTTAGCTAAACTGTTACTGGCAAGTACCGAATCCCTGGCTCCCAGTAGATACCATTCTCCTCCAATATAAATCCCAAATGCCCTTTTTTCTTCGGGCTCCTTCATATCATTCTTTTCTACTTTAAAATTTTCACTGATCTTTTTAAGGAATTCTTCTTTGGATAAACCGTTTAGATCAAAAACCACTCTGTTATACGGAAGTATTCTCAGTTGCTCGGCAGGGAATAGTACTGCAATAAAATAATTGTATTCTTCGTCCCCTCTGTGGTGCGGGTTCCTGTCCTTCTTTACTTTCCTTGCCCTGCTTGCGCTTGCAGCACGATGATGGCCATCGGCTATATATAGATTCTTAACCTTTGCCATTTCATTTATAATATCATCATTATATTCATCAGGTAGTACCCATACAGTATGCCTTATTCCATCAATCGATGTGAAATCATATTCCGGAGCCATGTTAAGCATAGTGCTTTCTACTAAGGTATTTATATTCGCTACCCCCCTGTATGTCAGAAAGACAACCCCGGTCTGTGCCTCCGTTGTAATTATATGGTTTGTTCTGTCGTCTTCTTTTTCTTTCCGTGTCTTCTCATGCTTTAATATGACATTGTTATCATAATCATCTACAGAAAATGTTGCACAGATTCCTACTTGAGGTCTGTTATTCATAATTAATCTGTAAAGATAAAAATGTGGCTTCTCATCCATATGAAGAGGAGCATTTTTCTTCAATTTTTCAAGATTATCTTTAGCTCTCTTATATACTTCTGGTGAGTAAGGGCTTACACTATTGTCAAATTCAATTTCTGAACGGGTTACTCGTAAAAATGATAAGGAATTTCCTTCTGCTAATTCTTTCGATTCTTCTCTGTTAACCACATCATAGGGAACACTTGATACAATAGGAGCGGTCTGAGCTAAAGGTCTTAATGCTTTGAAAGGTTTTATTATTGCCATTCCTATTAACTCCTGATAAATATTAAAATTCTGTAATTACAAAATCACTAAAATACCAACAATATTCCATGTATTTCTTAATTATTATTTATATTTTGTTTCTTTTAATATAAACTGAACCTATATGAAATTGCAAATTCTTCTCATTTCAGTCATTTTATCTTCTTGCGCATCAGTCCCTCCCAATTTACAATTAGTAAAAATAGAGATAGTGAAGTACTATGAATCAGGCGAATATTCAAAGGATTTGAAGGAGATTATTTCTCAAGCTGAAAATGGAATCAATAAATTGGATATTAATTCGAAATCTGCTGTTGTGTTTGATGTTGATGAAACTTCTTTATCTAATTATGAGTCAATTAAAAAGATCTATTTCGGATATGATGAAAAAATGTGGAATGATTGGATCGAAGAAGCAAAAGCTCCTGCTATCCCTGAGGTCAAAGAGTTCTATAATTTTCTTGTATTGAAAAATGTAAAGATTATCTTCCTTTCAAGCCGCAAGGGTTCACAATATGATGTAACATATAACAATCTAAAAAATGCTGGATATATAACCTTTGACACCCTTATTCTGAAAGTTAAATCCGGCTCAAATCTTACATCTCAGGAATTTAAATCAAACAAAAGAGAAGAGCTTTCAAAAAATGGGTATGATATAATTGCAACTATCGGCGACCAGCAAAGCGATCTTGAAGGTCAATTTCATGGCCTGCAAATTAAGTTGCCCAACTATATCTATATCATAAAATAATTTAGCATTAGGGTTTTACCCTTACTTCACATGAAAATTTTTTATATTTACTATTCATATTGAAATAAGAGAATTAATAATGTCCGATATAATAAATAAAGAAATACCAAAAGTTTATACTCCAAATACTGTTGAAGAAAAATGGTATCAGTATTGGCTTGATAATAAACTTTTCCATTCAGAGGTTGATGAATCAAAGAAACCCTATACGATTGTTATTCCTCCTCCTAATGTAACCGGCCATCTGCATATGGGACATATACTAAATAATACAATTCAGGATATTTTTATCCGCACTAAAAGGATGCAGGGGTTTAACTCCTGCTGGATACCCGGTACTGACCACGCCTCTATCGCTACTGAAACAAAAGTGACTAATTCCTTGATTGAAAAAGGACTCAATAAATATGAAATTGGTAGAGAAGAGTTTATTAAATATTGCTGGGAATGGACCCAAAAATATGGCGGGATTATTTATAAACAGCTTAGGAAAATCGGGGTTAGCTGCGATTGGGAAAGAGAGCGTTTTACAATGGATGACGAGTATTATAAACGGGTAATTGTTTCTTTTGTACAATTATATAGGGATTCCAAAATTTATAGGGGTTACAGGATGGTAAATTGGGATCCTGCCTCTAAATCCGCTATCTCGGATGAAGAAGTTATTTATAGAAATGTTAGCGGCAAACTCTGGTACCTGAAATATCCTGTGGTAGGAACTAATGAGTTTATTACTGTTGCAACTACCCGCCCTGAAACTATGCTTGGTGATACCGGTGTTGCAGTAAATCCGAATGATGAAAGATATAAAAGATTTATAGGCCTTAATGTATTACTCCCTATTGTTGATAAGGAAATACCTGTATTTGGCGATGAATACGTCTCAATGGAGTTCGGTACCGGTGCGGTCAAAGTTACACCCGCTCATGATGTGAATGATTATGAAATGGGGAAAAAACATGATCTCGAAATTATCAATATCTTCAATGAAGATGCATCTACTAATCACAATGTCCCTGAAGAGTTTAGGGGCCTCGACCGCTTTGAAGTAAGGAAAAAAGTTGTCGACCGGCTTGAAGAATATGGCCTGCTCGAAAAAACTGAAGATTATCAGAATAAAGTCGGGTATTCGGAACGCGGCGGCGTACCCATAGAACCGTATCTCTCGGTTCAATGGTTCATGAAAATGGATGACCTCGCTAAACCGGCAATTGATGTTGTAAATAATCATAAAATTAAGTTCTATCCTGAACACTGGGTTAAAACTTACGACCATTGGATGAATAACATTAAGGATTGGTGCATTTCCCGGCAGTTATGGTGGGGTCATAGAATCCCTGTCTGGTATAATATTATTACTAATGAAATTTATTGCGATGTTAATCCTCCTATCGATATTGAAAACTGGAAACAGGATGAAGACGTACTTGATACCTGGGCCTCTAGCTGGCTTTGGGCTTATGAGGTCTTCAAAACTGAAAAGGAACAGGACTATTATTATCCAACCGATACCCTTGTTACTGCCCCTGATATAATCTTCTTCTGGGTTGCACGAATGATAATGGCCGGAATTCATTTCAAAAAAGATATCCCTTTTAAGCACGTATATTTTACAAGCGTTCTCCGCGATCTCAAGGGAAGAAAGATGAGTAAATCTTTAGGTAATTCTCCCGATCCCCTTGATGTCGTTTCCGAATACGGCGCTGATGCGCTCAGGTTTACTATAATCTATCTGGCTCCGCTTGGGCAGGATGTAATGTTTAGTACTGAAAAATGTGATTTCGGAAGAAATTTTGCCAACAAGATATGGAATGCCGGTAGGTTTCTTCTAATGAATGCTCAATCGATTCAGTTAAATGACGAATTACTCGATAAGCATGTGGATTTTTCAGATTTGTGGATACAATCGCGCTTTAACCAAACCCTTAAAGAATTGAATAAGGCGATGGAAAATTTTGAAGTGAATAATGCTTCTAAAATTATTTATTCGTATGTATGGAATGATTTCTGTGATTGGTTCATTGAACTTTCTAAAAACCGTTTTTATGCAAAGGATGAAGAAGTAAAATCAGCAGCGCTTATTAGAGCCCTTTCTTATTTTGAAAATCTTCTTAAAATTGTCCATCCCTTTATGCCCTTTATTACTGAGGAATTGTTTCACCTGATTAAAGAAAGAAAACAAGGAGAGAGTATCCTGATTTCTGACTATCCCTCGGTTGATGAAAGCAAAATAAATATTCCGGCAGAAAAGGAAATGGAATTTGTCCAGAATATTATTACAGCTATCAGAAATATAAGAGGAGAAATGAATATCCCTCCTTCAAAAGCTTTGAATGTCTTTATTAAAACCTCTGAAGTAAAAGCGCATCAGGTTGAATATATTAAAAAACTTGCCCGTGTTGAAAACTTGACTGCAGCTCCTGCATTGGAAAAACCCGGGGCAAGTGCTTCAGCCGTTATTAAGGATTGTGAAATATTTATTCCCCTTGAAGGATTAATCGACCTCGATGTCGAAAGAAACCGTTTAAGAAAAGAAATTGAAAGAACTGAAGGATCCTTAGTATCAATAAACAAAAAACTATCCAATGAAAAATTCGTTCAGAATGCTGCTCCCGATATTGTTGAAAAGGAAAGAAGGAAAAAATATGAATGGGAATTGAACCTTGAAAAGTTAAAAACAATATTAATTAACTTAGGATAATTAAGGAGGTCAAATGTATTCCAAAATATCTGATTTCATTAGTGACTTTGATCAGGAAATTGCCATAACTCTTAAGGTACTTAATACCTTGACAGATAAATCCCTTAATCAGAAAGTTTCAGACAAGGGAAGATCGTTGGGTAAAATTGCTTGGCATATTGCAGGTGCTTTTGGGGAAATAGGTTCAACAGCCCAGCTTCAGTTGGACCGGATTGATGATAGTCCGGTTCCGGAATCAGCCGAAACTATCGTTGATGCATATACCAAATCAGCAGCTTCGCTTAAAGAAGTTGTTCTGAAAAAATGGGATGATGAATCACTTAATGAAAAAATAAATATGTATGGAGAAACTTGGTCAAAGGGGCAAACTCTCTCGGCTTTGCTGGTTCACCAGATTCACCATAGAGGACAGATCACAGTGCTTATGCGTCAGGTAGGATTAAAAGTTCCTGGCGTTTATGGTCCCTCATTTGAAGAATGGGATAAAATGGGAATGACTCCGCAGGAATGACTTGTTGAAGTATGAACATAAAAATAAACCTTTGTTATCCTGGCCCGCATTCTTAGGCAGACTTGCTAAACATTTCTTGGGATCTGCCTTCCTAATTTTCAGTGCACTCGGAATTGGAGTGCTGGGATATCACGATCTTGAAAACCTGCCATGGGTCGATAGCCTCCTTAATGCCTCTATGATATTAGGCGGCATGGGTCCTGTTGATCCTGTTAAAACTATGGCAGGTAAATTATTTGCCTCCTTCTATGCTCTGTTCTCTGGAATTGTTTTTCTGGTCGCTGTAGGTGTAATCTTCGCTCCATTGTTTCACAGGTTTCTTCATAAATTCCATCTTGCCGAAGATGATAAACATCTGAAATAAGTGAAAATTTAAGTTTCAAAAAAAAGTTAACTATTGTGACTTAAAGCGTTCCCTAATACATTATATAATAATATCTTACACAATAAATTAAATCGACTTCTTTACAACTCAAAAAACTAATTATTTTATACATCGATGAGAAATCTATTTTTTATCCTTATAATTTGTACTGGAACTATGATAAATCAATTATATGCTCAATCTCCAGCAGGTAAGAATTTTGGCTTCGGGCTTGTTCTGGGTGAACCCACAGGACTTACATTAAAATTTTGGACTCAAAGAAATAATGCTTTTGTAATTGATGTTGGAGAATCCTATTTCGGAAGCCCTCGCATTGGAGTTGATTATCTCTGGCATTTCAATGCCTTCAATTCTAATGTTGCTAGATTATATGCCGGTTTTGGCGGCGCACTTGGAATAGGACGAAGTAATGGGTTTTATTATTCAAATCACGATGGATTCTTTTATCGGTCTGATAATGGACTCGGATTAGGTCTAAGAGGGGTTTTGGGTGTAAATGTAATTCCGGAAAGATCTCCAATTGAATTATTCCTCGAAGCAGGTTTGCTTGTGGGATTATCTCCGGCTTTCGGATCTGCAGGGGATGTCGGAATAGGAATAAGGTTTTATCCCTGATTTCATGGTTTATTTCCTTATCCTAATATCTATATCTGCCGGATCTGCTGATGAGCTTAATGTTGCGTAATGTTCGATCCCGGTAATATTAGCGAATACAAAATTCTTTTCTCCGTCTAACAAACCGCCCTGAAATGTCGTTTCGGTGAAGGCTTTATTTGTATTATGTAGTTATAATTTTATTTAGTGTACTTATCCTTAAACCCTAAATCATCAACAGATTTTATTGCGCTGATATCGCCCGTTGAAAGATCCCGGAAATTCATATTTGAAGAGTAATCGGAACTTATATAAGGATACATAATGTCAGTTTCATTATCACTATGCCCGAGACCTATTGCATGGCCAAGTTCATGGATGATCGTAGCTTTAATTTCACCATCCGACAATTTCTCCTTCCCCATTTTTAACATGCTTATTTCTATGGTGGCTTGATTAATTTTATTATTACGGGCGAGTTCGTAATCAGTAAGTCCGAGATAATTCTCTTTATATTTATCCAATAAATTATCTTCAAAAGAAAAAGTAATATTTGCATCTGAAACAGATGTTACATATTCAAAACTGATCCTGCTGTCTGCTTTTGCCCAAACTTCAAATGCATAATCGATAAATTTCTTAAATATCGGCTTAAACATTTTAGAATTTGTTTCCTTTATATAAACTTTTAAAGGAAAATCATTATAATTCCAATGCTTGCCGTTCCATAACGATTTATTGGATCTGTCTATTTTAAAATAGTTAAGGGAAATATGATATGCACTTATTATGCTTGCCGGACTAATATTATTATTGCCATTATCACGCGCGTAACTTTCGTTAACAATTTTCTCATTAGTTTCAATGTTCCTGCTAGTCCTTTTTAATTCGGAATAATCATTGATAAGACTTTTTCTTGTACTTCCTGTGAATTTATAAAAATATCGGATTGAATATCCTTGAGGAAAACCTGACTCAATGAATATAAAAAGTAGGCTAATTAAAATTATTTGTGCTGTCAATCTCATAAATCAAATTGTGTTATAACAAATACATATTCTGATTGGATATAAAATTTTCTCTTTCAATTAGAAGAAAAATAATATGGTTATTAATGGGAATGAGTGGAAAAATCGGCGTATCAGTAGAAATACTTTTGCACCTCAGGTTTTCCCCTAGTCATATAATATTGTTATGTGTCCCTAACTTTAATTCAGAAAAGGCCAATCTTTTTTAATATAAGAGCGTATTAAAAATACAATTGTACCAAGACAAATAAATCCGGCTCCTCCTAATGCAAAATATAAACCTGTTGAAAAGAATAATGCTGTCCATATAACAATTGCAGCTAACGCAGGTAAAGGATATAACCACATTTTAAATGGAAAGAATTCTTTCGGTTTAATTTTTCTCAAATATATAATGCCTGCGGCTTGCCCAACAAATTGAACCAGAATCCTCATTGCCAGCATGGCACTTATTACTTCCTTGAGTTTAAATAAGAGACTAAAAATAAATGAAATAAGTCCTAAACTTAATAAGGATACATAAGGGAAATGCTTCTTTTGGTGCAATTTTCCGAACACTTTAAAGAAAGTTCCATCTATAGCCGCAGCATACGGAATTCTTGAATAACCGAGCAAAACCGCAAAAAGTGAAGAGAAAGCAATCCAAAGAATCAATACTGTAGCCAAGGATGCTGCTTCATGACCGTATATTGTTTCCACAAATGTGCTTACAATAAATTGAGAGCTCCGTGCCGCTCGCCAGTCCACTACTCCCAAAATGCTTAATTGCATTAATAAATAAAGGATGGCAATGCCGCCTATGGAAATAAAAATGCTTCGGGGTATATTTTTCTCCGGCTCCTTTATCTCGCCGCCAAGATGGCATACATTATAATAACCCAGATATGTATAAATTGTCTTTACTGTAGCATTTCCAAGTCCGGCAAAAAAGATCCATGAAAAATTAAAAGCACCTTTTGGAAAATCAAATGCAAGCTTTGGATTAAAATGAGTTGCACCACCAATTATAAGCCATAATATGGTGCCGAATACACCTATCCATAATAAAAGTGAAATTTTGCCAATTGTCGTAATATTTCTGTAAAGCAGAAAGATTAAGATTATTACTAAAGTTCCCGAAACTGCTTTCTGCCATATGGGATTTAACGGAATTAAATAAGTTAAGTATTGTGAAAAACCGATTGATCCGGATGCAACTACTAACGGCGCTTGGATAATAGTTTGCCAAATAAATAGAAAGGACATCAGTTTTCCCCATGTTTCCTTTCCGTAAATTTCTTTTAGAAAATAATAACTCCCTCCTGCTTTGGGCATTGCGGCTCCAAGCTCTGACCAGATAAAACCATCTATGACTGCCAGAATAGCTCCTGCAATCCATGCAATCATGCATTGCGGTCCGTTCATTTCCTGTATAACTATGGGGATAACAATGAAGGGGCCGATTCCCACCATGTCTATCATGTTTAGTGCGGATGCTTCCTTTAATCCAAGACCTCGCTCAAGTTTATTATTTCCTATGCCTGCGTCCTTCATCTTTATATGAAATTTTCTCCACGCTGCTCTCCCAAAATTCGTTTATTTTGATTTCTCTGTCTTGATAGCTGAAGTATACTGTTCGTAATCATAATGAATTGTTCTTTCAGGTATTTCCAGCTTAACTATTTCTACACCGCATTTAGTATAAAAATCCACGGCTAATGTATCGTGATAATCTGAAAATACTACAACTCTTGTTATCCCTGAAGCGATCAGTGCCTTTGCGCAGGTAGTGCATGACATGTTTGTAATGTAAGCGGTGCATCCGGTTACATTAATGCCATGACGGGCTGCTTGGACTAATGCATTAATCTCTGCGTGGTTGGTCCTTGAACAATGATTATCTACTATTAAACAACCTACATCCTCGCAATGCGGTTGCCCTGGAATCGATCCGTTATATCCGGTTGCAAGTACAAATCTCTCCTTTACAAGAACACAGCCGCAGTGCATTCTGGGGCAAGTAGATCTTTCAGATGCAAGCATTGCAAGTTTCAGAAAATATTCATCCCATGAAGGGCGTTTGGTATTATTCATAAAGATTATTTATTTTAAATAAAATGTTTATTATTAAAGTAAATATTAAGGAGTATTAAATCAAATGTGGCAGGAATTTAAGAAATTTGCAGTTAAGGGGAATGCGCTTGATATGGCTGTAGGTATTATTGTAGGTGCAGCTTTCGGTACTATAGTAACATCTTTGGTAGGTGATATTATTATGCCCCCGATTGGGTTGGTCCTTGGGAATATAGATTTCAAGAACCTGTTCATAGTTATTAAACATGGCACACAACCTGGCGATTACCCTACCATTGAAGCAGCCCAGCAGCTTGGTGCCGTAACTATAAACTACGGTAGGTTTATTAATAATATTATCTCCTTCTTAATTGTGTCATTTTCAGTGTTTATGCTTATAAAGTTGATAGGCACTTTAAAAAAAGAAGAAGTGCCTGCAGCACCGGCGACCAAGGAATGTCCTTATTGCACTACTAAAATAGCCATTAAAGCTATTAAGTGTCCTAGCTGTACTGCGGATTTAAAATAGTTCTTTGGTAAAAGGGCTGTGTGGCTGCAGTCCCTTTAATTCGTTAATTTCTTTGCTTTTAAGTATTCTCACTTCCCCTGGTTTTAAATCTTCCAGCAATATGTTCTTAATTCTAACCCTGATTAACCTTAAAGTAGGATGGCCGATGCTGGCAGTCATTTTTCTTACTTGCCGGTTCTTCCCCTCTATTAATGTTAAACTTATCCAGCAGTCTGGTATATCTTTTCTGAATCGAATAGGTGGTTCCCTTGGAATTATATTCATATTAGGTAATAATCTTGCCTTTGCCGGAAGTGTCTTCTTCTCTTTGATAATTACTCCGGATTCAAGAGTTCTCAGTTCCTCTAAAGTAGGGATTCCCTCAACTTCCGTATAGTATTCCCGTTCATGCCTGTTTTCCGGATTAAGAAGATATTCCGTTAATGATTTGTCATCTGTTATAAGCAGCAGTCCTTCGCTGTCCTTATCTAGTCTGCCGACAGGATACACATTCTTTGGAAAATCATAAAGTCCGGCCAGAGTCCTCTTTCCCTCTTCCCCTGTATATTGTGAAAGCACTCCGTAAGGTTTATTTAAGGCAAAATATTTCATTTATGAAACAATATTAAAAGAATGAAGTCTAATATTTTACTTATTACTAAAAGTTTAACTAATTTTCTATATTATTAATATACCTAAAACTGGGAGGATATATGTCTTTCAGAGATCAACAAAAATATTTGGACGTTTTGAAAAAATATGAGAGGAAATTCACTCCGGAAGATAAATACATGTATGATGTTTTTGTTAAAAGACAGAAAGATGATGAAGATTTTGATACAGTCTCAATGAAAAAGTTGAAGGAGCTCTACGATAAGTATTATGTCCCTGTTGATAAATCTAAATATGATTCTTTCTTTAAATGATCTTTATTTTATGAGGTTTTTGTGGATGTTAAACTCTTAAAAAGAGTTATTGCAATTCTCATTGCACTGATAACAGGGATTGTATTTGCAATGACAGTCCAGTCTTCCGTATCATTCTGGGACTGTGGAGAATGTTCGGCTGCCGCTGCGTGGCTTCAGGTTGCCCATCCCCCCGGAGCCCCATTCTTTAACCTGATCGGAAGA
>JARLHC010000155.1 GCA_031292455.1 Ignavibacteriaceae bacterium
TGTTCTTCCATCCAGGCAGACATATCATTTATAACTTGTTTGATTTGTGGTATCCCATATTTCAGCAAGCAGGATAGCATCTGAGTAACTTTAGAGCCTGCCATAATCATCTTTAAGGCGTCTTCGGCAGTGTAGATTCCGCTAGTTGCAGCAAGATCAGCCATTACCTGGCCATAAAGAATGGCGGTCCATCTTAACGGGAGTCTTAAATCCATAGGAGTACTAAGCAAAACATTCGGTACTACCTCAAGTTTTTCAAGATCGATATCCGGCTGATAGAAGCGATTGAAAAGCACGAGTCCTTTAGCTCCAGCCTGATCAAGTTTTATTGCTAGTTCAGAAACAGAAGTGAAAAAAGGATGAAGCTTAACAGCAACCGGGATTTTAACATTATTAATGACTGATTTAACTATTTCGATGTAAGAGTTTTCGATGGTATTGCTGCTTTTGGAATGATTAGCCGAAAGGATATAGATATTCAACTCAAGGGCATCGGCACCTGCCTGTTCAATTTTCTTTGCATAATCAATCCAGCCGCCAATCTTTTTTCCATTGAGGCTTGCAATGATGGGAATATTAACTGACTCTTTTGCTTTTCTTATATGATTGAGATATTCTTCTCCTCCCGTTTTGATATCGTAGGGAATGGGGAAAAAGGATTGAGCCTCCGGAAAGGAATTTGTATTATCAAGAGTGTAATGATCAAGTTCCAATGCGTCATATTCAATTTCTTCTTCAAAAAGGGAATAAAGAACTACAGCACCGGAGCCCGCATCTTCCATAGCTTTTATGTTATCTATATTGGTTGATAACGGACCAGCCGATGGGACTATTGGACTATTAAGTTTAAGCCCCAAATAAGTTGTTGATAGATTCATATTATTTCCTTTTAATTATTTTTCAGTTCCAGGTAAAGCTGCCATCTGCTCATAGGCCTTCCATTTAGTTTCAGTATCACTCTGAGCTTCCAGCAGAAGTTTTGCTGCTATGTCAGGGTGAGATTTAGCAAGCATTTTATACCTGGTTTCAAGATAAGCATAATCCTTAAAGGGTATTTTTAATCCTTTGGATTCAAGTTTGAATGGGTTTTTACCTTCTTTTGCCAGATCGGGATTATATCTGAATAATGGCCAGTGGCCGGAATCAACTGCTGCTTTTTGATTCTTCATACCAGTGCTCATATCGATGCCATGAGCGATACAATGGCTGTATGCAATTATCAGGGATGGGCCGTTATAAGCTTCAGCTTCAATAAATGCCTTTAAGGTCTGAAGGTCATTAGCACCCATTGCAACTTTAGCTACGTAAATATTTCCGTAGGTCATAGCAATTAAGCCAAGGTCTTTCTTAGGCATAGTTTTACCAGCAGCAGCGAACTTAGCTACAGCACCTCTTGGTGTTGATTTGGAGGCCTGGCCTCCTGTATTAGAATAAACCTCAGTATCAAGGACAAGAACGTTAACATTTTTGCCGGAAGCAAGCACATGGTCCAAACCGCCGTAGCCGATATCATAAGCCCAGCCGTCGCCGCCCATAATCCAGACAGATTTCTTAACCAAGTAATCTGCAAGGCTCATGAGGTGTATCAGATCGGAGGACTTATCAGTGGCAAGAGGGTTATTCATAAAGAGGCGTAATTTATCTTTAAGGATTTTAATTCTTTCTCTTTGTTCATAAATGCCTACTTCATCTTTCTGGTCGGCATTTAATATTTCATTTACTAAAACTTCTCCAATCTCATTGGCAAATTTCTTTAAAAGATTCTGAGCCTGGAGGTTATGTGCATCAATAGATAATCTGAATCCAAACCCAAACTCTGCATTATCTTCGAATAGAGAATTAGACCAAGCGGGGCCTCTACCATCTTTATTTTTTGTCCATGGTGTAGTAGGGAGGTTACCTCCATAGATAGAAGAGCATCCTGTGGCGTTAGCAATAATTGCTCTATCGCCGAAAAGCTGACTTACAAGTTTAACATAAGGAGTTTCACCGCATCCTGAGCAAGCGCCAGAGAACTCAAAGAGAGGAGTAAGGAATTGTGAATCTTTAATAGCCGAAATATTCAGTTTTGTCCTGTCATAGTCAGGCAGATTTAAGAAATAATCCCAGTTAGCTCTTTCGGCTTCTCTTATAGGAAGCTGAGGATTCATATTGATAGCTTTGAACTTAGTTTCTTTTTTATTCTTAACGGGGCAAACATCGACGCAGAGTCCGCATCCGGTACAGTCTTCAACAGCAACCTGCAAAGCATAGGCCATTCCTTCGCCTAAATCTTTTCCTTTGAACTTGGTTGATTTAAAGGTAGCAGGTGCAGTGCTAAGTAATTTTTCATCGAATACTTTTGCGCGGATAGAGGCATGCGGGCAGACGATAACGCACTTATTGCACTGTATGCATATTTCATCATCCCACACAGGAACGTCAAGGGCTATATTTCTTTTTTCCCACATTGCAGTTCCTGTAGGGTAGGTGCCGTCAACAGGCATTTTACTAACAGGGATTGAATCTCCATGACCTGCGATGATCTGAGCAGTAACATCATGAACGAATTTGGGGGCTTTAGCAGACACAGTATCTGCAAGCTTTATTTTACTTGTTACTTTAGCCGGAATAGTAATCTCAAATAAATTTTCAAGTGTTTTATCTACAGCATCGAAATTCATCTGGACAATCTTTTCGCCTTTGGAGCCATAAGTTTTTTTGATTGAATTTTTAATCATTGCAATAGCTTCATCTCTGGGGAAGATCTTAGAGATTGCGAAGAAGCATGTCTGCATTATAGTGTTAATCCTTACACCCATACCGGTTTCCTCGCCAACCTTATAGGCATCAATGATGAAAAACTTCATTTTCTTATCGATAAGATCTTTCTGAGCTTTTTCCGGTAAATGGTCCCATACTTTTTCTTTTGGAACGAGGGTATTAAGCAGGAAAGTAGCGCCTTGAGCAGCGTCATCGAGTAAATCCATCTTATCGAGGAATTCCTGTTGATGGCATGCAATGAAGTTAGCTTTATTGATTAGATAAGTAGATTTAATTTCTTTAGGACCGAATCTAAGATGGGATACTGTAGTAGAGCCCGATTTCTTTGAATCGTATACGAAATAACCCTGAGCGAAATATTTAGTACCTTCGCCGATAATCTTAATTGAGTTTTTATTAGCACCGACAGTACCGTCAGCTCCTAGTCCATAGAATTTGCCTCTGAATATTTCATCCGGTTCTACAGAAAAGGCAGAATCATAATCAAGGCTGGTATTAGTGACATCGTCAACGATACCGATAGTAAAGTGATTTTTAGGTTTGGTTTTCTTCATTTCATCGTAAACCCCTTTAACCATTGCGGGGGTAAATTCTTTTGAAGAAAGGCCGTATCTGCCACCAGTAATCTTGGGATAAGCAAATTTCAGTTCGCCATTTATATGTTTTTCCGATATTGCATTTACAATATCCAGATATAAAGGTTCGCCTGAAGCCCCCGGTTCTTTTGTTCTGTCGAGTACTGTGATTACTTTAGTTGATGCAGGGAGAGCATTAATGAAGTGGTCTATAGAGAATGGGCGGTAGAGGTGTACTTTTAGAATGCCGACTTTTTCTCCTTTAGAGGTTAGGTACTCGACTGTTTCTTCAACTGCTTCGGCGCCAGATCCCATCATTACAATAACTCTTTCTGCATCGGTAGCGCCATAATAATCGAATAAATGATACTGGCGTCCGGTCAGTTTTGCAAATTTATCCATCTCCTGCTGAACGATTCCCGGGCAGTCTAAATAATATTGATTTACTGTTTCTCTTCCCTGGAAATAGACATCAGGATTTTGAGCAGTTCCTCTCATTACAGGGTCTTCAGGGGATAATGCCCTGTTTCTGTGTGCAAGGACCATATCATCTGTAATCATTGACTTGATATCACTATCCAAGAGTTGTTCAATTTTCATTACTTCATGGGAAGTCCTGAACCCGTCGAAGAAATGAAGGAAGGGTATTCTTGATTTTAGAGTAGCTGCTTGAGCGATGAGTGCGAAATCCATAACTTCTTGTACAGAGTTAGATGATAATAATGCAAAGCCCGTAGAGCGTGTAGACATTACATCGCTATGATCGCCAAAAATCGATAATGCCTGGGCAGCTATTGATCTTGCTGACACATGGAATACTGTTGATGTTAATTCTCCGGCAATTTTAAACATATTGGGAATCATTAATAACAAGCCCTGTGACGCCGTAAATGTTGTGGTTAATGATCCGGTCTGTAATGCACCATGAACACTTCCCGATGCGCCGCCTTCGCTCTGAAGTTCACTAACGCTAGGGGTTTCATTCCAGATATTCTTTTTATTTTCTGCAGCCCAGGCATCACACCATTCTCCCATATTGGATGAGGGGGTAATAGGATAAATAGCAATTACTTCATTTGTCCTGAATGCCACATAAGCTGCTGCTTCGTTACCGTCGATCGTTACTTTCTTTCTGTCCATTATTCTACCATTATTATATGAAATTATAAATCAATTTAGATTCCATATTTAGCCAAATATTATACCACGATAACAGGGGACAAAAGCCTCTTTTTGAGCGAGTTTATTAGAATTTATTATCATTTATGGAAATTTGTAAAGAGAACCTTTTCTGATTTCTTAATTATAAGAATCCGGATTATTTTATTTATTCCCATTTTTCTGGATGGTTTATTTTCATAATTTAGGGCATACAAGAAAGAATAATGCGAATACCTGAAAATAAAATAGAAGAGATCAGATCTGCGGTTAATATTGTGGATATTATAGCTGAATTTGTGAATCTGAGAAAAAGGGGCCAGAATTTCCTAGGATTATGCCCATTTCACAATGAAAAGACCCCTTCATTTACAGTAAGTGAAGAAAAGCAAATATTTCACTGTTTTGGCTGCCATGCCGGTGGAAATGTCTTCAAATTCCTAATGGATTATGAAAAGATATCATTTGTTGAAGCAGTTAAGAGTGTTGCCGAAAGGTTAGGTATCCAGATTGAATATGAAAATCAGGCAGGCACTGAGAAGCAGAGTGAACAGGAAATGCTCTATGATGTGAATGAAATAGCCATGAAATATTTTTCTGATATTCTTCTTACAAAAGAAGAAGGAGAAACAGGCAGGAAATATTTCCAACAGAGAAAGATTAAAAATCAAACTATAAGGGAGTTTAACCTTGGTTATGCTCCCTATAAAAGAGATGCTTTTGTTGAATATGCAAAGAACCGTATTGATCTTGAAAAGGCCATGCAACTTGGTTTAATTGGAAGAGGAAAGGAAGGAAATTTATTTGATAAATTTTCAGGCAGAATTATTTTCCCGATAGATTCCCCGAATGGAAGAGTAGTAGGTTTCGGTGGTAGAATTCTTGAGAAAAATGAATATGCTGCCAAGTACCTCAATTCACCCGAATCAATTATTTATACAAAAGGAAAATTACTTTATGGACTTTCTCATGCCAAAGATGAAATCAGAAGATTAAATAAAGTAATTATGGTTGAGGGATATATGGATCTTATTTCCCTTTACCAGAACGGGATTAAAAACGTAGTTGCTGTTTCGGGTACTGCTTTAACTGAAGATCAGGTAGTACTCCTTTCCCGTTATAGCAAGAATGTAGTTCTGTTATTTGATGCCGACATAGCTGGTGTAAAAGCATCCATGAGAAGTATTGAGATTTTATTAAAGAAAGATTTTGAGATAAGAATTGTTTCTCTGCCAAAAGGTGAAGACCCTGATTCTTATGTCAACCAGTTCGGGAAAGAAAAGTTTGATGAATTAGTTAAACAGGCAGTAAGTTTTCATGAATATCAAACTGCTTTATATGAAGCAGAAGGTTATTTTACTGATAGCGCCAGGTCTGCCGAGGCGATAAGGAATTTAGTTAAATCTTTATCCTTAATTTCTGATGAACTTAAAAGAAATTTTTATATAAAATCCATTTCAAAGAGATTCGGGATCAGGGAAAATCTGCTGGAATCAGAGCTTGATAAGCTACTTGTTAAGGATGTTAAGCAAGAGACTCCGGCAAAAGACAGTTTCCGGTCTAATAAAGTATTTCCCAATAAAGAAATAAAAATTACGCAGGAAATTCAATTCCTTGAAAGAGATATCATTTTACTTTTCCTGACCGGGAGTCCTGACATAATAAAATTTGTATTCAGCCATATAAATCCCGAAGAGTTTTTAATTGAATTAAACAGGAAAATTGCCGAATTGATTTACGAAGAATTTAATAAAAAAGGTTCATTTGAAGTAGCTGCAGTTATTGATACAATTGAAGATGAAGAAGTTAAAGATTATTTACAACTGCTTTCTATAGATCAGTATTCATTAAGCAGCAGTTGGGAAAAATTATATCCTAAACAGGATAATTCTTCGGTTTTATCCAAAGTATGTATGGATACTATGAAGAAATTCAAATCCTTGCAGATGGACAACCAGATAAAAGATATTTTATCGCAGGTACAAAATGTATCTTCCGAAGAGGAAGGGCGCGAATTACTTCATATCCTGGATCAGTATCAAGCAGATAAAAAAAGACTAAACGAGGAGTTTAATTAAGCTCTTTTAACCCAATTGATTTCTATAAGTTATGTACCGACAAGCTAAAACAGGAAAACTTTTAATAGAAATATTGCCCGGTAAATGTGATTTCTGCGGATGTTGTGTGGGAGTATGCCCTGAAGATGCAATCGAACTAAAGGAAGCAGAAATTTCTATAATAGATTCTCTTTGTACTAACTGTTCAAAATGTGTATGGAGCTGTCCTATCGAAGTGATAAAGTTTAATAAAGAAGGCGTGTTAGCATAGTGATTTATAAAATTGTTTTAATATGACAGATATTTTCGATATAATAGTTGTCGGAGCAGGACCTGCCGGATCAATGGCTGCCAGATTTGCTGCAGAGCAAGGTGTTTCTGTCCTGATGCTTGAAAAGGACAGGGATGTTGGTTATCCTGTCAGATGCGGAGAAGCTATAAGTAAAAAAGGAGTTGAGGAGTTTATCCCTTTGGATGAAAAATGGATCTCTTCAAAAATCAGTAAATTCTCATTGAATTCTCCTGATGGAACTGAAGTAGTGATTGAGTTTAATGATTCAGGATTTATCCTGGAAAGAAGGATATTCGATTATGAATTAGCGAAAACTGCTGCTAATGCCGGAGCTCTTATTCTTACCCGTGCTTATGTAAACGGACTTCTTTTTGATGACAATAGAGTTTCCGGTGTAAAATATGAATTCCGTGGAGAACAGAAAGAGGCAAGAGCTAAAATAGTAATAGGTGCAGATGGTGTTGAATCAAGAATCGGCCGTTGGGCAGGGATAGAAACTTTTACTGATTTTCGTGATATGGAATGCTGTGTACAGGTTACTGCTTCAAATATTAAAATAGATCCCGGCACACTATATTTTTATTTCGGAAAAAATGTTGCTCCCGGCGGTTATTTCTGGGTTTTCCCCAAAGCGGGTTGTTCTGCAAATATTGGTTTGGGTATAAGTGGTTATGAAGGGAAAAAAAAATCAGCACTTTCCTATTTGAATGATTTTATGGAAAAGAATTATCCTGAAGTTCCTGTATTAACCTCTATAGCCGGTGGCGTTCCAAGCATCCCTACATTAAAAAAAATATCCGCCCCGGGGATTCTATTGGCCGGTGATGCTGGTCGTCAGGTCAATCCTTTAAGCGGTGGTGGTATCGCAAGTGGTATGATCGGTGGCAGTATTGCCGGTAGAATTGCCGGCGAATCTATTAAGTTGAATAAACCTGATCATATTTTGACATATGATAATGAATGGTATGAAAGGATTGGAAAACGGCATGAGATTTATAATAGGTTAAAAAATGGTGTTTATAACTTTGACGATGAAAGATTTAATAAAATCGCTAAATCTTTTTCAAATGTGTCAGCAGATAAACGTTCATTAGGAAAATTATTTGCTATTGCACTTGTTAACCATCCCTTGTTATTGATCGATATTATGAAAGTTTTTATCTAAATCTGTTTCTTTTTTATTATGTTATATATATATATTAAATTAAATCATTTCTAATCTTAGGTATGATAAAAGATACAAATAAAGGCGCATTAAATAATTTGGAAGCGGATTTTTTGTCGTCTTTTATTAAAAAAACTGATTCCCTCTCTATCTGGAAAGCCTCAGTTAAGGATATAAATATAAAAGAGTTTTCTGAAAATATTCTGAAAATAACAGGCTATTCTTCAAAAGATATTTTAAATATCTCTGACGGGTTTTATGCTCTTATCCATCCCGATGATCTCTTAAAAATAAAAAAATCATATAAAAGGTTTATAAACAATCCGGGAGAAGAGGAATTATCTGTTATTTACAGGATAATTAATAAGGATCAGAATATTGTTTGGATCAAAGAAGAGATAAGAGGACAAAAAGATATAACCGGGAAAATAGAATCATATATAGGGGTGATACAGAATATCAGTGAGTTTAAAAAAGCTGAATCAACATTGCTGACGGATAATGAAAAACTGCTTCAGCTTAATAAATCCAAGGATAAGTTCCTTTCCATTCTTTCTCATGACCTTCGTGCTCCTTTTACAAGCATTCTCGGCTTCACAGAAATCCTGATGAATGAACCTGACCTTACAATAAATGAAAAAAATGAATATCTGAATTATATTCATGAATCTGCTCAGAACCAGCTTCAATTAATTAATTACCTGCTTGACTGGACAAGACTGCAGACAGGGCGCATGAAAATTGAACCCGAACGAATACATGCCCAGACTTTAGTATTTAATTGCATTGCCTCTCTTACAGGTAATGCAATCAGAAAAAATATTGATATTAAAGCGAGTCTGCCGGATAATTTATTTATACAGGCCGATGAAAGGTTAATTACCCAGGTTGTTACGAATTTGTTAAGTAATGCGATTAAATATTCACGTGAGAATAAACATATCGAAATAAGCGCTGAAATTTTTAATGATGAAAAAGTTGAATTCATAGTTAAAGACCAGGGAATTGGGATTCTTGATATTTATAAAGAAAAGTTGTTTAGAGTCGATAAAAAGTTTTCAACCGAGGGCACTAAGGGAGAAAAAGGAACAGGACTTGGCCTCAGCCTAGTAAAAGAAATAGTTGAGAAACATAATGGTGACATCTGGTTTTATACAGAAGTAGATGCAGGAAGTGAATTTCATTTTACTCTTCCTTCATCACAGAATTCTATTCTTCTTGTTGAGGATAATCCGGAAGATAAATTATTTTTAGAGAAAATAATTTCAGAGAATTTCCCGGAATTTAAATTGATTGTTACTGATAATGGATATGAAGCTATAACCATTATGACTAGTAAAATCCCTTCCTTAATAGTTACTAAACACGACATTCCTTTCATGGATGGGATACAATTACTGAAATCAATAAGAAAAGGGGAGAAAGGATATAAGGTTCCTGTTATAGCTATAATCCCAGATGTCCCTGAAGAAACAATAAAATTATATCATGAATATGGTATAAATGCTCTTCTGCAAAAACCTATCGACATAAAAAAGTTTAAGGAAAATTTATATTCTGCCTTAAATTAGGTTTGATCTTTTATTTTATATTTAATATTAAGATTATTTTTAGGAGTTGATATTGAAAATATCTGTTATAGGCACAGGATACGTTGGACTTGTTTCCGGGACTTGCTTTGCTGAAACCGGAAATGAGGTTATTTGCGTGGATAATGATTCAGTCAAAGTTGCCAAAATGAAAGATGGGATAGTCCCAATTTATGAACCAGGACTAGAAATTCTTTTTGAAAGGAATATTAAATACGGACGGCTTTCCTTTACTACTGATCTTTACTATGCTATTAATAACTCGGAGATATTATTTTTATGCCTTCCAACTCCCCAGGGCGGTGATGGAAGTGCAGATTTGAAATATGTAATCGGGGTAGCTGAAGATCTAGGAAAGTTTTTCTTTGCTAACTCTGGAATAGGATTTAAAATTCTTGTTAATAAAAGTACTGTCCCTATAGGTACTTCTGATAAGGTCAGGGCAGCTGTTAAGAAATTTGCTCCTGATTTTGAATTTGATGTGGCTTCAAATCCGGAGTTTCTTCGAGAAGGGATGGCAGTGGAAGATTTTATGAAACCAGAACGAGTAGTTGTCGGCACATCAAATGACAAAACTAAGACTATTATTGAAGAGCTTTATGAACCATTCGTCCGATCTGGCAATCCTATCTATTTTATGGATGAAAAATCAGCGGAGATGACTAAATATGCTGCAAATTCATTCCTGGCCACTAAAATTACCTTTATGAATGAAATTGCTAATCTGTGCGAAATAACCGGTGCCGATGTTGATAAAGTTAGAATTGGTGTTGGGTCTGATTCAAGGATAGGTAAAAGATTTCTATTCCCGGGAATAGGATATGGTGGGTCCTGCTTTCCTAAAGATGTGATGGCATTAATAAATATGTCTAATGAAAATAATTACGATTTTAAGATACTTAAATCAGTTGTTGAAGTTAATGAGATTCAAAGAACAAGATTTTTTGAAAAGATAAAACTTCATTATAACGGCAAAATCAAAGGGAAACATTTTGCTATGTGGGGGCTTGCATTTAAACCAAATACTGATGATGTAAGAGAAGCTCCGTCATTAAAAATTATTGACCTATTGTTGAAGGCCGGAGCTTCAGTAACTGTTTATGACCCTGAAGCTATGGATAATATCAGTCTAATTTTTGATGGTAAAATTAAGTTTGCAAAAGGAACTTATAATGCTCTCGACAATGCAGATGCTCTTATTATTGTTACTGAATGGAATGAATTCAGAAAACCTGATTTCAGCAGGATAAAAGCTTTGTTAAAAAAACCAGTTATTTTCGATGGCAGGAATTTATATGATATTGAAAAAATGCAGGAACTTAAATTTTGTTATTATTCAATCGGTCGAAATATAATCAAAGGTTAATTTTTACTTGCTATGTCAGATGAAAATAAAAAAATAGAAGATCCTTTTCAAAAGTATTGGTTTGCGCTTTATACCAGGTCCCGAAGTGAATTTAAAGCTGCAGAACAGCTGCTAGCTTTAGATGTTCAGTTTTACCTTCCGACCGTCATTAAATGGAAAAAATGGAGCGATAGAAGGAAAAAAATACAGGAACCAATTCTTAAAGGATATATCTTTATTTTTGCAAACGAAAAGGAGAGAAAATTGTCACTTGAACAAGCGGCTATTGTAAGATGCGTATTTGATCACGGGCGTCCTGCCAAAATACCCGAGTGGCAGTTAGATAATCTTAAAAAAATGCTTTCAAATGAATCCGAATTTCTGATTCAGGACGGATTGGTTCCGGGAGTTAAAGTCAAAATTAAAGAAGGACCGTTTAAAGGTATAATCGGCGTGGTTCATGAAAGTGATAATGGAAAAACAATTGCGGTCTCAATTGACCTTCTTAGACGTTCTGTGATCGCTCATCTCCCCAAAGAAAGTATTTTTGAAGTTGTAAAAGAAATATAATTCACTTCTATTAAAGGAATGGGTTTATGCTTAATCAAACCGATCTTAATTTGTTAAAAAAAGGAGACTTTTTAAATCACTTCCTCTTATTGAAAAAGAGTGAAATAAAACTTACTAAATCCGGAAAGCAATATCTTTATTTGGAACTTGCAGATAGAACTCTGTCATTAAGCTCTAATCTATGGGAAAATTTTTCAGAGATTTATTCAAACATCAAACCCGGTGATGTTGTTAAAGTTACCGGATCAATGGATGAATATCTTGGAACTCCTCAAATTAAAATAACGACATTAACTTCTTTGGACCCGGGTGAAAATATTTCTCCTACCGACTTTCTTGCTAAATCGAAGAGAAATATTGTTGAGATGAAAAAGGAATTATTGGCCAGAATTCAATTGATTAAAAACTCAAAATTAAAAACTCTCATGGACCAATTCTTTTATGATAAAGAACTGGAGAAATTCGTTTCCGCTCCGGCAGGGAAATATTGGCATCATCCCTACCTGCATGGACTACTGGAACATTCCCTTGAACTTATCCGGATATGCGATCTTATGTGTGATATTCATCCCGAAATAAACAGGGACCTCGTTATTTGCGGTGCCTTGATGCATGATTATGGTAAAACAGAAGAGCTTAGTTTTGATTCCTCATTTGATTATACTACCAGGGGCAAGTTGATCGGTCATATAGTAATTTCAGCTATGATGATAAATGAAGGATGTAAAAAAATCCCTGATTTCCCTGATGAACTCAGGGATTGTCTGCTCCATGTTGTATTGAGTCATCAGGGGAAACTTGAGTTTGCCTCTCCTGTTATTCCCAAAACTCTTGAAGCTATTACATTATATCAGGCAGATGAGTTGAGTGCGAAGGTTAATGCTTATAAAACAGCTCTTGGTGATCTAAAGGAAAAAGGGAAGTGGACTAAATATTTACCACTTGCTTCTACTGATCTTTTTAATCATGGTATCCTGGAATAAGAGGTAAAATAAAAATATTTTTATTACCATATGTTGGAACTTAATAATTCGGATATAGAAAAGATTAAATCATCTTCCCATATAGTCTTTTTTACAGGTGCAGGTATGTCTGCTGAAAGTGGGATAGCCACTTTTAGGGGAAAAGACGGCATATGGACTAAATTCAAACCTGAAGAGTTAGCAAACTTTAATGCATTTATTCAAAACCCCCATATGGTATGGGAATGGTATAGTTACCGACGCAATATAGTTAGGAATGCAATCCCGAATCCGGGACATATAGCAATAGCAGATTTTCAAAATTATTTTCCTAAAGTAACTGTAATAACTCAAAATATTGATAATCTTCATAAAAGAGCAGGGAGTAGAGAAGTTTTTGAGCTACATGGGAATATTGAAAGAAATTATTGTATAAAGTGTAAAACCTTTTACAATAATATTGGTGATAGTATGGAATTGCCAAAATGTAAATGTGGCGGATTAATTAGGCCAGATGTAGTGTGGTTTGGCGAATATCTTCCGGAAGATCAGTTTAATCGATCAGAAATTGCTACATCAGAGTGTGATATCTTCTTCGTAGTTGGTACCTCTGCGGTTGTATATCCGGCTGCATCTCTTATTTATACGGCAAAGCACACGGGGGCATTTATTATTGAAATAAATATCGAAGAGACCGAAATCAGCTCATTTGCCAATAAATGTTTTATAGGACAAGCTGGTAAGATCCTTCCTCAAATTCTTGAAAAAGTGAAGGATTAACCAGCTTTTCATTAGTTATTTTTTAGAAGCACCCGAAGGTAATCCAATAACTTTGCAGAGGCGCTGCAATTCAACCTGATCACTCTTCGAAAGTTTTTGCATCTCTTCGATAACTGCTTTTAAGTATCCGGGAAAAACTTTCTGAAATAAACTTTTTCCTTGTTTGGTCAGATGGATAGTAAAATATCTTCTATCCTGTTCTCTTCTTTCTCTCTCAACCAATTTCCTTTTCTCAAGATTATCGATTACAAGGGTTATATTACCCCCTGTTTTCAACAGCTTATTTCCAAGATCTTTTTGGAACAAAGGCCCAATGTGATATAAGGCATCAAGGATGGCGTATTGGCTTTCGGTTAGATTTGATTTGACCAGAGATGCATTTACTCTGGAAATTGTCGATTCAGCTGCTCTTACTAACTTTATAAAAGCGTTAAGAGCGGTCATCTCTTTTTCGGTTCCTTTATAACGGGTTCCCATATTTGTTATTCTGCTTTTGTTTATAGAAGGTTAATTAATAAATAATTT
This sequence comes from Ignavibacteriaceae bacterium, assembly GCA_031292455.1. GTDB lineage: Bacteria > Bacteroidota > Ignavibacteria > Ignavibacteriales > Ignavibacteriaceae > Fen-1301. Next base: position 13,782 of record JARLHC010000155.1, read on the forward strand.
AATAAGTCACTTATAAAGTTCTAAAATATAATCAATAAATTTGTTAACCGAATCACTTTTTATCCTTTTTTTTATTTATTAATAAAATTTAATATTCAATAAATAACTTATTAATTACACAGGGGGGATAATTTAGTGAAATTTTTGACTAAATCTCAAGTAAAAATTTATTAATTTTATAGTTTAAATATTGAGGAAAATTTGAAAATATCAATTGCTTGTGATCATGGCGGGTATGAATTAAAACTCTTTATTATCAAATGGTTAAAAGAGAATAACCATAGCATTATAGATCTTGGCAATGAAGTATATAATATTAATGATGATTATCCAGATTTTTCCGAAAAGATAGCACGCCATGTTGTTTCCGGAAATTCTGATAAAGGTATAGTGATTTGCGGCAGCGGAGTTGGTGCTTGTATTGCTGCAAATAAAATCAAAGGAGCCAGGGCTTCAGTGTGTCATGATACTTATTCTGCCAGGCAGGGGGTCGAACATGATAATATGAATATCCTATGCCTTGGCGCACGGATAATAGGTGTGGAATTGGCGAAAGAATTGGTTGTGGCTTTTCTAAACGCAACATTTATCAATGAATTTAGGTATAATAAAAGATTAGAAAAAATAAATATATTGGAAAATAAAAAATAGGAGTATTTGTGAATAACCGTTTTAAAGAATTAGAGCAAATCGGACAGAGTGTTTGGCTTGATAATATCAGCAGAGATATACTTAATAACAAAGAATTACAGAAACTAATCGAAGAAGTTGGACTTAAGGGAGTTACAAGTAATCCGACCATTTTTCAAAAAGCTATTGGCAGCGGATCCGCTTATGATGCTCAAATTGAACGATTGATGTCAATGAACAATTCATTATCTACCGATGGCCTCTTTGAGGATTTAGCAGTAAAGGATATTCAGGATGCGGCAGATGTTTTATTACCAGTGCACAAAAAATCTGATGGAATTGATGGATTTGTTAGTATAGAAGTATCCCCGTTTCTGGCTTATAACACAGAAGGGACAATAATTGAAGCAAGACGTTTAAATAAAATGGTTAATCGTCCCAATGTTATGATTAAAATACCGGCCACTCAGGAAGGCATTCCAGCTATAAAACAAATGATATCTGAAGGTGTATGTATAAATGTTACACTTATATTTTCACAACGGATATATGAACAAGTTGTTGAAGCATATATTTCGGGACTGGAAGAACGGAGTAAAAAGAACCTGCCGTTAAAAAATACCCTGTCGGTTGCCAGTTTCTTCATTAGTCGTATTGATACTGCTGTCGATAGGGCGTTAGATAAAATTGGTAATAATCAATTAAAAGGTAAAACCGCCATAGCCAATGCTAAATTGGTTTATGAAAAGAGTAAGGAAATTTTCACCACCGATAGATTTAAAAAATTACAGAGCAAAGGTGCAAGAATACAAAGACTTTTGTGGGCCAGTACAAGTACTAAGAATCCATCATATCCAGAGACAATTTATATCGATGAATTGGTTGGTAAGGATACTATTAACACCATGCCACCGGCAACTATTGAAGCATTTAAAACAAAGGGAAAAGTTTATAATGCCATCGAAGATAAAGTTGATCAAGCAAGAACGCAGATGCAATCCCTGAAAGAAATCAATATAGACTTCTCAGAAATTACTAACAAACTCACGATTGATGGTGTAGAATCCTTTGCCCAGTCCTTCCGTGATTTGTTATCAACTATTGCAAACAAAAAAATGGTTGAAAATGCAAAGTAAGGGGGAGGAGATATTTGCTTCTGAGGAGATCCTTTTAGCTGTTGAAACCCGTTTACAGTCCTGGAAAAAATTAAATATCAGCACTAGATTATGGAAAAAGGATCCGACTCTCTGGAAACAAAAACCCGAGGAGAACATTGAATTATCCAATCGGTTAGGCTGGCTGGATCTCCCGTACTCAATGAAGGATCACATTAATGATTTATTTAGTTTTGCTGATGAGATCAAAGGAGGATATGATCATATTGTCCTGCTAGGCATGGGGGGAAGCAGTCTTGCACCTGAAGTCTTTTATAAAACTTTTAGGAACAGTAATGGATTCCCAGATCTTACTGTTTTGGACAGCACTCACCCCATTTCTGTTAGAAAAATACTTGATTATTTTAATCTTGGAAGAACTCTGTTTATCGTTTCAAGTAAGTCAGGTGGTACTACTGAAACGATGTCATTCTTCTATACATTTTATAATGCTGTATCAAAATCAGATAAGGATCCTGGTAAACATTTTGTTGCTATTACCGATAATGGGTCAGGTTTGCATCGCCTTGCCAGTGAGAAGGGATTCAGAAAAACATTTATTACTTCAGAAGAAGTTGGTGGCAGATATTCTGCATTAACTTATTTTGGTCTCGTTCCTGCTTCTTTAATAGGAATTGATATTAAACCTCTTCTGGAAAGAGCTTTCATTATGGAAAAAGAATGTGGTAAAAATGCCGATCCTTTTTTAAGTGAAGGTTTCAGGTTGGGTGCACTGCTGGGGGAATTTAATTTAATGAACAAAGATAAAGTTACATTCTTTGTCTCTCCTAGAATATCATCGTTTCCATCATGGATTGAGCAACTGATTGCTGAGAGTACTGGTAAAGAAGGGAAGGGAATTGTTCCGATTGCTTTTGAACAAGCCGGGAATATTGATGTCTACAATGACGATAGGATCTTTGTTTACCTCAGATTAAAAGAAGATGATAACTCTCAGAATGACATTATTATTGAAAAATTAAAGGATGCTTCATTCCCGGTAGTAATTATTCATCTAGATGATCTCTATGATCTGGGAAAAGAAATTTACAGGTGGGAAATAGCCACCGCAATGGCGGGGTCAGTCATGCAAATAAATCCTTTTGATCAGCCTAATGTTCAGTTGGCTAAAACTTTAGCAAATGAAAGTATGGAGGAGTATAAAAAGTCAGGCAAACTTCCTTCAGAAAGGCCTAAAATAATTCAGAATAATATTTCTTTAGTGGGGAATTTCTCATCATCTGATCTAAGAAATACCTTCCTCGAATTCGTTTCCCAAGCGGCGATAGGGAATTATATTGCAATAATGGCATTTATGCCTTATTCTGATGCTGTTGAAGCTTCAATTGATAAACTTAAGGTTGCTTTAAGAGATAGATTTCATGTACCTGTTACATCTGGTTACGGACCTCGATTTTTACATTCAACGGGGCAGCTTCATAAAGGCGATGGTAATAGAGGACTGTTTCTGCAGTTTACATCCGATCCTATAAATGATCTTGATGTATTCGGGAAAGGATATTCTTTTGGTACTCTGATTGCGGCTCAGGCTCAGGGTGATTTAAAAGCACTTAGAAATAACGGCAGAAAAGTTATAAGTATTCATTTATCCGGTGATCTCAAAGAACAAATTGATTATTTTTCTTCCTTACTAATTTAGTTTTACCTCACCTTATAAAAAAAGGAGGAGTGTCCAAACTTTTTAAAAATAGAAGTTATGAAAATAAGCAGGAAAACTTTTTTATCTCGCAGTCTTAAATTGACTATCGGATCGTTATTATTTCTCCCATTATTAAAATTTGGAGAAACAGCAGCCAAGAATAAAATTAAAATAGAAAACTCTCCTGATACTTCGCAATGGAATAAAAAGGATTTGAATATAGCCTGGATTGGGCATTCTACTATTTTAATGAATTTATTCGGTACCATTATTATTACTGACCCCGTTCTATTTGAGAAAATAGGTGTCAATTTTCTTGGCTTTACGATTGGTCAAAGCAGATATTCTGAACCTGCTCTTGAAATAAATAAATTTCCACGGCCCGATTTAATCTTACTATCCCATGCTCATTTTGACCATATGGATTATAGTACTTTATCCCATTTTACTAATAAGTATCCAGGACAGATAGATTGTATTACTGCATATAATACTTCCGATGTTATTGCTGATTTGAATTGGAAGTCATTAAAAGAAATGGATTGGGGTGAAGAATATTCTCTTAAAGATCTGAAATTAAGGGCAATAGAAGTTAAACATTTCGGCTGGCGTTATCCGTTCGAAAGAGACCGCTCCAGAGGGTATTTTAAAAATGGCAGAAGTTATAATGCATATTTAATAGAGAAAAACGGGAAGAAGGTGGTATTCGGTGGGGATACTGCAATGACCGGCGAGTTTATTTCATACGATGGAGTTGACGTTGCCATTATGCCTATCGGAGCGTATAACCCCTGGAGAAAAAATCACTGCAACCCCGAAGAAGCTCTTAAGATGGCATCTGATGAATTAAAAGCAAAATTTTTTATTCCAATACATTGTTGTACATTTAAACAGGGATTGGAGCCTGTCGATGAACCCCTGAAATGGCTTAAAAATTCAGTCAAAAGCTATAATATAAAATTGGGATTGCAGAAAATAGGTGAAACATTTACATTAACGGCTTAAATAATGTCAACTAGTTATTAATCTCACCATGAATTATCCCACTGAGTTTTTCAGCTATTACTTTCCGATCGAATTGTCTTACTAAATCAAGGTTTGTCTTAAAGCTATCCGAGAGATCAAAAAAACTGCTACCGTTTTCATGATAATTAAAAATCATGCCCGCATTAGTCAATTTAAGAATTTCTCTAACTTCTTTATTATCATCTCCAAAAGCAATTATTGGTCGGCCGGTTCTGAGGTATTCGAAAAGTTTTCCCGGTACATGTCTCGGTTCACTTGCACAAACCAAGAGATATTTCGCGTTTACTAATTCAGTAAGTAACTCTTTGTAAGATAAAAAACCTGCATATTTGGTATATTCTTCTAATCCCGCTTGTTTGATTTCATTTCTTATTGCCGGAGCAACTGATCCAATAAATTTTATTTTAAGTTTCTTACCAGATATGATTTTCTCTTTAATCAGTTTCCAAAAATCAACAGGATTTTGATAATCGAAGATATTTCCCGCATGTAGAATTGTATCATAATTAGCACTCTCAGTACATTTAATATTTTTAAATGATTCCTCATCATATCCCCAATACAATACAAAAGATTTTTCGTTTAGGAAGTTATACTTCTTTACATAATCATCTCTCATGGTTTGAGTTACAAAAATTGAGGAGGTGGAATTCTTAAGTATCTTCTTTTCAAAATAATTATCCAGTGCAAGGGTTGCTTTATTTCTCTTAAATTCTCTATAATATATAATATCTACCCAGGGATCAATAAATATAGGGTAAAATGGAATATGGAATAATTTACTTAGTTTGTTTCCTATAAGATGTGTAGAGTGTGGCGGACCTATGGATATCACAGCATCTATTGCATTTTCCCTAATAATCATCCTTCCCCGCTTTACGGCACTGAAATACCATCCCACTCTTGCATCAGGGACAAACAAATTCATCCTTATCCAAATCGAAATCCGGTGTGAAAGACTTTTATTGGTTTTGGAAATGGTCTCTGAGTCTATAATATGTTCTTCCTTACCCCTTCCGGTGAACATTTTGTACATTTTGAATGGTTCAATTGATCGGGATTTGTATACTTTAAGTGAGGGATTTATTTCTTTAAAAAGGCTTTCATCCTTCCTTGTGTAAGAATCTTCCTGAACAGTTAATACAATTGGCTCACATCCAAATTCAGGGAGATACTTAATTATTTTTAACGGCCAGTGTAGACTTGCCTTTCCCGAAGGGGGCCAGAAATAGGTTAAAACTAAAACTTTTTTCATCTATGATAAATTTACGAAAAAAGCAGGTGTTTTTGTCAGGACTTCTTGAGCAGTTTATTTATAACGTCTGTATAATCTGACATTGGAACAAGTCCAATATGTTTATCAACAATATCCCCATTTCTATCAATAATAAAAGAAGTTGGAATTCCTTCAACTCCCCCATATTGTTGTGTTACTTCAAGTGTACCATATACAATTGGATAATTAATCCCTATTTTCTGTGCAAATGGTATTACCTCTCCCTTGGTTTCAGTATCCAGGGATACACCTATTATCACTACATCATTTGCATATTGTTTTTGTATTTCAATCAAATCAGGTATACCTCTTCTGCAGGGGCCACACCAGGTAGCCCAGAAATCAACAATTACAACTTTCCCCTTATAATCAGATAATTTTATATCCTTCCCGTCTGTGGAAGGTAATGTGAATTCAGGCGCCTTATTATTATCACTTGTGGTATTTGCCGTTTCCTTGCCTGTGATTGGCTTATTTTCATTACCATTATTTTTTGAGCATCCTATAAGCGTACTAACTAATAATAGTGAGATAAATAATTTATACATCATATTCTCCTTAATGCATCATTTATGAGTTTCAAATTCAAGCTCACTGCTTACCTTCTTACTTGGCTGCTCCTGAGTTGATGGATTATAAGTAGGTGGATATGGTCCTTTATCGGGAACCTGAACTGTATTGTTCATTATAAAGAAAAATAAAAGAACAATTAGAAAGATGACTGTCCATATAGTGTTTTTATATCTTGGATCTATCAAAGGCTTTCTAACGGGTGCTTTTTTCCCTATCTGTCTTTCCTTTATATTACTATTCTTTTTTTGTGCCATATAAATAAGATGATTAAAATTTAATTTGGATTCATTAAAAATAAGAAAATTGTCAGGAATTCCTAATGTCAAAACAAAAGCTATACAATCTCTTGAAATATAAAAATATGACTGGCAAATCCTTTTAATTCAATAAATATTCCCACATTATTTAGCTCTGATACCGAACGGTCGAATACCTTCCCATTTAACTGGTCGTATAATACTATAAACTCTTTTTCCGACTTAATATCAAGCTTTATCCTGCACTGACTTGTCAATTCAGAATAGTTGATTATTACTAATGCCCTTGAATCCTTGTAAGACCATTGCCAGGAAAATAAGTTCTGGAATGATAAATTTCCGTTTCCTGCTGTGATAGGTTCCAGAATTTCCCACTTCCCATAAACAAAAATATCTTCCTTTGTGATATTTAATAATTTATCATAATACCGATAAACTGTATTTGATACTTTTTCATCTGGTTCTCTTCCAAGCTGAACGGGAAGTTTAATCTTTTTTCCCTCAAACTGACCGTCATAATAAAACTTCATTCCTTGTATTGTACTCATAACTGTAGCGGCAGCTAATGACCTGTATTTTCCGAATTTTGCAACTGCTCTGGTTTCATCATGGTTCTCAATAAATCTTACAGATTTTATTTGAAAATCCAAATCTGCCTTTAAATGATCTTTTACCCCCTGAATATAATTTGTAGCAAGCCGGTCCGTTAACCTTTTATCATATGTGTAATCAAATCCAAGCTGCTGAAGGTCCCATTCCAGATCCCAATATGCTTCTGCAATAAAAAGGAAATTGCCGCTTTTCTGCTTAACAGTTCTTATTGCCATATCCCAAAATTCATCCTTGGGCTTTGTATATTCCGGCTTATTCAGAACACCAACCCATGTATTAAAAAAAACATTATTCAAGGGGAGCATGGCCATATCGCATCTTACTCCATCACATACATCTGTCAACTTTAACAGAATACTGCATAAAAAATCCCTTGCTTTACTATTAAAGAAATTAACCTGTACTGTATCCTGCCATGCCGGAAATAGTGGATCCCTCCCATGTGCGTAATAATTGTCAGGATTATATTGATCTTTAAAAAAAGTATATTGATCCCTTTCATAATACTCTTCATCAACCGGAAGAAATATGCCGGGATTAGCTTTTAATACTGTGGATTCAACACTGAAATGGTTAGGCACAAAATCAAGGAGAAGTTTAATCCCTATATCGTTAAGCCTCTTCTTTAATTCAAGCAGATCTTCCCACGTTCCTAATTCAGGATTTACTTCATATTCATCAATTGAATAAGGAGAACCAATAACATCTTCTCTTTTCCAGTCCTTTAATGCTTTATTATATGTGCTTACTAAATCCGGCGTAAGGCAATATTTATCTATTGCACCGGGACATGTCTTCCAGATTCCCATTAACCAAACAATATTTATCCCCTTCTGCGATAGTTCTAAGAAAAACTTAGTTGGAAGATCTGATAATTTCTTATTTAATTTTTTTAGCCAGACCCTGGTATTAATTTCATAAAGCTTTGGATTAATAAACACCATCCTTATAATTATTGTATGTCAAAATATTAAAAAATTACCACATAAATTATGATATCATTAACTTATGATATTATTATTTATAAGATATTTGGCTAAAAGCTGTTAAGGTCAGAAATTATTCCTCTGCCACTTATATTTTGAAAATATGAACAACATGAATATATTTCTAATAGATATTGAAAGATTAGTGTGTTTACTCTTTTATGCCCGTTTTGAGCATAAAAGATAATTTATAAAACCTAAAAATACACAATGGTGACCGGTTTCTCTGATTTTTTTAACATGTGATTATGAACTAATTAAGGTAGAAGGATGATAACAACAGAAATGAACACCGATAAGAGTGTAAGCAGCAATACACCGGATTCGGAAACCAATATTTTGGATGAGAAAGTCGACGCTTATAAGAAAGAGGCTGTTCAGCAGATTAAATTTTCCGTTATATTAAAACCCGCATTTATCTCTTTCATCGCTCTCATTATTTCTTTCTTTCTGGATCTCGCTAATGTACCTATACTCGGTAATATCTCCGCAAAAATGGCTAAAAGCCTTTTCCCTACATGGCAGGCAAATACTGAAGCCCTGGTACCGTACAGCTTTTGGTGGATTCCTGTTGTTGTATATGTCCTTTTCATTTCTCTTTCCTTAAGCGTGTTCATAAAACTGAAGAAAGAAATAATCAGAATACCATCTACCGATACTGTAGATAAGGTGGTTTCTTCCTATACAACAATTGTAGATAGCATATCAATGTCTCTCCCCCTTATCGGCGCAGCTATCCTACTTATAAGCGTTAAACTGGGCGATGAGGTCTTCCTCGGCCTGTCCGTTCCTTTTGAAGTAAAGGCCTTAATCGTTCTCGCTATCGGTAAATTGTTTGAACCTGTTTTGGATCAACTGGGACTGGAATTCCAGAATGTTGCCGATAATGTTAAAAACATGAAAGAACGTTATTACTCTCAGTTGCAGATCAGAAATTCCAAAAGTATAGTTAAACAACTGAGCTTGCAAACTAATAACCAAAACCCGGTACCCGGAATTGTATCCGGTGATCTCGACCAGTACAGGTTAATTCTTACTCAGACTTCTCAGTTAAGCGAAGCAATATTAAAAAACTTCAACTCTATATCTGAAGTGCTTGATAAGATTAATAACATGCAGGGATTATCGGTTGAGAAAATACAACAAATGAAAACTATGGCTGATTCAATTTCTATTGCCGCCAGTAATCTCAATGATGAACGTACCCTGACCGGATTAAAATATCTGGAATCTATAGTTAAAAAATAGAGAGCTATTATGATTAGGAAAAATCGCGACACTAAGTTTATCATTTATCAGGTCCTTTACATTTTTGTTATTACTGTCCTTGCTCTCAAAGGCGCAAATCTCGATCTGAGCCGTGTAGTTAAAAAGGATTCAGTTGTTAGTAAAAGTGTCAGGGATTCCCTCGTTGCGTTTATTGATACTCTTTATAAAAAAGGGGTTAATTTCAATATTAAAGTAGATGAAAATGCTTCCGTTGAAAATGTTGAACTGAAGGAAAAACTTGCTCATATGAATGAAAGGGTTGCCGTATTAACAAAAGCAATCAGAGAAACACCTCCGGAAGTGCCTCCTGCTCCCCCTGCTAAAGAGGAACCTAAGGAACAAACAAAAATTCTTCAGTCCCCTCTGGCTATAAGCCAAACCTTTATTCAGAATACCTGGAACAAGGCCAAAAATACAGGCAATGTACCAACTTATATCTATGATTCAAGAAACATGTCAAACCCTATCGCTGTTGTCTCGCCTGGACAGGAAAAGGTATTCGACTTAACTGACCAAAAAGAAATTATTGTAAAATTCGGAAGTCAGGAACAGAGGATAACCGTTAACCCCAGAAGACCGACTGAAATTAAGATCACCAGGGCAACTACTAAAATGGATGCTTCCGATATCTATGTCTCCGAACTCCAAAGAATTACCGGCTTTACTGTCACTGTTATAGATGAACGCCCCGATCAGTTAAAAATATCTTATTCAGGTCCAATTTCCGTCAGCGGACCAGCTAAAGATGCAAAAGGTAATATGGTTTACCAGGTTTCCCTTAATATTGCTTCAAGCGAACAGAAATTTAATGAATGGGCTGATAGGAACAGTGGCCTTCGTACCTCTGATGGTAAATATAAAGCCAATTTTTTCTTTACTTCTGTAGATCAGAGGACTAAGAGCAAAGTACAGGTTGGTGATGCCTTCTATTTCACTGATTATTCAAAATAAATATTTGACCCTTTCAGATTATTAAAGAAGCAGCATCCTTATCTATTAGAAATTCCAGACTTCCGCTTGTCGGATTGATTCTGCCTGCAGGATATTTATCCTTCTCCCCCCTTAATATCTCATGCACTATTTCCGCCTTATCCTTACCTGCTATAACAAATGTTACATTTTCTGCATTATTAATTATTGCTTCGGTAAGCGTTATCCTGATTTGACCCGTTTCCGGAAACCTCGATATAGCAGTAATCCCCTCGTATTCTTCCATAAATTGAGTCCCGGGAAATATTGATGCAGTGTGCCCGTCTTTCCCCATTCCAAGCAGTATCCAGTCAAATTCAGGTAAACTACTATGCTTCTTGCTTACATTGTTAACTATCTCATTACCATAACGCTTAACCTCTAACTGCGGAACAATCTCCCCTTTAATCCTGTGAATGTTTTCTTCAGGTATTGGTATTTTATTTATAAGAACCTCTTTTATAGCACGGTAATTACTCCCCTGATCCGTTGGTGGTACCATCCTCTCATCTACCCAGAAAAAATGGATCCTCTTCCAGATAATATCCTGTAAAAATTCCCGTGCAGATAATCTGCTTAAATATAAACCCGGAGTTACTCCTCCCGATAGAGCAATAAATATGTTTTCCTTTTCTCCTAAAAGCTTTCCGACCCGCTCTTTAAAAAGAATTGCAAATTGATCGGCCAGTTCTTCAGTGTTTGAATAAATATTATAATTCACAATATAATCCGTCATCTGTTAAATTCTTACACGGGTATCTCCATTCAGATTTGGAATTCTCAAACAAGTCAAAGGATTCCATCGGGCCCCATGTGCCTGCAGGATATCCATAAATCTTTATTTCCTTATTCTCTTTCCACTGATTAAGTATCGGGTCCACAAACCGCCAGCATTCCTCCACTGCATCGCCTCTCGCGTAAAGTGTAGAATCAGCAAGCATGCAGTCCAGCAATAACCTTCCATATGCAGGCGGTAACTCAACTTCCGATATATCAGAATAATGGAAGTCCATGTTTACATTCTGAATCTTATATCCCGCACCGGGTTGCTTCAATCCTATTTTCAATAATATCCCTTCATCCGGCTGTATCCTGATAATTAACTGGTTAACAGTCTGTTCAGCATTATCAGTGGAAAACAGGTGATGAGGTGTTTTCTTAAAATGAATTACAACCTCTGTTACTCTTGTAGGCAACCGTTTGCCTGCTCGTATATAAAATGGTACTCCTCCCCATCTCCAGTTATCAATAAAGAATTTAATTGCAGCAAATGTTTCTATCCTCGAGTCAGGTGCCACTCCCTTTTCTTCCCTGTATCCTGGTATTTTTTCTCCCCTTATTAATGATTCAGTATATTGTCCCCTCACTGCATATTTCTCAACTTCTTCTTCCTTAATATGCCTCAGTGACTGGAATACCTTTAAGGTTTCATTTCTTACTGCATTCGCTCTGAATGAAGACGGCGGTTCCATCGCAATAAATCCTACTATCTGCAGCATATGGTTTTGTATCATATCTCTTAGAGCGCCAGAACCTTCATAATATCCCCCGCGCCCCTCTACTCCTATAAATTCCGAAGAAGTTATTTCTATATGATCTATAAAGTTCCTGTTCCACATCGGCTCGAATATACCATTTGCAAATCTAAGTACAAGTACATTCTGCACCGTCTCCTTGCCTAAGTAATGGTCAATCCTGTAAATCTGGTTCTCATTAAATATATCATGCAGATGCCCGTTAAGCTTTCTGGCTGATTCATAATCAAATCCAAATGGTTTCTCAATAATTATTTTCTTGCTTCCGTGCTCATCAGGTGTGTCCTGCAGATTATAAACTCCTAAATTGGAAACAATAGTTTCATAAAGCTGCGGAGGGGTAGCAAGGTAATAAATAAAATTACCGTGAGTTACTTTTAATGCATTAAGTTCATCTAATTTTTCTTTAAGAAGCATGTAATCCCTTACTTCTTCTGTATTTATCGGCAGATAATATGCATTTGCTGCAAAGTTTTTCAATAAATCCTTATCTATTTCTTTTGATTCAGAATACTTTATCACTGCCTCAATTATGTTTTGTCTGAACTGGTCATCAGTAAATTTCGTCCGGCTTACCCCAAGGATTGCAAAATCATCGCATAATAATTCCTGCTTATATAATTCGAAGAGTGAAGGGATTAACTTCTTCTTAGTTAAATCCCCTGAAGCGCCAAAGATCACCATTATACTGTTATGTGGCCTGTTCATTTTACTTTCCGTTAAGATTTCAATTAAATATCATATATTACATAAAAATATACAAATTCAATTTAATAAGTGTACCTCTTTAAAGTAACCTTATTATATATCAACATTTATTATCCTTAATAATTTTTCGATAAATTTGTTAATCATAATTCTCTATTAAATGAAACAGAACATTATCCTCTGGCTTGGTACAATCATTATCACATTCCTTGCTGGTTATATGCACAATGTAACCGGTCCGGATTACCCCGTGTCAGGAACTATCGGTATCCATGGACAAAAGGTTACATTCAAATTCGATAAGATATACAGCGGAAATGACAGTTATAATGTCATTATTAAATCGGATGTCAAGGATGTTAAAGCATTTCTGCTATGGAAAGATATTCCTCCTTATCACCTTTCTCCCGGCCTGCTGAAACAGTTACCATCAGTCTGGCATAGGGCAGTAATGTCGGATTCCGGGTCATTCATTAAAGGCCGGATTCCTAAGCATAATCCGGAAACCTTTGCCGCTTACCGCACTGAGTTAAATTACAATGGAAAACAGTATTTCCTTCCTGAAGATAAACCTGTTACAATTAAATTTTTGGGATATGTCAACTCTTCGGTAATGAATATATTCTATTTCGTTCTCTTCGGCGGACTTATACTTGCTGTCAGAACAGGACTTGAATCTTTCAATAACAACCGCCGCATAGGTATGTATACAATTTTTACTTGCATATTCTTTTTCTTATACGCTGTCTGCCTTGTCCCCTTGAAAAGTTCATACGAACTGAATGCACTTAACCATTTTGTTCCCCCGATCCATTCCCTTATTACATTTCAATCCCTATCCCTCCTTCTTCTTTGGATAATTGGATTATCCCTTATCTTTAATTTTAAGGGGAATAAAATAATCCCGTTGGTTCTCTCCTCACTAACCGTAATTTTATATATTTTTATCCATTTATAGTCGAAACAATCCATAACTTTAAGCATTTCGACCATGCGGTCGACCCCCTAATTTAGTTTCAAAACGAGACATTTACTTAAAAACTACCCCCGTATCCTGAACGAGAGATGATTGGGAGATGAACGGCTTGGTAACGACTCAGATATACATGTCTCAAAATGTATCATACACATCATTTTTGACCCGGTTTGCCTCTGAATCAGGCTACTCTAAATAATCTTGGATTCAGTGTAGTTGAGGGATTTACAGAAAGTCTTCGTTGGATAATGTTTAATGGTGATTAAATTCTCGGGGAAAAAACACCGGCAGAATAATAAGATGAATTTCTCATTCTATAAATGAAGTAAAAAAGAAAATAAATAAGTGCTGTTTTGCACTGCTTTAACAGCACTTATATAAATCAGATAATTAACGATTTACTTAAAACTATTTGTAACTTCATCCCAAATTTTAAGTAAATTTTCCTTTATTTTATCCTATGTATACCCTTGTCTGATAAAATGCCATAACAGGGCATACATCCTTACAATACCCACAAAGAGTACACCATGTGGGTTCTACATGGAAAACGCCATCATTTCCATAATATATCGCCTGTGTGGGACAGCTTGGATAACATGCTCCGCAAGTTATACATAAATCCCCATATATTGCCATTGTATCTTTCCACATAATACCTCCGTATTTTGATTTATAAATTAGACCAATTAGTTAACAACTCAACATAAATTAATTGAATGTAATTGAAAAGAAAAAAAATGTAATCTGATATCAACATGATAAGATAAAATGTAATCTGATATCAACGTGACAAGAGAAGAAGATGTTTGTCCCGCCCCAAATTGACCACCAAAATTTAATAACAGATAACTACCATCTTCACATTAAGTAAAATATTTTATAACCGGGAAGAAAGGAAATTTAGGTGATTACTATTGCGCAAAAAATCCATTCATATCTTATGTATAATTTTGCATCCCACATCTGGATTATAAGCAGGTTGCTGCCAGTTTACATTATTTATATTGCCGTACAAGTTTAAATAAATTATATTCGGGGGTGATTCGCGTCAGAGGAATATTTATATATTTTATAGAGTGATAATATCCCTCAAACAATAGTAACTCTACAATTTCAAGTATATTATCAGAAATGGTTAGTCAGTGCAACATAACAGGAGAGGCTATCTGTAAGTTTCCAAATAACCTTCTTCATTATAGAAAATAAACCGATGGTATTAAGTTTATAAGAGTTAATTAAATGTTTAATATGCCCCACAATAACATTCACTATCTCTGTAATAAATTAATAATAAATACATTAACGAATTCCAAATTTAAGGAGTAAAAATTATGCCTAATTCAAAATCAAGTATACTTGACTCCCAAACCGACGGTATGGTTTGGAGAGCATACATTAGTCAGGAAGATTGTATCTCGTGTGGTGCTTGTGTATCCCATTGTCCGAATGGTGCAATTTACCTATGGAATGATAAATATAGTGTTGATACAGGCACGTGTCATTTTGTTCAAAGCTGTTTCTCTTCATGCCCTGCAGATGCTATATATCCGATTCAGGTTCCCTGGAATAGCATATAATTATTAAAATTAAATTCTGATATCGAATATTGATTAGTTAAAGTGGGGCAATTTTATTTACTAATCTAAAAAGAGTATATTTTCAGTAAAGTAATTTGAAATACTATAATATGCCTGACTCTGCACGTAAAAAAAATATTAAATTCTATAAGCAACTTCTTACCTTTTTCAAATATCTGAAACCGTATTGGTTAGAAATAGGTATTTCATATTTAATGTCCTTTCTCTCCAATGGCGTCAATCTGATTATTCCTCTCGTTATGATGGCCCTTATCGATTCATTAAAAAAAGGAATGAGTATAAATGTATTACTGCTTCTGATCCTTTTCTATATAACAATATCCTTATTCTCTATAATTATCCAGTACCTGGAGCAATTGTTAAATCAATATTGTTCCGGTTTCATAATCCTTAATATAAAGAATGATCTGTATAAGCATGTACTGGATTTACCGATGTGGTATTTCACTAAAGAAACACCGGCCCAGCTCTTAAATAAAATAAATAACGATACCGGCGCTTTTGCAATCTTCATAAATGGTACTCTGAAAAAATATATTATTAACGTTTTTAATGTCGTTGCTATATTATATATAGCCCGGAATATAGGAACGGAATACCTTTTAATTGTTGTCATATCTACAATACTTTTCTATATAGTTACTCTGAGGTTCTCCAAATACCAGAGAAATATAGAAAAAACAAATTCTCAAACCAGAGGGAATATATTTAATATACTCCTGGAAGCGATAGGCAGCATTGACATTGTAAAAGCTTATTTAACCGAAGATTTTGAGAGAAATAAATTTTACAATGCTTCAATTGGACAAATAAATATTGGATTGAATTCCCTGCGTATCCGTTTCAAAAGAATGGCTATTAACCAGGTGGTTGATTTGTTCCTTTTTGCATTTATCTATGGCTATGGAGGATACCAGGTCATCATTGGCAAAATTACGATAGGGGGTCTAATAGCTATAAATCAGTATACCCAGCAATTAAGATCCGGTTTAAGTTCATTCGGTTCACAATATGAAGGATTAGCTGCAGCTCTTGGCCAGTTGGAACGGGTTATAGATATTTTTAATATAGTCCCCGAAACCAGGTTAAATGCTGATGGTAAATACAAACCTGTATCCTGTAAAGGTAATGTTGTTTTTGATAATGTATCGTTTAGTTATGAAAAAGATGAAATTATTTTGGAAAAAGCTTCTTTTGAAATCAACCCGGGCGAAAAAGTACTATTTGTAGGAAATTCGGGAATCGGGAAAACAACTGTTATTAAATTACTCCTAAGATATTATAAACCGGATTCCGGTACTATTTATGTCGATAAATATGATATCAGTACATTGGATATCAGCGCATATAGGGGAGAATTTGGAGTTGTTTTACAGGAAATGAAATTGTTTTCAGGTACAATAAGAGACAATATTATTTATGGATGTAATGATATTTCCGAGGAAAAGATAATCAATGCTACTAAAATGGCACAGATACATGAATTTATAGATTCACTCCCGGATAAATATGAGACAAAGGTAAATGCTAATTTTGCTGAACTTAGCGGTGGTCAGAAGCAGAGAATGTTCCTTGCCAGAGCTATTCTGAAGAATCCTACTATTTTAATCTTTGATGAGGCTTTCAATTCCTTGGATAGTAAGACAGATATTGCCATAAAGGAATCTTTAAATACTGTCTTTGCAGATACTACCTGCATTATTATCGCGCATGACAAGAATTCATATAATTATGTGGATAAAATTTATTTAATAGAGAACAAATTAGTTACACCCCTTAATAATTTGGAATTAATAAAACTATGATCAATGAAGATAAGTTAAAAACTTATAATAATATATTACTAAGTAACCGGAAATTATTAATAGTATTTATCGTTATATTATTATTAGCCATGGGCGCCGTCTTATATGTATTATTATTTGTAATTAAATTTAATAACAATGAAATATTGTATAATTATATTTTCAAACATAAAAAATAAATTGTACCCGCCGTTGTCATCCATCTGATTGCTCATGTCACTCCCTTAACTTAGAAATCATCAGGTAGTTCAGTATCATTTTGCTCTTTTTCCAGTGCATCGGCAGCTTTAATCTGGAAATAGTAGGCTAATTCAAGAGATATTATTCTTGTTGTTTGTTTAATATTGTTTATCATATTAAAGCCTGTTCCAAATCTGCTGGAATTATTGTTTTTAGTGTTAAATAAATCTACTGCTCTCAGGGTCAAGGATAACTGTTTGTCTAACAGTAACAATTTTGCCGCTGCATTAGCATAGAATGATGCCTTTGATTTCTGCTGAGCATCACTGGAAGGGGACATATAGTTTAATTCCATCTGAAATTTGAAATTGTTAAAAGATAACCTGGAACGTATGTTACTATTCCAGGATTTGGATTCAGAACTGACCCCGGGGCTCTTATATTTGCTGATATCCCCTGAAATACTTGGTTCAATTTCAAACCATTCTGCTAATTTATCCCGGAAGTAAACTCCTGCACCATATGTATTAATGCTGGATAAATTTTCATATGAGGTTTCTAAAACCTGCGGGCTGATGACCGATGTTACAGTCTCAATTGCATTTCCCTCATTCTGATAATAAATATTAGTACTTCCCCAAAAATCTCCTTTAGCCATGTTATAACTCATCGATAATATATACCGGCTGAATGGTTTTAATTCAGGGTTTCCAGCAACAATATTGGTGGAGTCAGAATAATCGACGTAAGGGCTTAATTGCTTATTGAAGGGGTATTGAGTTAAGCGCCAATAATTAATCCCTATGTTCTGACCATCGGCTACCTCTTTTGTCAGACTTATTTTGGGATCAAGATTAGTAAACTTGTTCTGGTAAGAATTGCCGGCGATTTTATTCTCAGTGGAGGTATACTTATGGTTCGTTTTTAAACCGAGCTCATATCTAATATCATAAAGAGAACCGCTAAGACCGAATGAGATATTCTGATTTAAGTCGTTGTATTCCTGTGTTACTTTTCTTTTTATATCCTCATTATATATCAACAGGGCTGGATCAAGATAATAGTAATCATCATCCATGGATAATTTTGTATAATTTCCATTATAACCTATAAATAGATTTATTAACTCATTAACCTGCTTCTTGTAATTAGCTCCCCAGCTAACATTATTATTTGAATTTCCCGATGTGTTGTGTGCATTAATAGATGACCCGTTATTTAATGATTCTAAAGAAGATGTCCGGTTTTCAATTATATCATTTTCAAGGTTCATATGATTATTGGAAAATAGAAAAGCAGCACCTAGGCTATTACCTTTTCCTTTAAATAGCTTATTATAGCTAATCCCTTCAGTAAAAAATTTATGAAGTGTTTTTGTATTACTTATGTCCTGGTAACCATCAATTTGTAAATCGCTATTATTTGTATAAATGTTGGAATTATTTTGCTGATTTTGAATATACCCGTCCCTGTACATCGTGTTAGTAGATAAAAGGTCAGATTTATCAAAATTGAATGAAATATTAAAATTCGCCGCATTACCATTAGATTGATTGACAGATTTCCCTGATTGATTCAGATAACTAATTGAATCTGCTAAAACCACCTGCCGTGTTTGGTTGTTATCAGAGTTATTCTTAGAATAATAATTGTTATAGTTGCTCCTGAAACTGACATCACTTAGATTATATCCGCTCCCAAGTGTTCCCTCATACAAATTATTTGTGTTTAGTTTTGTACTGACATTACCATTGTATTTAGTGGTTTTGATCTTTTTAGTAATAATATTTATAACGCCCCCTCCCGTATTTTCACCATACTCAATTGAAGGATTTACAATAAGTTCAAACTTGTCAATATCAAATACCGAAAGAAGCTTCAGATCATCATTACTCATAATTCCGGAGAATTTTGCCGGGTTCCCATCTATGTAAATTACCGTTCCTGACTTTCCTAAAAGACTTATAGTTCCCGTTTCAATATCAATATCTACCATAGGCGTATTTTCCAATAGATCCAATGCATTATTTCCCCAATCTTTATCAGGATTTATAATAATCTTATTCTTATCATCTTTGTCATATACAATTCTATTTTTGTCTCCTAATATTTGTATCTCATTAAACGTAATACCCTTAGGCATAAGTAAAACTGTATCTAATCTGATTTCCGGCACTCTGGCATTGAGGCTCATATTTTTTCTTGTACGTGATTTATATCCAATTATTGATATCCTGCCATTATATAAACCGAAAGGGATATCTGATAACTTAAACTTTCCTGCTTTATCGGATACAGTTCCATATGCAACTGATGTGTCTCTGGCAGAGGTGAGGATAAAATTAGCCATTTCAATCGGCATCTTTGTCTGGGCATCTAATAATATACCACTTATCGCCCCTTTTGAATTATTATTTTGTCGTTGTTGTGGATTGATAGGTATTATAAAAACTAAAATTAAACCAAAAATCAATAATTTAATTACTAATCGAACCTTTATTATAGTCATTACTTACAATTATCCCTGAGGCAGACTATTATTAATAATATTTCTCCACTTGTCAAATCATTATATAATTGTTATTAACGTGTTACGATCTTAATAAGGAACCCACTCAAAACTGGAAACCGGACAAACCTGCATGCATATTGCCGGATCACCGCATGCAGCATCTGTAAGGCAAAGATCATGGTCTACCTGAGGATGGTCGTTCATCTTACCGGGAAAGATAGCATAGCCGGGGCATACTTCAAGGCAAGTGCCACAACTGACACAATCATCTGTTATATGGGCTACTCGCAATTCCTTAACCTGTTTTTGATTTGAGTCAATCATAATTACTCCTAAAGGTTATATTGATAATAATAATGATTTAAGTTTGAATTGAATAATGTATGACAAAGTGGAGAAATCAAATTTATTAGTTATGCAGTAATGATCGGTAAAGTCAGGCATATCTTTGGATTATGGGGTAACTTTCATTTTATCAATCATTTTATTGACAAGCTCTCTGTCTTCACCGGTCAATTCATGGCAGGATAAACAGATATCATTATCAAGGACTGGTTCATTTAATAAGAATGGAAGGTTTGTATTTGTAATTTTGCATATTGTTATAAGCAAACTTGTTGAAGGTGAGGCTTTATTATTTTCAAGCTGAGAATAATATTCTCTGCTTATTCCTAAGATTGATGCGACTTCCTTTTGATATAATTTATTTCTATTTCTATATAACTTAAGAATATTCCCGACGTTCAATTCTTCATTCATTATATTATTCTCCTAATAGAATAAAATGTAAAAATTATAGAAGAAAATGAGAAAGAGGATAAGTTCAACCTATATATATAATACTACACAAAAAATAAAGAAAAGTACTATTGCTTAGAATTAAATGGCCGCATGGTTTTTTCAACATTATCGTCTCAATACATAGAACTAAAATATTTACTCATAACTAAGTCCCTTATGAAATACCTGATATTGTTATTTTTTATGCTCGTTCAGACAGTTTATTCTCAGAACGTTCATATTACCGGTAAAATAGTTGATTCTAAAAGCAATGCTTTTCTGCCTTCCGCTAATATTATTTTATATCATCTGCCCGATTCAACAGTAAAAGGAACAACCTCTGATAGTAAAGGCCTCTTTTATCTAAATAATGTTAAACCAGGCAGGTATTTATTAAGCGTAAAATTCATTGGATATCAGACGTTTAATAAGGATTTAACTGTTTCTAATAAGTCAATCAATATCGGCAATATTAAATTAATTCCGGAGGAAATGGAACTAGAAGAAGTGCTGGTAATTGATAAAGTACCTGTGGCTGTTCAAAGTGGCGATACCACAGTCTTTAATGCTGATGCTTTTAAGGTGAATAAGGATGCCGTTGCTCAGGATCTTCTGCTTAAAATTCCCGGGGTTCAGGTTGAGAATGGAAAGGTTAAAGCCCAGGGAGAAGAAGTTAAGAAAGTCTATGTGGATGGAAAAACATTCTTTGGCGACGATCCGGATATGGCTTTGAAAAACATTCCCGCCGATATAATTCAGAAAGTGCAGGTCTTTGATCAGCAAAGCGATCAGTCACAGTTCTCCGGATTTAACGATGGTACAACTACCAAAGCCATAAATCTAATAACGCGATTAAATATTTCAAAAGGAGCTTTCGGTAAACTTCAGGCCGGTTATGGTTCTGAACAAAGATATAACGCCGGCGGTGATGTTAACCTGTTCAATGAAAATCAAAGGATCAGCGTCATAGGGCAGTCTAATAATACTAATGAACAGAATTTTTCCAGTATGGATATGCTGGGTGTTATGGGTGGTCAGCAGCCGGGAGGAGGATCAGGCCCAATGGGCGGGGAGATGGGTAAACCGGCTTCGGGGAGCAATTCTTCAAATCTTGTTAATTCCGGGAATGGAAATACTGTCGTTAAAGCCCTGGGCTTTAATTATAACAATAGCTTTAATAATGATATGGAGATTGACGGGAGTTATTTTTATAATAAAACAGATAATAACCTGATAGGACTTCTTAATAGGAACTATTTCCTTTCATCTCTTAACGGACAAAATTATTATGAGAATAACCTGTCTCAATCGGGAAATACTAACCATAGAGTAAATCTTAGATTCGATTATAATTTAGATTCCCTTAATGAAATAAGATTCATTCCCGACTTATCCATTCAGAAAAATATTTCTAATACTTCAATGGATGCATCTACTTTTAACTCGGGAAATATGGTTAATTCCACTAAAACTTTAACTGCAACGGATTTAAATGGATTAAGTAATTCTTCACTTCTTATGTACAGGCATAAATTTAATAATTCAGGAAGATCTGTCTCTTTGGGCATAAATACCTCGTACACCAGATCTCAGGGAAACGAACAGCAGTTATCCGAAAACGCTTATTATAATTCAATCGTCAGAATAGATTCGATTAATCAATTAACAAATATCAATAATAATAGTCTTACCGTAGGTGCAAATTTAACTTATACCGAACCTATAAATTCATACCACTCTTTAATGATAAATGCAGGACATTCGGTAACACACGAGAGTAATGATAAAAAAACATTTGGATATAGTTCTTTGGAAACTGCTTATTCATTAATGGATAGTTCTCTTAGCAATGAATATGATAAAGATTATATTACCAATTCTCTTGGAGTAGGTTACAGGTATCAGCGTAATAAGATATCTTTTAATGCTAACCTTAATTATAACCTGGCCTCTTTAACCAGTGAACAGGTTTACCCTGAGAAATATCAGATAGACAGGAAATTTAATTCTCTCCTTCCATCAATTATTTTTAGGTATAATATATCCCGGAACAAGAACCTTAACTTCTTCTATAGGACATCAAATACCGCTCCATCAGTTACTCAATTGCAGAATATTCTGGATAATTCTAATCCGTTGCAGTTATCCGTTGGGAATCCTGATCTGAAACAGGAATACGACCACTTTGCGGCTATGAGATACTCTTCTATAAATTTTTCAAATATGCATACTTTCTTTATCATGATCAGCGGTTCTTATAAAAATAATTACCTGGGATCAAATACAATTATTGCCGGAAGGGATACAACTTTATTTAACGGAATATTTCTCAATAAGGGGAGCCAGTTGTCAACTCCGCAGAATGTTAACGGGTATATCAGTGCCCAGACTTTTATGACCTACGGGCTTCCGGTAGATTTGATCAGTTCAAATATAAATTTGAATCTCTCCGGTAACTATACCCGCACCCCCGGCATATTGAATAATATAAGCAATTATTCAAATTCATTCAGCTATGGATTGGGAGCAGTTATCAGCAGCAATATCAGCTCGGATATCGATTTTCTTATTTCAAGTACAACTAAAGATAATATCGTGAAGAATAGTAAATCAACGGAGAATAATGAACAGTATTTAAGTCAGCTTACCAGCTTAAAATTAACCTGGCTCCTGTTTAATGAGTTCAACGTGCAGGGAGAATTGACTCATAAATACGATGGGGGACTGACCAGTGGATACTCTCCTAATACATATTTACTGAATCTTAGTTTCGGTGCAAAGTTCTTTTCCGATAATCGCGCTGAATTAAAGATAACAGCTTATGACATGTTGAATCAGAATACTAATGTGTCACGGCTGTCAACCGATAACTATTCACAGGAGTATAGCACTAATGTTATCGGAAGGTACTATTTACTTTCATTCGTTTATAATCTTAGGTTATTTTCTTAATAATATTCAAGGAGAATAATATGCGTAAACACGGGTATCTTAAATTGTTGTTTCTGCTTACAGGATTTCTATTTACCGCCTGTTCAGGTTCACAGCTTGTAACATCACAACAAAACACAGGCGAAATAAAAATAGATGGAAACTCTTCTGAATGGAAACAGCTTACAAATATGAAAGGTGAAAATATATCGTTCGGATTTAGTAATGATGCGGATAATTTATATCTGATTATGATTACTAATGACAGGAATAAGATAATGAAGATATTACTCGGAGGTCTGAAGGTATGGATCGATCCGGGAAATTCAGATGATAAAATTGGAATAAAATATCCCGATAGCCCTGAGCCGGCAGATATGATGGAGCAAATGAAAAATCAAAGAATGCAGGATCAGCCCGGTATGGATAATAAAAACTTCGGGGATAAGCCAGAGAATAACGAATTGGATCCTGCTATGAAAATATTCCTTTCCCAGCAGAAAGATCTATATGTGATAAATGATGATGATAAAGTGCTGAAGTCATTCCCTATAAATGGCAGTTCGTATCAAGCCAGCTTTAAAGTAGATAGAAGCAGTTTATGTTATGAACTGAAGATCCCCTTTGGCCATAAACCGCTGTTAAATTATGTTCCTAAAAATAATTCTGTTGATAAAATATCAGTTAGTTTTATATCAGGTGAGCTTAAATTACCGAATGATCCAATGCAAAGACCGGATGGAATGGGGGGGAATGGTATGCCTCCATCGGGAGGACCTTCGATGGGAGGTGGACCGGGTGGTGGAGGTCCTCCATCTGGGGGTGGACCTGGCGGTGGTGGTCCTGGAGGAGGAGGCCCCGGTGGTCCCAACCAATCTAAACAATCAAATGTGCCGATTGATTATTCTTTTGAAGTTATTATGAACAAATAAAATATTTGGCTCTATCTCTCCTATAACCTCGCATTAGGTTGATTAATGTGAGGTTTTTTATTTAACATACAGTTTCCTATTGAAATGACGCATGTTTCTGTAAAAATAAACGTCCAATTTATTATAAGAATCAATATTTTAGGTGTATGCAGGAAGCTGAATTAATCAACAGACTAAAACAAAAAGATGAGGATGCCTTTAGGATAATTTTTAATGATAATCAGAAAAAAATACTAAATGTCTGTTACCGGTTGGTAAATGATGAAGATGCGGCTCAGGATTTGACGCAAGAGGTCTTTATTAAAGTTTGGTCTTCAATTAACCAATTCAGAAATGAGTCTAAATTATCAACATGGATATACAGAATTGCGGTTACCGGATCATTGGATTATTTGCGTGCACAGAAAAGGAAAAAGAGATTGGCAGTTTTTAATTATTTCTCCGGAGGAGGAGAAAAACAATTTGAAATAAAAGCTCCAAATGATCAGGACCCACAGATGCTTATGGAAAACGCAGAAAGGTTTGAAGTATTGAATGATGCATTAAATAAACTGCCTGAAAATCAGAGAGTTTCTTTTTTGTTAAGTAAGGATGATGAAATGAGTGCTAAGGAAATAGCCATGATTTTAAGTACTACTGTTTCTTCGGTTGAATCGTTGATTCACCGCGCTAAGAAAAATCTGGAAAGAATTTTATATAACTATTATAAAAAACAAATTGTATGAAGAATGATCAAAAAATATCGGACGATGTAAAGAAAACAATCTCTTTGCTCGATAACATCAAAAAAATTGAGCCGAATCCGTTTCTGTATACAAGAATAAAAGAAGGAATAGATTCCGCTAACAATAAAAAATCTGTTTTATCAATTGATTTTGCCTTTACTCTCTTTAAACAGATTGTTTTTGCGGTATTGTTTCTTCTTAACATTTATTCCGTTATATCATATCTGAGTAATGGAAAGATGATTGGGCAATATCGTATGCAATATATTAAAAATGTTGTTTCCGAATATTCGATAAAAACTGAAAGCGATTATTTAACAAATTATGTAAGTAAGGATTAGAAATGGACTGGCTTACTAAACAAAAAACTTATGTCCTGGTTATTATTTTATTAGTAGTAGTGAATATTACAACATTGATTTTATTGTGGACCGGCTTCCCCGGACCTCCTCCAATGGATAAAAATGGACATCCCGATACTAATAATTTTCTTAAGAATGAATTAGGATTGGATCAGCAGCAGCAGGAGAAATTTAATTTGCTTCGTCAGACTCTTTTTGATTCTATGGACTCTTTAAATAAGCAGTTATGGGCTAAAAAATTAGAAATTCAGGAACAGGCATTTAAAGTAAATCCAGATACTCAGAAAGTAAACCGGCTTTTACAGGAGATAGCGGGGTATCAGATTCAAAACGAAAAGTTGATGTTCTATCATTTTACGGGGTTAAGGAATATCCTTTCAGCAGAGCAATTAGTTAAATTTAATAAAATATTAAACGGGCCTAATAAAAACGCACCCAGGCCGGGTGGTAAGCATAATCATAATTCCCCTCCTCCCGGAGAGATCCCTCCACCCAGGCGTTAGTTCTGGAATAAAATATATTGATTGGATAATTTCGCAGGAATTGCATTTAGGGTATTTATGTCATTATAGAATAATTGTGTCTGTAATTTATAATTACTAATTTTATAATATAGTAAATTCAATATCTCAGGACGTTAATTGAACAGTAAATCAGTTCTTTATATGATCCTAAATTTTATTTCCTTCTGTACTATTCCATTTTATATTTCTAAGTATAACCTCAGCCTATCAGTATGAATACTACCGGGTATCGAAATAAAAATATTTTGTGAGGGTCAATATGAATAGAATACTTTTCTTTGTTTCACTTTTCACCGGACTTGTCTGTGCCCAATCTTTTCAAATTAAGCAAATAACAAATCTTGATGCTGACTGCCGGAACTTTGCTAAAAGCGGGCCCGCAACATACGATCCGAGATATTTTGTTTTCGAAGCACATACAGGCAGTTCCAGCAATATTTACCTGGGACGGTATTATCCCTTGGCCGATTCATTCGCTGTTATAACGAATGTAACAAATGATAACTTCATAAATATTAATCCCAAATTAGTAATTTCCGGTTTACTTGACTCTCTATTTATTATTTATCAGACAAATAAAAATGGGAATTGGGATATTGCCTATAAGGTTTATGTTTATGACCAGCTTAGCACAGATCATTATATCGCCAATACATCAATGGATGAAATAAATCCTATTGTATCGTTGATTGATCCCGGGTACTCTGCCGGTGAAAACCAATATATTTCGTACGAGAAAGGAAATTCAGTATACACAAAAAATATTAACTTATTACCCACTGCCGAATCAGAAGTTTTTCATGGAGATGACAGCACAAAGTATGATCAGGTATCCCTTGAAGGTCCTTTTATTTCTAAAATGTTTGTGACAGCAAGGAAAATTGTTAACGGGAAAGCATATATAGTCTATAAGCAGGGTGATGCTGATGTTTGGGGAAATGAACATATAATGGTGGCCGCCGGTAATTGCCACAATCCTGCTATACAATTAATAAATAATTTGCCATGTCTTACATTTACAAATGATATTGAGGGGAAAAGCAATATCTATATTATCGAAAGATTTTATCAGCCGGTTGATACAATAAAGCTAATAGAAAATCCTCTGACCGACTATGATGAGTTGATAACGCAGCCACCTGCAGCCTTACAAAAATATAATAATCTGAATATCGGGAATCCTTATACTTACAAAGTTATTAAGAATGATTCGTTATTTATACGGGTAAGTAAGTTCGATTCGCAAAATTTATTGGCAGATACTTTAATTCCCACTAAAGTAGCAAACAGTTCTCTCTATCTGGGTGGTATGGGTATTAATAATGGTGAGATTTGTTATACGTTTTGGGAAGACAGTTTAGACGGGAGGATACAAATATTTGCTAAGAAAGAAATTGGACTGATAGTTAACGTCAGGGATGATTATTCCCACCTAAGTTTTGTGCTCTCCCAGAACTACCCCAATCCATTTAATCCAAGCACAGTAATTTCATATTCATTGCCAAAAGCTTCTAATATAAAGCTCATTGTATATAATACGATAGGACAAACAGTAAAAGTCCTTGAGATTGGATTTAAGAATGCAGGTAATTATTCGGTTAACTTTAATGCATCCAATCTTCCCAGCGGAATATATTTCTACCAATTGGATGCAGGGCAGTATTCCCAGGTTAAAAAGATGTTGTTTCTGAAATAATGTTGGCATAGAACCAGTATAGGTAATTCAGAGGAAGGGATCTGCAAGGGATAGTACGTACCAGTTATTGAGCTAATGGGTATAAAACACCGAACGGTATGATATTCGTATGGGATATGAAACTTATCAGAGAGAGTAGTAAGGAAATGCGCTCGAAATGCGCTCGAGATGCGCTCAAATAAGTAGGGGAAAGATAATTTTTCTGTAAATAAGCGGAGTAATTATGGGCAGGATAAAAAAGAAAAGGGGTAAAACATCTATCAGCGGACTTGCCGGAAATATTGAGATTTACAATGTAAAGGGGGAAACTTTTTTCAAGGCTCATGCTAAAAAGCATAAAAAGAGCAGATCAAAAGAAGCAGTTGCCGGAAGGAGTAATTTTGCATCGGTGGTAAAATTTGCCAGGGAAATAATCAAAGTACCGGAACTCAAGGAAGTATGGAGTCATTCATCATTAGAGGGGAGGAATGAATTTCAAAAGTTAATCAGATATAACATGCCTTTGGCTTTCGAGGGGGATTTAACTATTAAAAACTTTTGTACACCTAAAGGGGTTAAACTATATATTCCGGATTTATCCCTGGAAGAGGAAACTTTAAGTTTTGCATTTGATGTATATGGGGTAATAAAACCTCCCTTAAAAATCCATTTGCTTTATTACATGTACAACTGTAAATGGAAAGACAGTTTTGATTTTTTAGTTACGTCTAATTGTATCAATATAAGCCAGGAAAATTCAGGCAAGTTTAGGAAGAATGGTGAATCGAAGTATGTGATAAAGCAAAAATTAGAAACTAGTGTAACGGAAACTCTGTCATATTTTAAGGATGTAATTGTATTTGTAGCGGTAACGGGGACTCCTACAATTGCAAAAAGGAAAGGCTGGACCAACACTGTGGGTTTTGATATTCCACAGATATGATAAATTATTATTAACAGTTAGAGAGAGACTTTTAGCATAAATATTGGGATTCTCTCGATCATATGAAATAACATGTATATTATGTAAATTAATATAATAAAAGCGACACTCTTAAAATATTATAGAGGGTATTACACTAAGGTAAATGAAAAATATTTATATTTATAGAAGGAACTCTACATGAAATTTTTTTTACTTCTTATATTATTACAATTTTTACTTCTTTATAATATTGATGTACTAGCACAATGGGTGCAAACCAATGGACCATATGGTGGACAAGTTCGTTGTTTATTCGCAAGTGGAGATAATATTTATGGAGTTATTGGGGTAACTGTTTTCCATTCAACGAACAATGGGATAAATTGGAGTCGTGTAAATAGCATACCGCATTTGACAGTTTCGACTATTGCTATTAGTGGGAATATTGTTATTGCCGGAACTGATTTTAATTCTGATTATTCCTCTGGAGTTTTTCTAACAACCGACAATGGAACAAACTGGAAACAAGTACTTAATTCGGGTGGAGTTACAACTCTTTGTGTAAGCGATAGTATCATAATTGCAGGAACATCTAACTCAGGTATATACCTTTCAAGTGATTATGGTACAAATTGGACTTCTGTAAATAATGGTCTTTCTACCCAAAGGATAAATTCTCTTGCTATTAGCGGAAGAAATATTTTTACAGCCACAAATGATGGTGTATTTATCTCTACAAATTTTGGTGCATTATGGACTAAGGTTAATGATGGGCTTACTACTGATTTCATCTATTCATTTGCCGTAAGTGGAAACAATATTTATGCGGGTACAGCTCAAGGTGTATTCCTTTCGACAAATAATGGAACATTATGGATACCGGTAAGTGATGGCCTTACATCCAGTAGCATCATGACATTAGCAATTAGTGGAAACAATATATTTGCGGGTAATGATGACGGCGTTTTTTTTACAACTAATAATGGAACAGCTTGGACACAAATAAATAATGGGCTCACTTACTACCATATTACTGATCTTGTGATTAGCGGAAATAATATTATTGCAGGAACTTCTAATGACGGTATATACCTTTCAACGAATAACGGATCCAACTGGACGCAAAATAATAATGGTCTGAATAGCTCTCAAATTTATTCGCTTGCTCTTGCCGGAACTAATATCTTTGCAGGGACTGGGAGTGGAGTTTATCTCTCAACAAACAGTGGAGCAAACTGGATTCCAGCAAATAATGGTCAGATTAATTTTACTTTTTCTCTATTAAGAAAAGCCGATACAATTTTTGCAGGGACATATGAAAATGGAATTTATCTTTCAACTAACAATGGAGCAACCTGGACGCAAACAAATATTGGGCTTACTGGACGTCTAGTTAATTGTTTTGCAGTAATGGGAGCCAATGTTTTTGCGGGTACTGATGCAGGTGTATATCTTTCAACGAATAACGGGACAAATTGGACGCAAGTAAATAATGGATTAACTGATATTTCGGTCAGTTCTATAGCTATTGTTGGAACAAATATTTTTGCAGGCACTAGTGGAGGTGTGTATCTTTCGACAAATAATGGAACAAGTTGGACGCAAGTAAATAATGGGTTAACTGATACTTTTGTAAACAGTCTAACTACCAGTGGTACTAATATTTTTGCAGGTACATTAGAGGGGGTATTTCTTACAACCAATAATGGGACAAACTGGATTCTTGCTAATAATGGAATACCTATTAGAAATTTTGAGGTTCTTGCTACCGTTGGAAATAATATTTTCGCAAGTTCATATGTCTATTTATATCTTTCGACAAATGATGGAACAAGCTGGACACAGGTCAATAATGGTTTTCTATATATTACTGATATCGTTAGTAACGGAGTTGATATGTTTGTAGGAACTTATGAAGGTGTTTGGAAACGACCCCTTTCAGAAATTCTACCTGTTGAGTTTACTACTTTTACGACAAGCACTAATAATGGCATCGTGAGCTTAAATTGGAATACTGCAACTGAAACAAACAACAGAGGTTTCGAAATTCAGAGAAAATCTTCCACAAATGATTTTATATCTGTCGCTTTTATTAAGGGAAAGGGAACAAGTACCAATTCAAACAATTATTATTGGGCTGAAAGAGTGCAACCCGGGAAATATTCATACAGATTGAAACAAGTTGATTTTAATGGTAAATGTGAATATTCAAAAGAGGTTGAAGTTACAGTTAATCCCCATGATTTTAGTCTAGGGCAGAATTACCCTAATCCTTTCAATCCGAACACAGTAATATCCTATTCATTGCCAAAAGCTTCTAACATAAAGCTTATTGTATATAATACAATAGGACAAGACGTAAAAGTTCTTGAGGATGGATTTAAGAATGCAGGTAATTATAACATTAACTTTAATGCATCCAATCTTCCCAGCGGAATATATTTCTACCAATTGGATACAGGGCAGTATTCCCAGGTTAAAAAGATGATTTTACTTAAATAAGTGTAATAAAATTTAGTTAAGGATTTTAATTACTTCCTCATGTAGTTTTGAAGAACCGGCGGCAATGATGCTTTTGCCAGTAACAGGGTCATTGCCATGGTAATCGGTTATCGTTCCACCAGCGCCACGTATTACAGGAATAAGTGCCATTGAATCCCAGATCGACATATCGGGATCAATCATTATATCGGCAAATCCGGTTGCCACCAGATAATACCCATAACAATCCCCCCAATTCCTGTATAGCTTAACTTTTTGAATCA
The DNA here is from genome assembly GCA_031292455.1 of Ignavibacteriaceae bacterium. Lineage (GTDB taxonomy): Bacteria > Bacteroidota > Ignavibacteria > Ignavibacteriales > Ignavibacteriaceae > Fen-1301. Next base: position 45,130 of record JARLHC010000155.1, read on the forward strand.
AAGTATTGAAATTATCAATGTCCTGGTATTTCTCAATGTTGAGGTGATCGGTAGTAAGGAGTACCGAATCAGATAGTTTGCTATTGTTTCTTACCTTAACCGCTGTGCCATTAAGCAGGGCTGTTTTATTGTCACCAATTAGGAATTCATTTAGTACCGGCTGGTTTATTACTCCCAGTATTGGTTTACCTTTTTTTGTAAGTGCAATCAGAGTTCCGAATGTAAGAGCTCCGCAGATAAAACTTTTAGTGCCGTCAATCGGATCAAGTATCCATTGATATTCCGCATTATCATTATAATTGCCGAACTCCTCACCGATAATTCCATGATCGGGAAAGTTCTTCATGATCGCACTTCGCATCAATTCTTCTGCTTTCTTATCTGCAATAGTGACAGGGGACTGGTCAGACTTAGAATAAACTGAGATATTTGTTCTGAAATAGCCCTTTATTATTTTACCAGAGATTTTGGCAAGCTTTTGCGCAAACAGTTTATATTCTTTCAGCTCATCCATAGAAATCCTAATATTTATTATCTTTATTATTAAAGAAAAAATAAGAATATAAATTTAATATAAGAAAATATTAAGGAGGATTTATGCAGTGTAAACATCTTGGAAGAACCGGACTGAAAGTAAGCAGTGTATGTTTAGGCACGATGAATTTTGGCCCATATACTACTGAAGAAGATAGTTATAAAATAATGGACAGAGCTCTTGAACTTGGGATAAATTTCTTTGATACAGCAAATGTTTACGGCTGGGATAAAGGCAAGGGGGTGACGGAAAGCATAATAGGCAGATGGCTTGCACAGGGTGACGGCAGAAGAGAAAAGATAGTGCTTGCATCCAAAGTTTATGGTGAAATGGGGGAAGGTGTTAATGATTCTAAATTATCAGCTTATCATATTAAAAAAGCATGCGAAGGGAGCCTGAAAAGACTTCAGACCGATCATATTGATCTATACCAGATGCATCATATTGACAGGCATGCACCCTGGGAGGAAATCTGGCAGGCCATGGAACAACTTGTCCAGGAAGGCAAAGTGATTTATGTAGGGAGCAGTAATTTTGCCGGATGGAATATTGTTGAAGCCAACTATAAAGCTAAAGAGAAACATTTACTTGGATTGGTTTCTGAACAGAGTATCTATAGTCTTAGAAACAGACATATCGAACTTGAAGTGATTCCTGCCTGTAATGCAATGGGAATGGGGTTAATTCCATGGAGCCCATTGGGGGGAGGAATATTGTGCGGTGTTCTTGAGGGGCAGAAAGAGGGGAGAAGGACAAGGGAACCTTTGCAGAAATCAATTGCTAAACTTCGTCCGCAGCTTGAAGCTTATGAAAAGTTATGTAAAGAATCAGGATATGCACCTGCCGATGTAGCACTTGCCTGGGTACTGAATAATCCTGTGGTTACTGCTCCTATTATTGGTCCACGTAAATTAGAGCAGCTTGAAGCTAATGTAAATGCTTCAACTATTAAGCTATCCGAAGAAATGTTAAATAAATTAAATGAAATCTGGCCGGGTCCCGGTAACCAGGCACCCGAAGCTTATGCCTGGTAAAATAGTTATATGACAGAGCTGAAATATTTGTTATCATCTTTAAAGGAGTACCATGAAACATTCAGGATTTATTTCTTTATTCATTTTATTGGCTGCTATGCTTGTTAATGCACAGTCCGTTACTTTCGATAAATTTTTTATCGATAAGACAATGAGAATTGATTATTACCATATTGGTGATTCAAAATCTGAATTTATTACATTGGATAAGATATATCAGTACGGGACCTGGGGAGGGAGTCTGACTAACCTTGTAGATAATTTTAATAACGGCAAATATTATTTCAAAATCTACGATGCCGCAACAAAAACTTTAATATATTCAAAGGGATTTGACAGTTATTTCGGCGAATATAAAACAAGCGATGATGGATTAAACGGGATTAAGAAAACATATCATGAATCAGCTATTATCCCTAACCCAAAGGAGAAAATTATCTTTGCAGTTGAAACAAGAGAAAAAGACAATTCCTTAAAGGAATTCTACAGAACCGAAATTGAACCCTCTGATATGTACATTATAAAAGATCCGGTTAAAGATAAAACTGTTAAAGTAGTTGAAAGTTTAAAAAGCGGTGATCCTCATGTTAAAGTTGATGTTGTAATATTAGGGGAAGGTTATACAGCAAGTGAAGAAAAGAAATTTAATAATGACCTGGCAAGGTTTACCAAAACGTTTTTTAATCAGGAACCGTATAAGAGCAATAAGGATAAATTTAATGTATATGGTGTTTTTAAGGCATCCGAAGAAAGCGGTGCAGATGAGCCTGACCATAACTCATTCAAAAAAACTATTCTTAATACAACATTTTGTTCACTTGGATCGGAAAGATATCTGCTGACTGAAGACAATAAAACAATGCGCGATCTTGCATCAAATGTTCCTTATGATGCGATCTATATTATGGTTAATCATAAAAGATACGGCGGCGGCGGAATTTATAATCTCTATTGCACTTACACATCCGATAATCAATGGCATGAATACCTGTTCCTTCATGAATTCGGACATTCATTCGCCGGTTTGGCAGATGAGTATTACACATCGGATGTTTCCTATAATGATTTTTATCCCAAAGGTGTAGAACCTGTTGAACCAAACATTACCGCCCTTCTTGATAAAACCAATATTAAATGGAAACAATATTTGACACATGGGGTTGAAATTCCCACACCCTGGGAAAAAGCTCTTTTTGATTCAACTGATCTGGCGTGGCAGAAAATAAGGAGAGAACAGAATAATAAAATAGCAGAGCTGAAAAGAAACAAGGCACCAGAATCAGAAGTAAATAAACTTCAGAATGAATATGATGCCAAGGACAGAGAACATCAGAAATGGATTGACCAGTATTTTCAAAAAAGCAAATTCCATAATATGGCAGGGGCATTTGAAGGAGCAGGTTATGCTTCAAAGGATCTGTACAGACCAATGCTCGACTGTATAATGTTCAGCAAAGGCAAAAAACCATTCTGTAAAGTTTGTGAGGAAGCGATTAAAAGAGTTATTAACTATTATTCTGAATAGCTAATGTAAATATGGCCTGGGTAACCATATTTATGGTTACCAGCCATAATGGATATCAAATCTTTTTGCATTAACCGAGTGAAGAGAACATTCGGGAGGGAGTTTACTGGTATTGACCGGGAAAATACTCTTATGGATACATTTTTCTACTGCAAGTTCACCGCTATCCAGGCATAATTCAATATCTTTAATTTCCGGAGGGCGGGAATATGAATTCGAGCTAAAACCGACAGCATTTCTTGAAATTGAAGACATCATCCTTCCCCATATCGGGCCGCAAGCAGACCCTCCGAACTGAAATCCTCCGCTTAGTTTTCTTCGCGGGTCATCATATCCTATCCAAATTGCAGTGGTTAGAGACTTATTGTAACCAACAAACCATGCATCAGTTGAATTCTGGGTTGTGCCAGTCTTTCCGGCACCAAATCCCCTATAAAATTTTCTAACTGAAACTGCTGTGCCTCCGTCAATTACTTTTTCCAGTGCCTGTGTCATTAAATAAGCTGTAGAAGAATCGAGTACAGTATTTGTCTGCTCGTTTCCATTATAATAAACTCTGCCATTCTTGTCTTCGATTTTAATTATTGAATATGGCTTTGCATAAAGGCCTTCAGAAGCGAACACTGAATATGAAGCTGCCATTTCAAGGGGTGATACTTCTCCGGTTCCCAGAGCGATTGATGGGTACGGGGGAATTTGTGATTGAATTCCAAGTTTTCTGGCAAATGCAACTACAGAATCGGGGACAGTCAGATGAGTAATAGCATAAGCTGCACAAAGATTGATAGAATGCTGAATGGCAGTTTCCATTGTTAAATATTTACCGGTATAGGTATTCTCAGAATTGGAAGGGCGCCATTCATTATATTTTCCCGAATCCACTACAATAGGTGCGTCGAGCAGGGGAGCAGCTAAAGTTGTTCCATTCTGAAGAAGAGTTCCGTAAAGAAAAGGTTTAAATGATGAACCAGGTTGTCTCTTAATCTGATCCGCTCTGTTAAGTCCTCTGAAATCTGCCGTAGGATTTCCACCTATCATTGCTCTTATTTTACCTGTTCCATTTTCTACACTTATCAAACCAAGCTGAGATTCCTTCATTGATGCCGGGAAGTTATTCCATTGAGCTTTAACCGAATTCTCTGCTGCTTTCTGTATTTCATAGTTTAGTGTAGTAGTTATTTTAAGTTCATCGACATTAAGAGATTTGCCGTAGGGCTTTAAAATATCCAAGGCTTCTTTTCTAACATGTTCAATAAAATATTTCCCAATATGGTCATTCATTCTAAGATTTAAAGGGCTCTTTCTTATAGAATTAAATTCCTTATCAGAAATTCTTCCTGTTTCAACAAGATTGTGAAGTACTTCATTGCGCCTTGATAACATTTTATCAGGATGCTTAACAGGATCGTATGCCCCGGGGCCCTGGAGAAGTCCAACTATAGCAGCACTTTCAGTAATTGATAATTTATCAGGAGTTTTTCCATAATATTCCTGGGCGGCCGCCCAAATGCCGTAAACCCCATGCCCGAAATATACTGTGTTTAAATACATCAGCAATATCTGATCTTTTGTGAATTTGCTTTCAAGTAATTTGGCAATTTCTATTTCTTTTACTTTCCGTGAAATAGTCTTTTCTGATGAAAGGAAGAGGTTCCTGGCAAGCTGCATAGTTATTGTACTTCCGCCCTGTGTTGAACCGGTTATGGTTTTGAATATTCCCCTTACCAAACCTTTATATGATACGCCATTATGATTGTAGAAGTCTCTATCCTCAGTTGCAAATAAAGACCAGAGGACATACTTTGAGACATTTCCGGTACTTCTTAAATCGACCCTGCTCTTTTCACCTATATAACCGACAATTTTACCATCTGAAGAAATTACCTGAGAAGCAAAGTCAATCTTGATAGGAGGCAAATCTTGGGCTAAAACGCTAAGGGTTAGAAGCAGAAAGGAACAAACAACAAAATAAAACAGTTTCATCTTTCTAAATATACTTCAAAATTTTCCTTACCAGAATTAAATTTAATTAATATAAGCAGAAAACAGGTGAGACTGAAGGGGAAATAATTACGCTGTGTTTTTAAGAAGTCTGTTACGCATTGCATTCACGACCTCCAGGCTTGAAAAATATTTCCCGAAATTCTTTTCATCATCTCTTTTGCCGCCGTGGAAATCAGAACCTCCGGATTCGAGGAGGAAATATTCATTAACAATTCCCTTATAGAATTTAATATGTTGTGGAGAGTGAGACGGGTGGAATACTTCGATGCCATCAACGCCTGCTTCAATAAGTTCTTTCAGAATATCATCAGGCATATTGCCGGGATGGGCAATAAAAGAGAGTCCTCCAGCATCGCTTATTATCTTAAAAGCACTTTGAGGGGAAAGATGTACTTTCTTTTCATAAGCAGGGCAACCATTTCCAATATACTTATTGAAAGCTTCGAAATAGGAATTTACAAATCCTTTTTCAAGCATAGCATGGGCGATATGGGGGCGGCCGATTGCAAGTGTATCTGCTTTTTTCATTACATCATCTGCAGATAAAGAAATCCCAATCGACCGGAGTTTATCCAGAATTCTTAAAGCTCTTTTCTTCCTCTCTTCTCTGAAAAAAGAGAGGTAGCGTTCAACCTCTTCGTTACCAGGTTCGATGAAGTAAGCAAGTATATGGACTTCTTTATCCCTGATATCAGAACTTATTTCAACTCCGGAGATAACCTCTATTCCAAATTCCTTTCCTGCTTCCGATGCTTCTTTAACAGCAGAAAGGTTATCATGGTCTGTAATGCTGATAATATCCAGAGATTTTTCTTTTGCTTTTAATACTATTTCTTTAGGAGAGTAAAAACCGTCCGAATGATTTGTATGTATATGTAAGTCCGCTTTCCCATTCATATTTTAGGTAAACAATTCTTTAAATGCTTCATAATTAAGTATTCTTAGTTTAGAGCCTTTGAGATCAATAAGTCCTTTTTTAACAAGCGAATGAAAAGTTCTTGAAATAGTTTCTCTTGATGTACCTGCCATATTAGCAAGATCATGCTGCAAAGGAAGTTTTTCTATTTCAACTGCTCCATTTTTTATTTTGCCGATATCATCTGCAAGCTGGAGTATAACAGAAGCGACCTTTCCTTCGGCATCTTTTAATGAAAGGGACTTTATCTTTAAATCCGCAGCTCTCAGACGTTGAGTAAGTTCATTTAAAAGGGCAATTGATATTTCCGGGTGATCCTGTAGCAAAGCAATAAAATCATTTCTCTGAATAATATAAATTTCAGAATCTTCCATTGCTGTTACATTGGCAGAACGGGCAAATCCATCAAGTATCGCCATTTCCCCGAAAAAGTCGCTGTCATTTAATATGCTGAGAATTACTTCTCTTCCATCCTCACTAACCCTTGAAATTTTAACTTTCCCTTCGACAATTACGAAAAGAGCCGATCCGGTTTCATGTTCAAACATGACCACTGAATCTTTCTTAAACGATTTACGGACACCAATTTTAGATATCTGTTCAATTGTAGCGTCGTTCAGATCGGAGAAAATAGGCACATATTTCAAAAAATCGTTACTTCCGCTCATTTTGCATATTCCATTCTATTTTAATTATTAATAATAACAAATTATTGTTGATAGATAAAATGAACAACCCAGGTTTTTAGAATCTTATGAAAACCGGGTTTAAGGAGAAGGGTTTAAGAATAAGTTAAATATACATTGCTTTTTTAGGGCTTTGTAGATATTTTTATCTTCTTAATTTATTTATTTATATACCGGAGAGAAATAATATATGGCTATGATGGCCAAGATGCGAAGCTTAGCTCCTGCTTTTATCTTATCAGTTGGCGCTTTATTTGTCCTTTTTATGGTACTCTCAGATTCCAAGTTGATGGAAATTTTTGGGGCCCATAGCAACACAGTCGGTTCAGTTAATGGGAAAGACATTACTTATCCGGATTTTGTTAAAGCTGTTGATCAACAGAAGGAAAGTCAGAAGAAACAAACGGGTCAGGATATTGATGAAGAAAACATGGATCAGTTTCGTGACCAGGTTTGGGATGCTGTTGTGAATCAGACGCTTATTGAGGATCAAATTAAAAAATTTGGAATTACGGTTTCTGATGATGAAGTAAGAGATATCATTCTCGGAGATAATCCTCCTCAAATTCTAAAACAAAGTTTCATCGATTCGACCGGAAGATTTAACCGGCAGGCATATGATAATGCGATTATGGATCCCCGGAATAAAGCCCCATTGATTCAAGCCGAAGAATATATTAAACAGTCACGTTTAAGCGAGAAACTACAAAGCATGCTTCTTGCGACAATAAATGTTGGTGAAAATGAGATTAGGAAAAGATTTATAGATCAGAATATTTTTATTAATGCCCAATATGCATTAGTTGATATTAACCAATTTCCAGATGCTGATTTTAAAGTTACAGATGAAGATCTTAAAAATTATTACGACAATAATTTAGATAAATACAATATAGATGCCCAAAGGAAATTAAAGTATGTTAATTTTCCGTTTATTGCTTCTTCAGAGGATTCATCTATAATACAAAGGAATCTTGAAACAATTCTTAGTAAGATGAAGAAGTATGATACATTGACTTTGAAAAGTGCTGTAGAAATGTACTCTTCCTATCCTTATTCAAAAGATACGATGAATATATCCACACTTCCTTCAAATGTTACAGATTTGATGATGAACGCTCAGGCAGGTTCTATCCTTGGCCCCATAGCTTCAAATGAAGGCCTGGCAGTTTACAAATTAGATAATGTGGTACCGGGAAAAGACCAATTCGTAAAAGCTTCCCATATTCTTATAAACCAGGGAGACGATGCGGCTAAATTAGCCACAGCACAAAAAGTATATGCGCAGCTTAAATCCGGGGCTAACTTCGAACAGCTTGCCAGGGAATATTCGGGGGATAAATCAAATTCAGACAAGGGGGGCGCTTTAGGTTGGTTTGGAAAAGGAGCTATGGTACCTGAGTTTGAGAAAGCCTGTTTTGATGGGAAACCAGGTGAAATTATTCCACCAGTTAAAACCGCATTTGGGTATCATATTATTAAAATTTCAGGTAAATCAGACAGCAGATTCGTAGTTGAAAAGATAATTGCACCTGTAAAACCTTCTGCAGCGACAAAAGATACTAAGCTCGCGTCGGCTCAGGATTTCTCCTATATTGCAGATAAAAATGGATTTGAAAAAGAAGCAGGCCTAATGAATTATAAAGTTCTTGAAGCTGCTCCATTCAATAAAGACGCATTTTCAATCCAGGGTATCGGACAGAATAAAAGATTGATTGACTGGTCATTTGATAACAGTAAGGGGAAAGTAAGTGATCCTTTCAAATTGCCAACCGGATATTTTGTAGTTATGATTTCAGATGTTATTTCTGCTGGCGCACGTCCATTTGATGAAGTTAAGAACGTAATCAAAGCTGAAGTTATAAAAACAAAGAAATATCAAAAAGCTAAGGAAATAATAGAAAGTGTTTCAGGTAAACTAAATGGAAACCTGAATATAGCACCCTCGCTTAATAATAAAGTTTCTTTAGATACAACGGGTAATTTTACTATAGGCGGCGGCATACCCAAAATTGGTCGTGATTTGGCATTTGCGGACAATGCGTATGCACTTGATCTTAATAAAATTTCGAAACCTGTAAAAGGACAAAGAGGATATTACCTTATCAAATTGATAAGTAAATCCTCATTTGATAATAATGTATATATGGCTCAAAGGAACCAGTTAAGGGATGCCATTTATCAGGAGAAAAAAGGGATGTTCTTTAATCAATGGCTTACTAAAATAAAGAAAGATGCGAAAATTGTTGACAACAGGTATAAGGTTTTCGGTCAATAAGACAGTAAAAGATTGAACTTAAAAATACCCCCTTGATTCTGATTAAGGGGGTTTTGTTTTTTAAAGGAATTTTCTCCAACTTAGTAAAAACCTTAATGTTTAATGAAAACTTTTATAGTATTATTGATGATTTCTATTCCGGCAAGGGGACAATATAATGATAAGCTATGGAGTTTTTCTTTAAATACAGTTTATACAACGACTGCAAAAATATATCTTAATCCGAATTCTGCGGATCCAGTTATTAGAAATAATTCCTTTCCTCTTGAGGGAATTGTAAGTTTTCAGGCTGAAATAATGTATAAACTTGAAGAAGATATTTTGCTCGGGCTAAGCACAGAGTATATGAGATCCACTTCATCCGGATACAACCTGACTGCTTTCTCAGAACGTGGGACTATCGCAGTTCTTCTGCAAGATGGATTCCAGTTAATACCTATTGAATTTTCAGCTTACTATATTCTTCCTTTTTCAACAGAAAGATTTAATTTTCTTATGGGAGGCGGGGTAGGCTATTATATAGGGGAGCATATCAGAAAATTCGGTGATGCGAAGGTTAGTAATATTGCCAGGCCGACCGCCTATGGTATACATGTGATACTCACGATGGATTATTTAATCCAGGAGAGTATTTCTGTCAGGGGTGAATTAAAATTCAGGGACCCTCAATTTAATGTAACAAGCAAATATGATAATACTGATGTTAACTATAATGGATCTTTAATTCATCTTGGAGCGCAGTCGTTCAGTTCAAAAATCAATGTTGATGGAATTTCTTTTATTTTAGGAATCACTTTTCATTTTTAAAACTCTTTAATTTCCCCTTAGATTCTCTTATTTTCACAGATAGATTATGGATAAAAAAGTTGTTTATTTAACCGGGTTTATGGGCTCCGGAAAAAGTACCATAGGACCTATTCTTGCAAATACCCTGGGCTGGGATTTCTATGACCTTGATAAAATTATTGAGAATAAAACAGGAATATCGATTAAGGATATTTTTGAAACTTTTGGTGAAGATCATTTTAGAAACCTGGAAAGGGAGTCTCTTTCTAATATATCTAATCAAAATCAAATAATAGTTTCGCTGGGCGGCGGGACAATTGCTAATAATCAAAACATTGAGCTACTAAAAAGAACAGGTATTATTGTATATCTTAAACTTTCCTCAACTTCGGTTTATAAAAGATTAGAAAATAAAAGGGACCGTCCTGTTCTATTTTCTGATCTGGGTGACGAATTTACAAAAGAAGATCTTTTAAAAAGAATAGAAGAATTATTAGAAAAAAGGAGGATGTTTTATGAACAAGCAGATTTTATTATTGATACGGATAATGTTTCGGTAGGGAAAACAATAGATAATATTGCTAAAATTATCCAAAACGAGTTGGAAAAGAAAAATGAAAAAAATTAAAGTACTTAGAGGAAAAGACAGATACGATATTTATATAGAGGCCGGATCATTTGATCTGCTTAATGATCTTATTGATAAGAAGGAATTAAATACGAATATACTTTTTGTTGTTGATGAAAATGTTATGAAATCTCATTTTGAAAAGATCAAATCTGTAGCTGCAAAATGTAAAAAGAAATATAATCTTTATGTTATGCCGTCCGGCGAATCTAATAAATCAACTGAGAAATATTATAGTATCCTTTCTTTCCTTGCCGAAAATAACTATGGCAGGGATTCTCTTATAGCTGCAATAGGGGGTGGTGTAACAGGAGATATTGCCGGTTTTGCAGCCTCTACATATATGCGAGGAATCCAACTTGTTCAAATACCTACTACTCTGCTTGCTTCGGTAGATTCCTCAATTGGAGGGAAGACGGGAATTAATTTTTTGAATAGGAAAAATATAATAGGGACCTTTTACCAGCCTGATTTTGTTCTTTCTGATTCTACTTTTCTTAGTACTCTTCCTGCAGATGAATTTATTTCAGGAACCGGGGAAATTATAAAATATGCCTTCTTATCGGATAGAGCTTTTTATAATAAAGTAATTGGTTCCTACGATTCTATAATTTCCCTTGATAACAAGGAATTAGATAAGATTATAACAGTTTGTGTTAAAATTAAAGCGGAGGTTGTTACAGAAGATGAACGAGAGGCCGGGATTCGGAAAATATTAAATCTTGGACATACTTTTGCACATGCCTACGAAAGTTATTTCAATTTCGGGATAAAGCATGGAACTGCAGTAGCGGCGGGAATCATTTCATCTTTATTTTTATCTTACCGAAAGGGGATAATTAATCAAACCTCCCTGGATTATTTTCTTAAACTCCCGTCAAGAATAGAGTATCCACTGCCGGATAAACCTGATATGGACAAAATTATAAATATGATGTTATCCGATAAAAAGAATAAGGAAGGTGGTATCAGGTTTGTTCTTATTAAAGATATCGGGGAGATTCTGATTGATGTAGAAGCAAGAAAGGAAGAAATCATTTATGCTATTCAGAATACTTTTAAATTGCGTTAATACAGGGGCAGCCATTTAAAGGAGGAACTGCCGAATTTTTTAATAAAAATCCGGCAGTCTATTTTGAGGGTGTTTTAATTAAAAACTATTCTATTCAGATTATACTCCACAAGTACGGTGCCAGAAACAACTATTCCATTTTTTATTAAAATTAGCTTGTGGAATGATTTATCTGGTAATTTTTACTTGCGGATAAGATTATCCCACCTAATAATTACCGATCCAATAGTTTAAAAACTACCCAATTCTTTTTGAGTTACAATTATTTTGAATAAAAAAAAGGCTGAACCCAGGGTTCAGCCTTAATAAGTTTGGAACATGGATAAATACTAAACTTCCATTATTTCTATTTCTTTATGTTTAAGAATTTCATCTACTGTTTTTATATGTTCATCTGTGAATTTCTGGATTCTGGACTCACCTTCTTTAAGCTGGTCTTCAGAAATTTTCTTTTCCTTTTCTTCTCTTTTAAGATGATCGTTTGAGTCTCTTCTGATATTTCGAATAGCAATCTTTGTTTCTTCGCCAAATTTTTTAATTACCTTTACAAAATCTCTTCTTCTTTCCTCAGTTAATGGAGGAACAGGTATTTTAAGATTAGTTCCATCGCTCATAGGGTTAAATCCAATATTAGCTTCCAGGATAGCTTTTTCAATATGAGAAATGATTGACTTATCCCAAGGTGTGATAGCAAGGGTATGGACATCGAGGACAGAGACATTACCAACCTGAGCTAATGGTGTCAGGGTGCCATAATAATCGACCTTAATTCCATCCAGGAGAGCTGTAGTTGCCTTTCCGGTCCGAACCTTGGCCAGTTCATGCCTCAATGCATCCAAAGACTTATTCATCCTTGTGCTTGCATCTTTAATAATTTGTTCCATAAAAACCTCAAACAGTGAAACTAAAAGTAAATACTTAATAATTAAATTTCAAAATCAGAATTTATTTAATAACGGTACCGATATTTTCGCCATAAACAAGCTTTAACAAATTATCAGGTTCATTCATATTAAAAACAACCATTGGCAGTTTATTTTCCTGGCATAAGCTGACAGCGGTCAAATCCATAACGCGCAAATTTTTCTTCAATACATCCAGATAGGAGATTGATTCAAATCTGGAAGCATCAGGATTCTTTTCCGGATCGGAATCAAATACACCGTCAACTCTTGTTCCCTTAACGATAACATTAGCTTCAATCTCGACAGCTCTTAAAGAGGCGGCTGTATCAGTACTGAAATATGGATGTCCGGTTCCCGCACCGAAAATTACAACCCGACCTTTTTCAAAGTGTCTCATAGCCCTTCTTCTGATATAGGGTTCGGCAACTTCATTCATTTGAATGGAACTCATCAGGCGGGAATCAGTACCTGTATGTTCAACCGCATTTTGTAACGCCAACGAGTTAATCATAGTAGCGAGCATTCCCATCTGGTCTCCGGTAACACGGTCTATCCCTTGCTCTTCCGCATTCAGTCCTCTGTATATATTTCCTCCGCCGATTACAATTCCCAACTCCACGCCTGCATCATGAACTTTTTTAATTTCTTCAGCATAGAAATCCAGCACCTTCGGATCAATTCCATACTTAACACTTCCAAGAAGGGATTCCCCACTGAGTTTCAGGAGGACTCTTTTATAGCGTATTTTACTCATTTTAATCCTGTAATTATTGACATTATCATCCTAGCACAGTTCCACATTATAAATATAAAAAAAAAGGTCTTAAAACATTTAAGACCTTTTCAATTTAGTAATAACTATTTTTTTTCATCCCCCAGATGGAATCTGCGGAACAGGACAATTTTTGCATTGCTTCCATATTTGGAGTTAAACTCCTTAAGCAAATCATTAACTGTTTTGGTGTTATCTTTAATAAATGCCTGTTCGACCAGACAATTTTCCTGATAAAACTTATTAAGTTTACCTGTGGCAATTTTTTCCAATATAGCTTCAGGTTTCCCTTCCTTCCGGGCAATCTCTTTATAAATATCGATTTCTTTTTCAATCAAATCCTTGGGTACTTCATCTTGGTATACGCAGAGAGGTTTCATAGCAGCTACCTGCATAGCGATATCTTTTCCTATCTCGGCCAATTCATCCAGTCCAACAGTTGTACCTTCAAACTTAACAAGTACTCCTAATTTAGAACCTAAATGGACATATCCGACAACAACACCTTCTGAAACTTTTTCGATTGCAAAGCGGGATATTTCGATCTTTTCACCGACTTTTCCCATTACATCATTTACCAAGTTTTTCAACGAAAGGTTATTAGCAAGGAGTTCGTCTTTATTTCCCGGTAGTTGTGAAAAAACAGTCTGTGCAACAGAATCGGCAAGTTTAATAAAATCATCACTTTTAGCTACGAAATCAGTTTCACAATTGATTTCAGCAATGACACCCATTTTCCTATCTTCAGATATTTTTATTACGACTAAACCTTCATTAGCTGATTTCTCAGCGCGTTTGGCTGCCACAGCAGCACCTTTTTTTCTAAGAATATCGATGGCTTTTTCAAAGTTACCCTCAGCTTCAGTAAGGGCTTTCTTGCAATCCATCATACCTGCGCCGGTTTTCTGTCTTAATTCATTTACTTGTGAAGCAGTAATCTGCATATTTAATTCCTTTTGTTATTTGGAGAAGCAGGGGTTTCAGTATTTTCAGCTTCTCTTTCTTTTGTAACTCTTTCATCTTCTGCAGCTTCTTCAGCTTTCATTTCTTTTGCTTTTGAGCTTCCCTCTATTACTGAATCAGCCATAGTTTTAACAATCATTTCAATTGTTTTTACAGCATCATCATTTGCGGGAACGAGATAATCCACCTGGTCCGGATCACAGTTTGTATCAACAATAGCAAACACAGGAATATTCAATCTCTGAGCTTCCTTAATTGCAATAGATTCTTTTTTAATATCGACAACAAACATTGCTCCCGGGATTCTTGACATAGTTTCAATGCCTTCAAGGACTTTTTTGAGCTTATCTTTTTCTCTAGTCAGGAAGAGTCGTTCTTTTTTAGTGATCTTCTCAAAGGTTCCGTCTATTTCTTGTTTTTCAATATTGTTCAGACGTTTAATGCTTTTTCTGATAGTAGAGAAATTAGTAAGCATTCCTCCCAACCATCTTTCACTAACCCAGTTAGATTCGCATCTTCTGGCTTCCTGTTCAATAACGTTCTTAGCTTGTTTTTTAGTACCTACAAAAAGGACCTTTTTGCCTTCAGATGCCATTTTAGAAAGATTATCGGCAGCATCAACAAGGAGAGTCTGGGTTTTTTTAAGATCAATTATATGGATCCCGTTTTTTTCCATAAAGATATATGGTTTCATTTTAGGATTCCAACGGCGGGTCAAATGACCGAAGTGAGCGCCAGCTTCAATAAGCTGGGTTATATCAGGTTTTTTCATATTTTACTCCTGTTTAACTTCTATCTCCTTCAACTTTACCTACAATCCAAAATTAGGACACAGGCGGTAAATCAGGAGATATGAATTATAGTTTATTAAGTTGATTAAATTATCTTTTAGAGAACTGAAATCTTTTTCTTGCTTTAGGCTGACCGTACTTCTTACGTTCGACCATTCTAGGATCTCTTGTTAAGAACCCTTCAATTTTAAGAGCGGGTCTATAATCAGGATTTATAGAAATTAATGCTCTTGCAATACCTAAGCGGACAGCTTGAGCCTGTCCAGTAATACCGCCGCCATTAACTTTTACGAGAACGTCATACTGGCCTAAAGTATTTGTTACTTTAAACGGATTATTAATATCTTCTCTGCTAAGCAGTTGTGGGAAAACTCTTTCAATTTCCTTATCATTAACAGTAATTTTGCCATTACCGTTTCTCAAAATAACTCTTGCTACTGAGGTCTTTCTTCTTCCTATAAAAATCTGATCTGCCATTATTTCTCCGATAAACTAATTAATTCTGGTTTCTGAGCTGCATGTGGATGAGTGCTTCCGGCATAGACTTTTAATTTCTTTTTTAGTTGTCTGCCTAATCTTGTTTTAGGGAGCATTCCATAAACTGCATTTTCTACAATAAATTCAGGTTTTGAAGACTTTACGACAGTGATGTTTTTAGTCTTAAGTCCGCCCGGATATCCTGAATGATGGACGTAATTTTTATAAATTTCTCTTTTTCCAGTAAGCTTAACCAGTTCAGCATTTATAACAACTACAAAATCGCCAGTATCTGCATTAGGGGTAAACTCAGGTTTATTTTTCCCTCGTATCATATTTGCAATCTGTGTTGCTAATCTGCCCAGGACCTGATCCTTTGCATCTACTACATACCATTTTTGATCAGCTTCTTCAGTACTGACAAAATGTGTCATTTTTTCTTGTTTCACGCTATTTTCCTCCGAGCCTTATCATTTGCTAATAAAGACCAGAAATTTAAGTTTAAAGTGGTAAAATGTCAAGAAATTTTGGCATTTATTCTCTCCAATATAATCTAAAAAAAGGACTTCCCGAAATTAAATGATTTAATCATTGCAAAAAATATTGGTTGAAAGGCCATAAAAGTATCCTTTCCGTTCATAATCAGTTTTATACTAAAATCCTGATCAGTATCTGTTCTGATATAAAAAATCTGTGATACCTGTCCTTCCAATTCTTCAGGGTCATTATAGTAAGCCATTGAGTTTCTTAGTTTCGTATTGAATTTATACCTGGACGGATTAAAAAGATATTTTTCTTTAACCTCAAGGAATATATATGGCGGGGGATTAAAAATTCCATTATTAACCCAGAAAGTGACTCCATCAAGCTTATTATCTTTATCCTGGTCAATAAATGTCCAGCCTAAAGGATATTTAATTTTAACATTAAGAGTTTTTTCAGAGTAGACTTGTATCAAACCCGAGGTATCGTTTCCTGATCCTGCAAAATTGTAATAGCCAGAGGGAGATAAAGTATCAATATAGGGACTATTCAATGTTACGGCCTTTGGAGAGCTATCAAGTTCTTTTTCAGAACCATTAGAAATTGCCGTTTTCTTCAGAATTGTTTTCTCAGGTTCAGGTTTAACCGGTTCACTTTTAAATATTTCTTCAGCTTTCGAAACTAAGTTTCCTCCCTGTGAGAGTTGAACTTCTACATTTTTTCCCAGGTAGGCATTCTCTCCTTTATTCAGATATAAAAAACATATTATAAAAAGAGTAATGTGGAAAAACAGCGATACAGAATAGCTGAAAAAGCCATAATCCCTAATATTTAATTTTAAGTTTTGATCCATTCTTACTATTATTTTTCTAATTCTCTTTGAAGCCCTATTCAAAATTAGTAATTTTCAAATCTATAATTTCGCAAATTATCAAAGGTCAATAAAAATGAAGTATTTAGTAACTGGAGGAGCTGGATTCCTCGGGATAAATATAGTCCGATATTTACACTTACGCGGACATGAAATAGTTTCTCTTGATCTTGCGGATTTTGATTATCCGGATATGTCAGATAAAGTAAAAATAATAAAAGGGGACATAAGGGACCCAAAAGCAGTGGCTGATGCAATGACAGGAGCAGACATAGTAATTCATACTGCAGCCGCTCTTCCTTTATATAAGCCTGAAGAAATTTTCTCTACAGATATAGCAGGAACAAAGTTATTACTCGAAGCTGCTGAACGGAATAAAGTTAAGAGGTTTATTCACATATCATCTACTGCGGTGTACGGGATCCCGGATCATCATCCGTTACTTGAAAATGATAAACTGGATGGTGTAGGACCATATGGTAAGGCCAAAATAGAGGCAGAAGAAGAATGCCTGAAATTCAGAAACAAAGGAATGTGCGTTCCGATTCTTCGCCCGAAATCATTTATAGGACCCGAACGATTGGGAGTATTTGCGTTATTTTATGACTGGGCAAAAGATGGTCATGGATTTCCAATGATAGGTAATGGAAAAAACAAGTATCAGCTTTTAGATGTTGAAGATCTTTGTGATTCGATATATCTTTGTGCCACTCTTGATGAAAAGAAAGTTAATGATACATTTAATATCGGTGCAAAAGAGTTTACAACTATGAAGGAGGATTACCAGGCTGTTCTTGATTATGCAAAACATGGCAAGAAGATAATAGGTCTTCCTGAAAAGCCGATTATATTAACACTTAAAATACTTGAAGCATTAAAGCTTTCCCCTTTATATAAATGGGTTTATGAAACAGCTTCAAAAGATTCTTTTGTTTCAATAGAGAAGGCAGAAAAGGTACTTGGTTATAAGCCAAAATATTCGAATAAAGATGCTTTGGTGCGAAATTACAAATGGTACCTTGAGCACCTGAATGATTTTGAAAATAAAAGCGGCGTTTCTCACCGTGTACCCTGGAAACAAGGGATTCTTAAACTGGCTAAAATATTTTTCTAATCCAGCCGGTTAAAAGTTTATAAATTTTGAATTAGTTTATTTATTTGACAGAAATTGAAGGAGGTAATAATGGCAAAGAAGAAAGATTATCTAAAGGATACGATAAAGCATATAGATATTAAACAGCATAATGTAGTTTCTCTTGTAGAATCAATGGAATACATGGCATTTTCAGCCAGGGAAATAAACCGTGCGGCCAGAATTTATGATATGATGCTTAAGGATAAGGAATGCGGCATTATTTTGACATTAGCCGGGAGTTTATTCAGTGCAGGATTAAAGAAAGTTGTATACGATTTGATTATGAATAATATGGTTGATGTTATAGTATCAACCGGTGCTATAATGATAGACCAGGACTTTTTTGAGGCGCTTGGTTTCAAGCATTACCTGGGTACTCCATTCAGTAATGATAGTGAACTTCGCGATCTAGCCATCGACAGAATTTATGATACCTTTATAGATGAAGATGAATTAAGAATATGCGATGAGACCTGCAAAAAGATCTGTGATTCATTGGAACCCCGCCCATATTCCTCAAGGGAATATATTTGGGAAATGGGGAGATATCTTGAAAATAATGGAGGTCCGAAAGTAGAAGATTCTGTTATATATGCAGCCTATCTAAAGAATGTGCCAATTTTTGTTCCAGCATTCTCTGATTGTTCGGCAGGATTTGGGTTCATAGTCCACCAGACAGAAAACCCAGTCAAGCATGTATCAATCGATTCGGCAAAGGATTTTCTTGAACTGACCAAAGTTAAAATTAATTGTAAGGAAACAGGTATTTTCATGATAGGGGGGGGAGTTCCTAAAAACTTTACGCAGGATATAGTTGTAGCGGCAGATATACTTGAAGGGAAGGCCGACATGCATAAGTATGCGATACAGATAACTGTTGCAGATCAAAGAGACGGAGCTTTATCCGGGTCAACCTTAAAAGAAGCGAGCTCATGGGGAAAGGTAGAAACAACTTTCGAGCAAATGGTATATTGTGAGGCCACTATTGGAATGCCTTTAGTTACCGGTTATGCTTATCATAAAGGTTCATGGAAGGAAAGGAAACCCAAAGACTTTCAGAAAATTTATTCAACAGAAAACGCAACTGTATAGCTTTGAGACTTTATCAATGGATTTAATTCCCGTCCTATGGCGGGAATTTTTGTTTCAATGTTACTGATATTTGACATTATTTTAAACAACTTTTTGAAATATTCGTTAATTTCAATCTAACAAACTTGAATATAAATGCACAATTCAGTTCTTCCTGATGGAAAGTAAGTCCCGTTATATAAATAAGATCAAATCGATATTCCCACAGTATTTCAATAAAAATACTCTATTAAATGTTATTTACTTTTCAGGGGGCACTTTACTCTTTATCATTGGGGTAATTTTATACGGAATAATAATTAATATCCGGGAAATCCCTTTAGAAGAAGCCATGCGATTAAAGGGATTTACAAAACTTAACAATACATCTATTTTAATAGAGAGGAAGAATTATTCATTAAGTCTTTATGAAGATACAGTTTTAATAAAAACCTACCGTGCAAATTTTGGAAGGAATATAATCAGTCCTAAATGCAGGAAAGGAGATAATGCTACTCCCGTAGGGGAATATAATATTTGTTCAATCGATACAACCAATAAATACCATAAGTTTTTGCGATTAAATTATCCGAATATTACTGATGCAGGCGAAGCACTTAAAAAAGGAATAATAACCCAGAAACAATATGATCAACTCAGCTTTGAATTTTATTATAGTGACTGCCCTGATACTATGACAGAGTTGGGGGGGGATATAGGTATACAAGGGATAGGCGAGTACAACATCATATTCAAGAATCTTCCATTTGTCTATAATTGGACTGATGGATCAATTTCCGTAAGTAATGAAGATATAGATGAGATTTATTCAATTGTTAAGAGAGGTACAAAAGTTGTTATCAAGTAGATATCTTTTCTTTTTATTCATATTAATGGTATTCCTTACCGGTTGTCAAAAGAAAGCTCCTGATCAGGAGCCTGTTACCATTAAGCCCTTTAATAATTATGATACTTTGCTGAATGAAGTTAAAAGCTTATTTCATACAGATGATGGAATAGTATTGCCGGGTAATTTTAAGGGAGATAACACTCAGCAAGCAGCGGCCCTAATTTATGTAAATAAGAAGGAAGAAAAGATAAACTTCAATCTCATCGAGATTAAGGATAATAAATTAGAGAAGAAAGATGAGACAAAGCCGCTTGATGGATCTTTGAAAGGATGTAAATTAGAAAAGATAAATCTTCAGGGGATGAACAATGACTTAATATATTATAATTCAGAGGGATATTTTATGGGGAGCAGTGATGGCGAAGTATATGCGTATATTATAGATTTTAAGACTCCAAAAACATATTATGCCCACCTAGTGTCACAGTCCAGAAGGCCAGTTCAACTTTATATTTCTGACACAGAGAATAAAGAGATAAGTAAATATTTTATTAACAGTTTCAAAAAAGATTATCCCACAATTAAATTGACAGCCAGGGATCCAGTATTTAATTAATAATAGAATAAACATCTTTTTTTCATATATAAAATAAAATTCTCTTATATATTTAATTATGAAAATTCCGGTATTATATTGAAGAGAGCTTATACCTTATTATTCGTATTTCTAATTTGCGGTAAAATAATCTGGGCGCAGAGTCTGCCCAAGTATGAGCTTACCGATATCAAATTTGAGGGGAACAAGGAATTTTCTTCATCTGAACTGAAACAAAATATAAAGAGCAAAGAAACTCCTTTCTGGGGATGGAAATTACTTAATTCAATTTATAGCAAGTGGGGGAATGAAGCTGTCTACTTCGATTCCTCGTTAATTCCAACTGATCTTAATTATCTAAAAGCTTTTTACGATGACAATGGATTTTTCAAATCACAATTCACATATCATTATACGTTTGATACATCCGCTAAAGGTGTAACTTTGTTGTATAAGGTTACAGAGGGAGAGCCATCAAGATATGGAACGATCAAGATACAAGGTTTCAAGAATGCTCCGGATTTAATCTCAAAGCAAGTATTTGAAAAACTCCAGGTTGATTCATCCGACAGGTATAATGCAGAAAAGCTAGGAGCTAATATCCATGCTACAGCGACATTTCTTTTGATGAACGGGTATATGAATGCATTATATGACTCCACAATTATTTATAAAGATACAATTAACAATAGGGCAAATCTGGAAATCAGGTTCTCCCCGGGGCGCAGATATAAGATCAGCAGTATAGATGTAGATACCAAAGGGGAGGGGAAAGATTATGTAAGTAAGGACTTAATTAAAGATCTTATTGCAATTAAACCCGAAGAATATTATGATATAGACAAAATAAAGAACAGTCAGACCCGTCTTTCCAAAACAGGTCTTTTTACGTCACTTAAACTGGAGGGGGGAAAAGCAGATTCATCCCGAAAGTATGTCCCGCTGGAATTTGAGGGGACAATTGGTAATATGAATGAACTTTCGCCTGAAATTGTTGCTGATAACGAACAGAATTCATTTAACCTGGGTTTGGGGGGAGTTTATATAAGGAAAAACTTCCTTGGATATGCGCGGAAATTAACGGTTAATGGTAAATTCGGATTGACCGACATACTGCACCTAAATTTTGCAAATATATTCAGGGCTTCCGCCAACAGAGATTCTACTTATCAGGGTTACTATGAATTAACCACTTTAATAGAGCAACCCTATATTTTTAACCAGCCTATTACAGGAAGCCTGGAATTTTATATTAAGACAAGAACCCAGCTAAGAACAAATATTGTTACATACGGATCAAGGGTAGGGTTCGATTTTGAGTTGCCTGATTATACTTTTGTGAATCAATTAAGGACATATTACAATATCGAATTATATGATTTGTTATCAAATAAAATTCAGAATGCGAATCTTAATTTTAAGTTTAACAGTATATCATCGATACTGGGAGCAGAGATAGCAAGCGCTAAAGCGAATGATCTTTTTTTCCCAACCAATGGCTATAATTTATCCTTTATTATTGAAGGGGGTATAGCAAACACGATGAACAATGTAAACGGTTCAGATTCTGTTATTTCATTATATGCCCAGATACCGAAATCAAAATTGAATACCAATGAGGTTGCATATTTTTATAAACTGCAGGAAAGTTTTTCTAAATTTATTCAAATTGCTCATGATAATACATCTGTTATAGGAATAAAATTCAAGACAGGATATATTCAGACAGTAAAGGGGAACCAGGAACTGATACCGCCGAATAAAACATTTGTAGGAGGGGGGAGCAACTCAGTGAGAGGATGGAGAGCCCGTACACTTGTACCTGTTGATACAGTAAGCTATTACGGTATAATAATTCCTGAGAATGTAAGAGGCGGGACTTTCCTTGTAGAGGGTTCAGTAGAGTACAGGAAAAAACTTCTACAGACAATAGGGGTAGCTCTATTTACAGATTACGGAAATACATGGAACGGTTATGATGAGTTCAGGATTAATCAACTTGCGCTTGCGATTGGATTTGGTATAAGATATTATTCGAGCATTGCTCCTTTCCGGTTAGACTTCGGATTCAGGCTTTATGATCCAGCAGATGATAAATGGATATTTAAGAGCACTCCATTCAGGACAATAGAAATAAACTTTGGTATTGGTGAAGCATTCTGAAAAGACTGCTTAGTTATTATGGGAGAACCCCTTCTTTTCTATATCACCCCATTGACGTTTACCAGCGACATATTCAACTATGGCAAGGAACCTCCACCAGGAAACCAGCTGCCGGTAACCGAAGTTTTCGATAAATGCAGCGGCAAACAAAGTAATAAGGTCGCCTAATTTAGCATAACGTTTAAATGATATTTCTTCCAGAATTACAGATAGAATTGATAATACGACTCCATATAAGATTGCCACAGTAAGGAAAGCCACAGCAAAGAGGGGAGAGATTAGATTCAGGAAGAAAGAGATAATAAATACTATATAACCTGAAATTTCCACAACCGGGCCCAACATTTCAAATAATGTATAATAAGGAAAGCCTAAGAGTCCAAGCCATCCATATTTACTATTGAGAAATATATCTTTATGAAGCCGGATCCCGTCAATAGTTCCTTTCTGCCAGCGGACTCGTTGACTTTTCAAACTTTTTAGAGTTGCAGGTACTTCAGTCCAACATACGGGGTCAGGAATAAAGGTAATTTTAGTTTTAGGGTTCTCTTTCCTGAATACCTTATGCATTCTGATAATAATTTCCATATCCTCGCCTACCGATCCGACCTTATATCCGCCTATTTTAACGAGGGCATCCCGCTGGAAGCAGCTAAAGGCACCGGATACAATGAGGATACTATTGAGGGCATCGAGTCCATTCCTGCCGAAGAGAAATGCGCGTAAATATTCAATGACCTGGAAGCGTACAAGCCATGAATGTGATAATTTTACCTTAGCAACATGGCCCTGGATTATTTCACATCCATTTGCAATACGGATAGTGCCGCCAACAGCAACGACATTATCATCCTCCATAAAGGGTCTGGCTATTTTCAGCAGGCAGTCTCTTTCAAGAAGAGAATCAGCATCAACGACAGCAATCAACGGGTTTTTTGCAATATTTATACCTGCATTTATTGCATCGGCTTTTCCCCCATTCTCTTTATCAACAACGATAAGATTGGGAAAATCGCGGGATATATAAATAGCACCGATTGGTTTTGAAGGAAGCTTATAGAAAGGAGTAAATGAAACCTGTCTTATTCCGAAGTTAGTAAATAATTTATCCAGAGTATTATCCTGCGAACCGTCATTTACAACAACCACCTGAAAATCAGGATACTCAAGCTGCAGGAGAGATTTAACACTTTCGACGATACCCATTTCTTCATTATAAGTAGGGACGATAATGGAGATCGGTTTATAATTTTTGAGTCTGAATATCCTATTAAGATCTATAAAATGAATTTTTTTATTATACCGGAGAATATTTCTGAATGACAGGATATTCAGGAGGAGGTATATAGTGCATATAGCAAGGAAATAGAGCAGAACCAGATAATTATATGACAGGATAATATTCTTTATAATGTTAGGCATATCTTCTCAAGTCTATTTCACTAAGGACCATTCTAGCAATAGAGGTAGCCCTTTCTTTATTGACATTGTAGGCAATTTTATTAAGTTTATCGCGAGCAGAAGGAATATCCTGGGAAATAGTTACGGCTGCGGCGAGTTGAACCTCATAGTTATCATCAAACAATTTGCTGAAAATCTTATCTACCAGAGGTCCGGCCCCAAGCTTGCCAATAGTTTTAATAGCTTCCACACTAACGTGGGGATTTTTATGATCGAGCATCGGATTGACGACATAGTGGGCTTCCACATAACGGATTTCTCTAATGAACCTGAGACATTCAAGAATTAAATCGATATTTTGTGTCTTAGTCAGTGTTTTAGTTACCTCTGGAGCCGACTCCTGATATTTGAACTGTCTGAATAATGAAACAATAGCTTCCTTCTGGTAATCGGGTATTTTAGAGGATAGTAATTTTAAGAGTGGAGCACAGACATCCTGTTTATATTCCAATAATATGAAAAGGAGAGAATCCCTGCTCAAATCTTTAAAGGATTCAGCGCGGGTTAATATTTTTTCTACAACTTCGACCGCATCTATCTGTGCCAGGCTGGTAGCGCAGGAGATGAAAACAGGTTGACTATCTGTATCCAGTTTTTTAATAAGGAGATCCTTAGCTTTTACTATTTTGGCTAGGCCCAAAAAATAAGCGGAAGTAACGACCCTATTGGTTCTAAAGCTATTAAGACGTTTAATAAGGAAGTCGTAAATTCTTTTTTGTTTAATCAGGTCGGCTATTTTTTCATATTCACTTCCAGTAAGGGAGAGGAGGAATTGTCTAAGCAACTCAAGCAGGAGCAGATATTTTCTAGAAGGGACCTTTTTAATAAAATCTTCCGGGTCGCCTCTAAGCTGGAGGTATTGGAAAATAGCTTTTTCCCATTGGTCCTCAAATTTATGTTGTCTACGAGTGAGATAATCATGATAGAGCCGGAGATCAATAACGTAAAGGATGAGAAGATAGACAGTGCAAAGGAGGATAAATATTATATAGACTATTATATGAAGAAGTATATAACTCAAAAAGGTGGCCTATTTAATATTTAATTGTTTTTTAATTCTTGCCGAAAGATCTTCGATAGAGAAAGGCTTAAGAATATAATCGGCAGCCCCGAGATCCAATCCATCCTGAATAGAGAGGTCATTATTATTAGATGACAGGAAGATAAGGGGAATATCTTTTGTATCAGGGTCTTCTTTAATTTCCTTAAGTATGGTAAGGCCATTTTTAACAGGCATCATAACATCGGTAAGGATGAGATCGGGTTTATGTTCTTTGACGCCGGAGACGACATTTTCCCCAGAGGGGTAGTGGAACACCTCATATCCTTCTTTTCCAAGCATATAGAGGACAATTTTAGTGAGGCTCTCATTGTCCTCAGCGAACAAAATTTTCTTTTTAATTGTATCCATAGAACCAAGAAGTTCCTTTTATGTTAAAATAAAGAAATTTTTCTATTATAAAAATCATTTGTAAATTAAAATATCATTATTTTTATCTTAATAGTAAAGAATAAAAAGTCTTGAAAATAAAAACCCCAAAGAATCCGAAACTTGCACTTATTATTTTATTCCTTTTAACAAGTCTTACACCTTTTATTGGGTTAGCACAATCCTCGGACGAGCTTTTCCAGAAAGCCAGGGAATATGCATTCAAAAAAGATGATCATGTAAGTGCAAGGGAATTATGCAAAGAAGCATTAGTTAAGAGCCCTAATTATTCCGATATCTCAATATTCTTAGGCAGACTGTATACATGGGATAAAATGTACGACTCTGCCAAGGCAGTATTATACGGAGTAATAAAGAGGGACACATTAAACTATGATGCATACAATGCCACAATTGATTTAGAATATTGGTCGGATAACTATAATCAGGCATTGAAGGTAACCGGGGGAGCTATAATGCATTATCCCAAATCTGAAGAATTCCTACTAAAGCGGTCGAAGGTATTTGCTGCTGTTAAAGATTATACAGATGCATTCAATACCTTAGAGATATTGTTCAAAATTAATAATACATACCCAGAGGCGATAGCATTAGCAGAAAGGTTACAAGAAGAGGTAAGGATTAACGCAATTACACTGACATATGATTTTGACAGTTTTAATAAGACTTTTGTACCATGGCATGCAGTATCGCTGGCATATTCAAGGCAAACCCCGATAGGATCGATAATAGGAAGAATCAATGTTGCAAACCGTTTCCAGGAAAACGGAATTCAATATGAAGTAGACATGTATCCAAGATTTGCAGAAGGTTTATATGCATATCTTAATGCAGGCTACTCAAAGGACAATATTTTCCCTGATTACAGACTGGGGGCATCACTTTATTACAGTCTTCCATTAAGCTTTGAGATTGATGCAGGGATAAGGTATTTGAATTTTGGCACATCGGATGATGTTAAGATATGGACAGGGGCGTTAGGGAAATACTATTCCAATTTCTGGTTTTCGCTAAGGACATATATAACGCCATCGATCAGCAAAGCTTCGCATTCATACACATTAACAGCGAGATATTATTTATCAGGTGCTGATGATTACATAGAGCTTAACGGGGGATGGGGAATTTCTCCTGATGACAGAGCGAACAACACCAATAATCTGCTTGTATCCAGAAAATTCGGTGCGGAATACCAGACAAAGCTAAGCCGTGCAATAATAGGATATATTTCAGCAGAGATATCGGGTGAAGAGTTTGTTACAGATAATATAAGAAGCAGATATTCTGCAGGTATCGGAATTAAAACTCTTTTCTAATAATGAAACAAAAAATAATCATTACAGCAATACTTTTAATATTTACAATACCGTTCTGGTTATTGTTAATCTGGCAGATTGAGGGGAAGAAGGAACTTAAGGTAGCAATAGTAGATAAGACAGTACTAACGAGGGATGGGACTGAGCATCGTTCATTTAGCTGGATACTGACGAACAGGAAATACTGTAAACCAAACCGTGAGTTATACTCAAATGGGGATGATTACTTTGGTTTCTTTCCTATGAAGGATAAGAAATATTATGTAGTGGACTTTTCCGGATACGATTCAACAAAGCTGGAGGAACTTTCCAACCGAACCGATATGACCTATTATACTGATACATACGGTATTTATTATAAAGAATGGTATGGAGAAAACCCGAGGGGTGATCGTTCATCGTTGATATACGGAGGAATGTCTGAATCGGATATAGCTTTTATTAAACTGATTAAAGCGCAGCACAAATTAGTCATGTCGGAATTCAATACAATAGCTTCGCCGACATCAGGAAGCGTAAGGAATGAATTTGAAGGAATGTTCGGAGTTAAGTGGACGGGCTGGACAGGGAGATATTTTGATAATCTTGATACAAATACAAATAAGGAACTGCCAATCTGGTTAGTAAGAGATTACAAAGATCAGCATAGTAAAAGGTGGCCATTTACAAAATCAGGGATAGCATTTGTACATGAGAGCGGCAGGGTTGAGGTATTAGAAAACAAAACTGATTTAACGGATGAGGTGCCATATATAGTAACCAATTCAGAGAACCAGAAGCGATTTGGCATACCTGCGAAGGAAAAATATCCGTATTGGTTTGATGTTACACTTACTTCGAGAAGCAACAACGTAGTATCTGTTTACCAGATCAACAGTAATTCGCGGGGAGATTCAATACTGAGTTCAATGAATATTCCGAATCCATTTCCGTCTGTAATTGAGCATTATGATAATGACTATAAATTTTATTATTTCTGCGGGGATTACTGCGATAATCCAATACAGCAGTGGTTTTCAAAATTCTGGGGTATAACAGCATTCAAGATGATACTGCCGACATCAAGAGAAACGGCAGAAAGGGAGAGTTTCTTCTGGAAGTTTTATGAACCGTTAGTATCTACAATACTGGATAAATATTACGAAGGATTACCCAAGAAATAAGGTACCAGTTTAATTAGAAGGGGCTAAGCGTTTTGTTTTAATAAACTGATCATTTCTTCTTTTAAATTCATTAAAAAGATTATTTATACTGCCTGACTTTGTGTCGTTATTAATCTTATCAATACCCAAATCTGATTGGACTTTATACAAGATATTATCTGACAGGAAATATTCCTTATCCAAATAGTCAATCAGTTCATTTTTATTTCTCATTAAGGGATAGCTATGGATATTTCTGAACTGGCGGACGGTATCGATTCCTGTTCCAATAAAGACAGATTCATTAGGGATTTCCATTTTGCATTCATTCTTAAGAAAAGCAAGAAGTGTGGGGGTGAAATCAAAGTGAGATGATACAGAAGAGAACCGTGCTGTTCTTTTAAGCAATGGTGAATAGATAATAAAGGGGACATGGAAGCGGTCGATCTGAGTAACGATAGGGATTTCGGGCATACGATGATCGCCGGTGATAAAGAAGATAGTATTGCCGAAGTCTTTTCTTTTTTTGTATTCATTAAAGAAAGAGCGGAAAGCGTCGTCTGTATAAAGCACAGTAGCCAGTATTGATTTATAGCTTTCGATTTCTTTCATAATATCGCTGCTCAGGTGGAGGGAGTGGTATATTTCATAA
>JARLHC010000156.1 GCA_031292455.1 Ignavibacteriaceae bacterium
ATTATCATGACAGATCAGGCAATCGATATTCCGTGCATCGGTAAAAGAAAAAGCTTTTTCGGTCATTCCAAAACCTATATGGCATTTTGCGCAGCTCTTTTCATTTCCTTCAACACCAATACAAAAATTATTTATTGCATTCTTTTTCCCTAAGTAAACCACTCCGCGTCCCTTTATATATTCCGCGCTTTCCCAATTCCAATGATTAGACTGCATTACCTCCTTTGCTCTTTCTGTATGGCAGGATATGCATGCCTCGGTTATTTCCTGTGGAGTGTTAAACTTTTTTTGCAGTATGGTGAATTTCGTATGGTCAACAGAAGAGGTTAATTTTTCCGATAGCTTCTCTTTTAACAAAACCAGTTTTGTTTGGTCGGTTTCTTTTGAGGATAAATAATTTATCGCTCCTGTTATTATTAACCCGAAAAGGATTAAGGATAGAATTATTTTTTTCATAATTATTTATTGTCGCTGCTGGTTTTTATTTCCCTGCCTGTTATTTATTACTTGGATAATGATTTGATTAATTCTTTAACATTACAACATGCAGAATATTGAGAATAGACAATGCATTCCCTGCAGTTCTTTGTTCCACAGACATTATTACTGTGATCATAAGTCCAGCAGGGTGAATCTGATCCATTGAAAGAAGCACATTTTCCCCTTTCCTTTTTGCTACACTTTACTATATCCCAGCAGGGGATCATCGAATAAATCGTTCTGATTCCATTGATACTTATCTTTGATGCATTAATTTCATTCCGGATACAATTTATTCTGTCTATGTCTCCCTGAGAATATGACCTTTGGTTCGATTCCTTCTTGAATGGAACGATCAACCCTTCACGCTCGTACATCCTTAAGGTATGGACTGAAATATTAAGTAGTTTTGCTGCTGCACTGATGGAGTAGATTGGCTTGTCGTCAGATGTTTTAGATCCTGTCATTTATTACATTTTGAATAGTTGATATTTATAAATGTCAACTATTGGGCCAATTACAAAGATTTAATTTTGGGCTTATTTTGTAATTATTCTACGTATCTCTTTTTAGTTTTGATAATATCCTCTCTTCATTTTAAGAAAATAAAGGCATTCAGGGTTGATGTTATTTTTGAATCGGTTCGAAGGAATAAATATCGTATCAGGTAATAGAATAAGGAATTAATTTTAATCGTGATGATTATACTTTACATATTTACCGGAATAATTGCCCTGTCTTTTATTATGCAATTCAACATGATAAGGATACAATGTATCAGGTTAAATATTTAATGATTTCCATAGGGTCTTTAATCAGTGACTGAGCACCATATTCTATTAATTCATCAGGCTGGAAACCCCAGAGGGCTCCCACCGGAAACATTCCTGCTGAAAGACCAGTTTTAATATCGACAACCGAATCCCCAAGGAAGAGAAATTCTGCCGGCTGAATATTCAACTTTTCAGATATATACAATGCACCTGCCGGATCAGGTTTTAATGGGAAAGAATCGTTTGAACCAAGTATGACTTCGAACTTCCATTCTGGAAGTAATTTATTTATACAGTCCTTTGCCAGACTATCTGGTTTGTTGGTAAAAACAGCCATGACTATACCTTTTTTAGTAAGTTCATCCAACATTTCAGTTATACCGTTATATGGAAAAGTTTTTTTATAGTAGTTTTGGCTATAATCTATTAGAAATGCATCAAGATAGTTCTGAACAGAATAATTATCCCGCTTATCAGGTGGCAAAGAGTTCAGGATTAAAGACTTTGTCCCGTGACCAATAAAACTCCGGATTTTTTCTTCGTTATGATTAGGAAAACCTTCACGCGACAAAATACGATTTACTGAATCACTTATATCTCCAAGAGTATTCAGAAGTGTTCCATCTAAGTCGAATATTATCGCATTAAAAAGCATATTTTATTTAAGATACCACATCAATCCAAGAACTGCACCATATATTGTCGAAATATATGGATTTGAGGAAATAGGGCATGAACCCGTTCTGCAGCCAACTAAACGGTAGTAGCCAAAGCCTAATATTCCACCCCCCAATATATAAAGAATCATACGAAAAGTGATCATACCAATTATCTGCATATTTCCCGTAGTTAGATTTAATAATTTTAAGCCATTATTTTGAGATGTGCTTTACGTTTGATGCAGATGGGGCATTTTAGATTCATAAAAGTAGAAATTATTAATTTGGACTGAGTTCAAATCTTAAACTGCAAATAAAGTGAGTGTTGACATTATTATCCAAAGTATAATTCCAAGCGCAAATGGTTTATAACCTACCGTCTTTAAGGTTTGTAGAGTGATGTTGGACCCAATTAGGAAAAGTGTAATTACTAATCCCTGGCGTGACACCTGAAAGATGAATTGAAAGATATCATGCATACTTAAAAAGTATGTATTGCATAACATTGCACCAAAGAATGCAAAAATAAAATATGGAATCTTTAGTTTCTTAACTTCAGACTTAAAGAAAAAACCGGAAACAAGAGATACGGGAATAATCCACAGGGCACGGGTGAGTTTAATAGGAGTAGCGATAGCCAGAGCTTCTTTGCCGTAATGAGATGCGGCTCCTACAACCGAACTTGTATCATGAATTGCAATGGCTGCCCAAAGTCCGAAACGCGCTTCCGAAAGTCCAAGGTAATGTCCAATCAGGGGAAATAAAATAAGCGCCACACTATTCAAAACAAATACCACCCCTAATGCAACCGACGTATCTTCACTCTTGGCTTCAATAACAGGAGCTACAGCAGCAATAGCACTCCCGCCACAGATAGCTGTACCGGCAGATATAAGATATGAAGTTTTCTTATCAACTTTTATTATTCGCGACAATATGTAACCTATCAAAAAGGTCAGCATTATTCCGCCAATCGTATAGCCAAGACCTTTTTTCCCTGCATTTAGAGCAACTGTTGTATTCATACCAAATCCTAAGCCGATAACTGAAAGCTGAAGAAGTATATGAGTTGCCTTTTGTGTTTTCTTAACAACAGGATTGCCAAAAATAACCGCATAAAGCACACCTGCAAGCAAAGCTACAGGGGCTGACACCTGCGGGAATGCACAAGCAATAATGAGTAATACCAAAAGGATTTTTGAATATTGAGGTTTGATCATAAAATATTAAAGTTAAATATAAAGCTGCAAAGTTAAAAAGATCATGTAAATAATAAAAGAAAAATTTATACTTATTTCAGAACGAGATTATCTCTACCTTTATCCAATTTCTATCTGGGTACCAAAGAGGGAAAAATCTTTTGAGGATGTTAAGGTACCGCTTACAAGTATACAGGATGCATTCGGATTTAAGTTGCTTATCGGTAAGGTTCTTGAGATAAGGGCTGCAGATAATAAAATAATTTGTGCTGAACGTACTTTGGAATATGACTATTTAGACTCTCTTGAGGATCCTGAATGGAAAGCCAAACAGGGGCATATAGCAGAATTAATGGGGAAGCAAGCGGCATATAATATTATTATGAGTGAATCCGGAAACAGTAACAGAAAAAGTTATAAAGAGCACATAAACATTTTATGCATAATGGATACAGGTAATGGCGCTGCATTTGTCTTCAGAAATGGTAAACGGGCTTTCTCAATTCCGATCCCCTGGTTAGGGCATTTGGTAAAACAGGGCTGGGGGAAATATGTACAGCTCACTAAAAAGGGTATCATTCCAACATTCCCGGGATTATAAAATATGAATTGCACAAATTCTTTCCATCATCTTTCGAGATGTCCGGCAAAATCATTTATATCCCCTTTTAACATTTTATTATTCTTCAAATTTATTAAGACGCATTTTTGTATTGCATTAAAAGCTATATGATTATCAATGGTAATCTCGGTTTTAAATAAAAGTATACCATGACTATAGCTAACTAACAACATTTTCCCAACTGGCTTATCAAAGAGTTTGATTTGTTTTCTATATTTTACTTCGCTTGAAACTACAACAAGATAGTGATTAACCGCTAGAAGTTTTTTCAAAGAGTATAATTTCGGGAATAAAAGACTTCGCATATCTTCAAGCCAGCGTATATATACTATATTATTTACGTGACCCGCCACATCGATATCATAAGTATTTACATTCAGGGAGATTTCAATAGATAAGGGATTTGTTTTATCTGTCATGGTAAAAGAATTGCAGCAGCTATTACTGTTGTCCATAGACCGGTTTTATCACCTTCGGCAGATTGAGTTATGTCAAATGTTTTTACAATTTTATCAGACATTTTAAATACCTGCTCTCTTTCATTCCAATCTGCTTCGGCATTAAATTCCACCCCCAGGGTTGTAGCGAGCATCTGGGCAGCAAGATCTTCCGCATAATCGCCTGCGTTTTTTTCTGTGACACCAAAAGGATGATATTCCGATAAATATCCGTACTGAGATATATCTGCCGGAATGGCTCCTCCTATCGATGCAGCGATTAAACGGTTCGGCTCATTCGTAGAATTTCGTGCCATTACAGCAAAAGTAATTTGTCCGGGCTTTAACTCTTTTATGCCTTCCTCTTTGCTTATCCGTTTACATCCCGGAGGAAATATGCTGCTTACAGAAACCAGATTACAAATTTCAATTCCGGCATTTCTTAAAGCTGCTTCAAAAGAGCTAAGATAATCTTTATGCCTGCCTACTCCTTTTGTAAAAAATATTTTAGTCGGTACGTACAATTGCTTTCTCCTTAATATTTAATCTCTTTTGTCTATTTATAGCTTTTAAAGATCGTCTGGCGAAAAATGAAGTTGAGTGGAATTGTCGCGATAATCCAATGGACCAAGAACCAATATTGTCCGGGCGGGAACCTCTTCAACATTTTGCCAGCTATGTGGCAAATGCGACTCAAATAATAAACTATCACCTGGCTCTAATAAATATGTTTGATTTTCAATTACGTATTCAATCCTTCCCTCAAGACAAAACACAAACTCATGTCCCGTATGAACTATCGGATGTGTCCCACTATTAGAATTAGGCTCCATAGTCACAATAAATGGTTCAAGGGAGGTATCTTTTAACCCGCCACCCAAATCTTCAAGAGTTCCATGTGCAATTGCTGCACCTGAATGCTCACCCGCTTTAATATATGCAACCCTGCTTTTGGGAAAATCATTCTTGAAAAATGCAGTTATAGGAACCTCCAAAGCTACTGCTAACTGCTGTAATGTCGATACACTTGGGGAAGTCTTTCCATTTTGAATTAGACTTAACGTATTCACTGCCAATCCACTTTTTTCAGCCAAAGCTCTTATCGATAAGCCTCGCTGAGCACACAAAGCTCTTAATTCACGTCCTACGTTTATTTCCTGGTTGAGTTCCGAAGGTTTATTCATACAACCAATATAATAGTATAAATTTACTAAATAATCAACATTGTCAACCAATATTAATTAACAATATTAACATTTTTCCCTTGCTATATGAACGTACGTTCATTATGTTTGGGCTATAATTATATTATATGTCACGACCAATAAGAAACCGTAAAATTTGCAATCCACCCCAGATGGCAGGATTTAAGCCTTTTGGGATGCCTATGTGCGAAATTAAAAGTGTAAAATTACATTACGATGAGTTTGAAAGTATCAAATTGGTCGGTTATGAAGACCTCCCCCAGGATTTGGCTGCCCAAAAAATGGATATTTCCCGTCCGACACTAACAAGAATTTACAATAGTGCTATAAAGAAAATTGCAAAAGCTTTTGTAGAATGTTCAGCAATCGAAATTGAAGGTGGAAATGTTGAATTTGAAAAAGAATGGTTTAAATGCAATAAATGTTTCAAATTAATCGAAGGAATTGAAAATCATAAAAAATGTATTGATTGTGAATCCTACGGAGTTAAGGAACTAATCAAAATAAATCCCGGTGTGTTAGATAAGGTTTAATTTGGAAAAAATAATTTATCAACTATTATAAAAATAAATTTCAAAAAGGAGTTAGTTAAAATGAAAATATGTGTCCCGGTAACAAAAGAAAATACAATCGATGATCATTTCGGTCACTGCGAGTTTTACAATGTATTTACAGTTTCTGATAAGGGTGAAATAACCGAAGTTCAAACAATTGAATCAGAACAGGGCTGCGGTTGTAAATCAAATATTGCAAGCGTATTAGCTGAAAATGGTGTAACCGTAATGCTGGCTGGTGGTATAGGAGGCGGCGCAATAAATGTTTTGAATAATTCCGGAATTGATGTCGTCCGTGGCTGTTCGGGAATTCCGGCAGAGATTGTTAAACAATTCATTGCAGGTAACATAATTGATAACGGCATAAGCTGCCAGCAGCATGAAAACCATCATGAAAATGGGCATGTGTGTAATAACTAAATCACAC
>JARLHC010000157.1 GCA_031292455.1 Ignavibacteriaceae bacterium
ACCTGGGGTGGATCAATTATATCGGAAAATGTTACAGCCAAACATCTTATTAACATTAAGAGCATAGCTTTTGAATCCCATCCGATAAATAAAGGAGAAAGTGTTTCTTCATTTGATATACCTGAAGTAAAACATCCTGCTAATACATCTTTTATGAAAGAAATTGAGGAGCGTCTTATAGCCCGGGCAGGTAATCCTCCTCCAAAAGAATATCACAGACCTGTACATGAAGAGGTTAAAAAAGAAGAAAAGAAAGTTGAAAAAGGGAAGGCTTATGGTGCAGGAATTTCTGAAGATGATATTAAAAAAATTATCAATAATTTTACCCATTAACTTTTGTCCCATATTCAATTAGTTCCAAATTATTAAGCTCTACTTATCTTTTATAAAGAGTTTTAGAGGATATTCCCAGAATATTAAATGTATTTGAATTCAAATGTTCTGAGGGGGTATCGGAAAAATAAATTATTCTCTAAAATTTTCAATTATAGCTTCGTCTGTTAAAAACATTCTTGGATCCCTGATACCATATTCCTTAAAATAAACATATGATTCTTTTGCGAGCTTTTTTCTTTCATCAGCAGTCAACTGCCGAATAAAATTCCAATGAGTCCATGGACGGTATCCCGGTAATGCAGCCCAACCTGAACTATAATATTTGTCAATTACTTTATAAAAGAGCTCTTCATTTATATGGGCATTATCTTCTGGTCTGATCTCAAAAAATTTGTTTGCCATTATAGAAATATCGACTATAAATACATCCATTAATGTCGGAGGAACCAACCCGGCCCCATGAATCCTATTATCATATGTTTCATGCTCTTCAGGATGAGCGAACTGAGGGGCTTTATATACTTCAATCTTGGCAAGTAATGAATTTGAGGATAATTTTACTGGATCAAAATTCATATTACTTTTAAGTATTCCATCAATACCCCATTTTTTGGCATTGCTCCTAAGAGTATGGTTTAAGATTAAAAGCTCCAATTCCTTCTGTCCATTATTGTACCAGCTATTATAAATGCCATCATAAATACCATTACTAAATTTACATTCTTCTTTTTTCTGGCCATTACCATAATATCTTACACTTGTACCAGACCTTTTCCCATCTAAATAATTTTCTTCCAATTCAATTTTACCATCCTTAAAATAACTAATCCCCTTTCCTTCCTTCTTCCCATTTTGATAATTTGCTTCAGACCGAACTTTCCCATTTTCATATTTATCGACATAATGACCTTCTTTCAGGCCATTTTTATAATTCACTTCTAATTTTATTTTTTTATTATTTTCGTCATAATAATCAATGACCTTTGCTGTTAACGGTTTATCAGATCCAACTGCAAATGCCGTATCATTTCTGATTTGGATGCTGTCGGATGTAAGTATTTTATTACAAGAAGTTAAAATAAATGTAATAAGAATTAATAATGATACTTCTATAACATTTTTCATTTTCAATTTGATCCACCCAGTTAATAATAAAGATATTTGTATAATTTAATAAATATTATGCAAATAGGCGCTTAAAATACATTGCAAATTCCAAATGGATAATTTATTTGAGATTTTATAAACGAAATGAGATTATTTTTTTCTGTTATGGCAGTCGCTACAAATACTAGTTTTCCAGGAATTTCCAATATCTATAGGATGTTTATATTCCACACCATTTAAGGAAACCTGTGCAGGCTGTCCTTCAAATTGCTGTGCGAGTAAAGTATGACAAATATTGCAGTCTTTTGAAATTATTTTTCCCTCACTGCTCACGTGTTTTCCATCATGACAGCGAAAACATCCAGGTGAGTACATATGGCCAATCTGTTCTGGAAAATATGTCCAACTTACATTCATTTCAGGGAAATAATTTCTTGAGTAAATGGATTGAACCTGAGAAATAGCGCTATCAATCATACTTTTGTAGGATGTGGCAATTTCAGGATAATTTGATGAATAGAATTCCTGTATAACTATTTTGATACTGTCTAAAGCTGTCTTTTTATTAGAATAAGAATTTTCCAAAGCCTGAACTGAAATACTTTTAATATACGGTAAAGAAGGATTAATACTTTTTGCTGCCATTAAATGGTCCACAGAACGGAATGGAGGATTATATTGATGTGACGGACGATTATGGCAATCCATACAATCCATTATTCTAACGTTATCCGGTTTGAACATATCATCAGTTATTTTAACATCAGTACTCTTATAAATTGTCTCCTTACCAGTTGCCAATGATTTTGTTTTTACCCAGGGAATTACCATTCTTTGCCTATCGGTAGTCATATAGGTAACCTGGTTGCCAATATTCATGTGCCAATGAATCCCTGTTTTATTTCCTGATTCTTCTGTTCCACCTCCTACTTTCATTGAAAGAGTTAAATTCCACTTGGAATTGCTTTCATCTGAAATGAAATAAGTATTTTGATGTTCCTTTTCACTAAAGAAATGTTTTGGCCAATGGCATTGTTCGCAAGTTTCCTGTGCAGGGCGCAGGTTATGGATTGGAGTTTCAATAGGTCTTGAGTATTTATTAAACAAAACGGAATAAACCTGGTAGGCTCCAGAAAATTTTGACCGCACATACCATTCGGCGCCGGAACCAATGTGGCATTTCACGCACCCAACCCTGGCATGGGGGGAACTCTGATAGGCAGTATATTCCGGATCCATAACTTTATGACATACAGTACCGCAGAATTGATCGCTGTCTGTATATTCATATGCCTGAAAGCTCCCAAACGCAGTAAATAATAAGAGTAGAACAGTACCAACAGAAAAGATAGTGAAAACCCGTCTATGCTGGGGGTTATTAAGATCTAATACCGGAAATTTATAATGTCTGAAATGACCAGTCTTTTCCCTCCTATGCTCACGATAAGCGCCAAGCACAATCAATATAAGACCAATAATTAAAAATCCAGGCAGAATTACAAAAGCTATTATTCCCATGTATGGTTTATGTTCAGTTGCCAACAATTCAAGCAACATCAAGAACAATATTAAACCAAAGGAGATGACTGCAATAAGTACACCTGCCAAAGTTAAAGGATTATAAAATGACGAGGGAAATCTTTTATTCATGAAATAATAATATATTTCTACGGATTATAAGGATTTTTCTTTGTCCTGCTTTTTAATTCTCTCAAGTTCAGCAGGATGTTCTTCGGCCATTTCTTCCTCAGAAATAGTCCCTTTTAGCCATGCAATATTCATGGGATAAATTTCCGGATTGAAAATTACAAAGTAAAAATGCCACACTACAATTGACAAGAAAGCTAACCATGCTTCATAATAATGAATCGTTCTGGCTATATCAAATCCCAACTTTGTAAAAAGCCCGATAAATGTATTATCAAACCACATTATAGTACCTGTCGCACTCATTAAAATAGTACCCCATATAAGTGCCCAATATTCTGCTTTCTCAACATAACTGAACCGATCAAGTTTAGGTTTTTCTTTAGAAATACCAAGATTGTATTTCGCTATCCCTATCGCGTCTTTTAAATCCCTATATTTGGGAAGCAGGTCAAAGATCAGTTTACGCCCTCTCCTGGTAAATGAAATATAAAAGATATGATATAGACTTACTGAAACCAAAACGACAGCAGATATCCGGTGCAGAAGGCCCCGGTATACAAACACATTTTCATAAATTGAACGGATATGAGATACCCACCAAGAATCGGGAAAGCGAAGCATAAATCCCGTAAGTACCAGTAAAATAAAGCTTAAAGCCAAAAGAATATGCTGTATTCTTTCATTAAGACTCATTCTGAGATATAACGAATGGCCATGATTTTCTTTAGCTATGATACCTCGTTGTTTTAATTTTTTGTTCTTTGCTTTCTTTATGAGATCAAGGAAATTATGTAAGAACATGGCACCGACTATTGATAAAATCAGTATAATATAAAGAGTTGCAAGCCAATAAAGGATCGGTTCATCCTTCTGTGCCATTGTTACGTGAATCTTTCCTTTACCAAAATTTTCGTTGGCTCCCGGATGGCATCTACCGCAGGTTTTTGAAAGATTCGCTTTATTTACCATTGAAGTAGGATCACTGGCAGGTTTTATATTATGCACACCGTGGCAACTTGAACAATTTGCTACTGAATAGGACCCACCTTCAAGAGCTAGTCCATGGTAACTTTCACTGAATGTTTTAAACCGGTCAGCATCAATTCCAAACTTCGCAGTAAGTTTTACAGATGAATGGCAGGGGGAACAAACCTGGCTTGATAGATTTTTGTAAGCAACCGGCGATCTTGAATCAGTATGCTTTAGAATGTTATGTTCACCATGACAGTCAGTACAGACAGGTGCTTCAGCATTCCCCTTTGCAACTGAAATACCATGTATACTCTGCGAATATTCTTTAGCAATTTCAGAGTGACATTTGGAACATGTTTGGGGAATATTAAATTTATTAACAGTGGAAACTGATTCAGTAGGTTTATTAACCTCATGACTTGTATGGCAGTCAATGCATGTAGCTGCTTTAGAATTTCCTTTTGACAATGCGATACCATGTACACTTTGCGAGTAAGAGGAAATAAACCCTGCCGAAGGACTAGTTCTTGCTCTTATTTCAGGATTATCCAAATGACAGGATAAACATAATTTCTGCTGGGCAACTTTTATACTTAGAGTATCCCTCCCTTTTTCATATACAATAGAAGGGTTCCGATGACAGGTTAAACAAATTGGAGCACCCGGTACACCTGATTTAAATCCTTTATAATGTGCCGAATGTTCATATTTTTCTTTGTTACTTGTATGGCAGGTTCCGCAGGCTTCAACAATATTTACAGTATTAAACTTTGAGTTCTTTACTTTAGGAGAAATGATATCATGGGTACCATGACATTTCTTACAATCAGTTTCCTGACCAGAAATTGACACTTTTTTAATCATGTCCGGATGGAACTGATGTTTCAATGGTGCATCTCTATGACACGATTTACAATCAATCGGTTCAATCTTCTCTTTATGTGGTACTTCATCGGGATTAAAACCGACATGACAGGAAATGCAGGAGAGGTTCTTATGTGCAGATCCTCCTATTATTTTTGTATCGACAAAAATGGAAACCTCCTTCCCATTTTTTGTCATTGTCATTTTATTATCGCTATGGCAAGTCAGGCAGTCATCGTTTGTTTGTGCAATTCCCCTGACTGGATAAAATGTCAAAACACCTACTAATAAAAGTAATTTTATTGTAGTACGCATTTTACTAAGATAATCAGGCATAATGTTTTAATCAATAGGTGTTTTTAACTTAATATTAATTTAAGAACTGATGAAATCAATCGGCCGATCTTACAACATATTTATTTTTTCTTTAATGATCCTAACCATTTTGTTACGGCAGCCAATTCTTCCTCTGTTCCTTTAAAGGTAAACTTATGTGCAGCATCTTTTATTTTTGCTTCTTTCTTTATGTATTTTGTTAAAAAGTCTGCTTTATATGTTGAACCTACATTGGAAAGATCTATAGCATCTTTCTTTTTGGATGTAATACCGTCTGTTGAAACCGAATGGCACATATTACACTTCTGAGTTTCAAAAACTTTTTTTGCATCTATACTACTCTTGTCCTGAGCAAAAGAATACGCAAAACCATATAAAGCTACAATAATAAGTATAAAAAAAAGATATGAGAATATATTTTTCATTAATAACTCCTGATTGTTAAAATGGACACAGTTTTTAGTTGAAAATTGCTTACTTAGTTCAAAACTAGTGCCGAATTACAACATCATATTTATTGTGTAATTTGGCTATTTACAAATATTTATCCCCGATAATGAAATTATACTAAATTGAACTTCCCATTATTAAGAATATGATTAAAAATAGATTAAATTTTCAACAATCGGTATTTAGTAATCAGTATATAGAACATTTAAAACAGAGCATATTGAATAATAATGATAATAATCTTCTAATAGAGATATCTTTAAAAACTTAGAATATTTATATTATTGTTTCCTCTTTTATAAATAAATATTACTTGTTTTATGAAATACTATATCGGAATTGATGGAGGTGGTACAAAAACCGACTGCATTTTGGTAGATGAAAGCAACAACCTACTTTCCTTTGTTAAGGGAGGATCGCTAAATATTTTAACTTCGGGGACTATTGAATCCGCAAAAACTATTTTAGGGTTGATCAATGTAAGTCTTTCAAATCAGGGTGTTAACTTAAATGAACTTGTTTGTATAGGGATAAGCGCGGCGGGAGCCGGAAGGCAGGAGGATTCCGGTAAATTAGAGAATAGGCTGCAAACACTTCTTCCCCGTTCAATATTCGTGAAAGTTATTACTGATGCAGAAGCTGCACTGGAAGGAGCTTTTGATGGAAATCCAGGATGTATATTAATTTCCGGTACAGGATCTATTATTTTTGGAAAGGATGATCAGGGTTCAATTCATAGGTGTGGAGGGTTTGGGAAAACACTTGGAGATGAGGGAAGCGGCTATATGCTTGGTAAAAAAGGGTTAAGAGCCGCCCTAAGGGAATTTGACGGCAGAGGTGATAAAACACTTATCACTTTTTTACTAAAAGATAAATATCAAGTAGAATCTGCTGAAGATATCATAAATTCTGTCTACAATAAGGATTTGGATATTGCCGGAATTGCTCCATTGGTTCTAGCATCAGCGGGAAATAATGATGTGATAGCATTAAAAATAATTGATGCGGAAACAGAGGAGTTAATGAACTTAATATACTGTATGATAAAGAAATTAAAAAAAGATAATATTGAAATTTGTTTTTCAGGAAAGTTGATAAGCACAGTTAATGTTTTTTCAACTATTCTTAGGAAAAAAATCTCTGAATCGGGAAAATCTATTAAAATTATAGAACCTGTATTTCCTCCTGCACTAGGAGCTGTTTTTATTGCAAAAAAGAATATGGGCGGAATATCCCGATGAGGAAGGGGGAAAAGAGAAATCCGTGGTCCTTTATTCCGACACAATATTTTGCTGAGGGGATTCCTTTTGTAATAGTAAACCAATTATCAACGGCCATGTATAAATCGCTAGCGATATCTAATATCTTTATCGGTTTTACAAGTTTTTTATATCTACCGTGGTCATTGAAATTGTTTTGGGGACCTATTGTAGATACTTATGCTACAAAAAGGAAATGGACTATATATATGCAGCTTCTGATAGCTGTTTGTTTCCTGATTATCTCATTTTCAATAA
Organism: Ignavibacteriaceae bacterium; assembly: GCA_031292455.1. GTDB lineage: Bacteria > Bacteroidota > Ignavibacteria > Ignavibacteriales > Ignavibacteriaceae > Fen-1301. The sequence continues at coordinate 7,233 of JARLHC010000157.1, forward strand.
GGATGAATTCATTTTTATTCGTTTCATTATTGGTATTTACTGTGATTGCATTTTTATCAGCGACACAGGATATTGCAACAGACGGATTTTATCTCAACGCTCTTGATAAAAAAGATCAGGCATTCTTTACCGGTATTAGAAGTACCTTCTATCGTCTGGCGATGATACTTGCAGGGGGAGTTTTAGTAAAATTAGCGGGTGATATCGGCAGCAGGAGCGGATCAATTGTAAACGGTTGGTCTATTGCATTTGGAATTGCAGCATTATTATTTTTCATTTTGTTTATATACCATAATATCATCCTTCCCTATCCTGTCACTGACATTGCCGTTAAAACCAAAGAGAAGAAAATTCCCTACGGCTTAATATTCAAGGATTATTTTACTCAGAAAAAGATTGGAGTAATACTTGCTTTCATCATACTTTATCGTTTTGGTGAGGGAATGCTTCTTAAAATGGCACAGCCTTTCCTGCTAGATAAAAAAGAAGCTGGCGGAATGGGGTTCACTATCAGTGATATAGGAATTATGTATGGAACATTTGGTGTGGTTGCCTTAATTATCGGCGGAATAATCGGTGGCTGGCTTATAAAAAAATATGGTTTGAGAAAAATGATTTGGATTATGGCATTATCGATGAATTTGCCAAATTTATTATTTGTATATATGTCTTATGCACAACCTCATTCAACCTGGGCTCTGGATCTTTCATTCATTTATAATATTGTCGGAACAAGCGGCAGTCTTAAATATATAGTAAACCCACTCGTCCAGATGTGCCTTATCATTGAACAATTTGGTTACGGGATCGGATTTACTTCTTTTATGGTTTACCTTCTTTATATTTCCAAGGGGGAATATAAAACATCTCATTATGCGATTTCTACAGGTCTTATGGCATTGGGTATGATGATTCCCGGGTTTATAAGTGGAATTGTACAACAATCGGTTGGATATTTCTGGTTGTTTAGTATAGCTCTTCTTCTCGGAATTCCAGGAATGATTCCGATTTTTTTCCTTCCTTTCGATACCGAATAAATATCAATAACAGAAAGGTTGTATAAGGTATTAAAAAGAGGACTTGCAGATGCAGCCTTTGAAAGCGTTTTGAAAACGTAATTTTAAGGAAATAGTTCAGGTCAAAAAACAATGCATAATCCTAAAAATCAGCTCCGAGAGAAATATAGAATTTAGGGGAAGAGAACTTATTAAAATCATAAGCCCATGCCTCATCAAACCTTAGCAGGAAATAAAGGAAAAAGACCCTGGCGCCAAATCCGGTACCAGTCAGAAGATCTCTTGAAACAACATTCCCATCTATATTTCTCTCAAAGAACTTAAGATTATGGTTACTGTTCCATGCAGTACCCATGTCAAGAAACACTACTCCCAGAACATTGCTTAATAACAAGGGAAGTCCTCCTGTAACCAAATATCTTATAAAGGGGAATCGAAGTTCAGCATTCATCAGAGTATAATGTGTTCCAATCTCCTGTGCATAATCATAACCTCTTAAAGGAAGGGCTGCCGTTAAAAAGGCAAAATCGGATGCAGAATTTATAGGAATCTCATTTGTGGCAAATGATCTGTTTATCCAATTTTCTACCCCTCCGATAAAGAAACGTTGAGGATTCAGGCCATCGGAATATCCGCCAGATAATCTGAACCCAAAGGAATAGTCAGTAAAAAATCTGAAGTAGGTCCTGTAATCACCGAGAGCGGAATAGAAACTTAATTTTTTGTCAAAAAATCCAGGATTACCGAGGACATCGAAACGATATCTTGTACCTTCAATTGGTGAAGTATACCCCCATAATACATTATCATGAATTAAACTTAAAGTCGGGACAAGGAATGAAACTTTTTCGGAAGGTTCACTTGAGTCATCGAGATTATCTTTTGCAATATTAAGATAGCTTAATCCAGCATCAATCCTATAAAACTTATTTAAAGGATAGCTTAATGAAGCGATACCACCGTAATTTGTAAAACGATACAGATCAGTAGCACCAGTGGACTGTTGTGTTAAATAAACAAATCTTGCAGTATGAAAAGCCTCAATCCCATAATTGATTCGTTCAGGAAGATAGAAGTAAGCAAGTCCATAATCACTATTCTTTAAATCTATTTGTAAACTAGTCTGCCCGATCAATCGATGATTTCCCAAAACATCACTAAAGGAAATAATTGTAGTTCCCAGCAAGCCATATAGAGAACTGTATCCTGCATTAGCATAAACTATATCGGGAGAAAATGTAATCTTGTATTTATTAACCTTGTAATTACCTTTTGAATCCAAGTTATCTTTAAGATTAAACTTGGTTGTAAGAGAAGTATCCTGTCCCTGGTTTAATTTAAGATTATTACCAAAGATATAATTATTAAGGTCAATTTTTACTGAATCGCCATATGTTTTAGTTGTATCGGTATATTCTCCAGAATAAAAAATTAAGGTGTCATTTTTATCAGTACCTAGTTTAACCGGATTTTCCTTATATAATTCCCTCTCCGTATACCCTAACTTTTTAAGTTTGGAAATATAATTTGTAATCGGCAGTCTATTAGTATCTAGTTTTATTTCAAACGGATTCGTTAATAGGAAAATATTAAAACTGGATTGAAATAAAGTGGAGAATGTTAATTTCTTTCCATCTTTTGAAAGTGAGGGCTGGTATAACGCATTTAACGAATTTGTAATAGGAACAGGTTCAAGTTGAGATATATTACTTACTGAATCCGAGGGGAGCAGAACTACTCTTTTTTTGTATATGTTGGTTATACCATTGAGATCTGAAATAAATAAAATTTCTTTCCCATCAGGTCCTACTACCGGTGAAATTTCATCACTCTTCGGCATATCGGTAATGCGGTTAATCTCTTTTGTCTCGACATTTATTGAGTAGATATCGCTTTGGGAATAATTATACCGATAAATTTTGAATGAATCGGGGAGTGCATTTGATTCAATATAGTTAGTCCTATCAGATGAAAAATAAAGTAATTTACCATCAGGTGACCAAGAGGGATCATTATCGGTAAATATATCATTAGTAAGATTAGTTAATACTTTAGTTTTTAAATTCCATAAGTAAATATCTGATTGAACAGCATTGTGCCCAACAAATGCTAAATTGTTGCCGTCTGGTGACCATGTAACACTTTTTATTGCATCTAATTCTAAGGGAATGGTTGTTTTATCTTCGGATTCAACATCAATAATATAGATCACATCATAGCCACCACTTTTAGCAGAAAGGGCTATTTTTTTTCCATCAGGAGACCAGGTTAATCCGGGGGTGATGATATTTAGCTCTTCAAAATCTGCTGTTCTGTTCCCTTCTACCAACTTTTTAATAATTTTGCCATCTATAGCGCTCATGAGATAGACATCAAAGTAATAATCTTTATTGGATATAAAGGCAATTTTATCTCCCTGTGGAGATATAGCAGGACTTGTATTATAAAAACCCAGTCCTTCCTTTTTAGTCAAACGTTTGGCAAAGTCATCGGGATCCTTTCTAATTGCAATATCAGGCCAGTATCTCTGGCGGATATCTTTTTTCCATCTTTCATTTAATTCTTTAACGTCTATTCCGATCGAAGCTTTTAACCCTTCTTCAAGACTTCCGGTAGCTTTAATCTTATTTACTAATTCTCCTATTTTTTCTTTTCCGTATTTTTCAGCAATATAATAAAAGACAGACTGCCCACCCCTGTAAGCAAGATAACCATCAAGATTCATAATATCCGGGAGATTATCATTAATTGCAGCATCACGGATAAACATGTCTTCATCAATATCCCAGCCTAATGATTGATATTCTGCCATTCCCTCATTAAACCATAGAGGCAGGTTAAGTGAAATATTATTGCTAATAATATTTTGAACTGAACCGCCATAAAGCATGTCATTCATTACAGCATGTGTCAGTTCATGATGAATTAAATGACGGAACATTTTATACGAGCCCATAAATTGAATCACCATCCTGTTTTTAAACATTTCGGTGAATCCTTCTATACCCTCAGACAAATATTCATCAGTTACATTAGTTTCCTGGAAATCATTTGTTGAATTATATATTATAATTACTATCCTGTTATTTATCTTATAATTAAAACTATGCTGAATAAGGACCAGTGCGTCTTCTGCAGCTTTGGCCGTAAATTCTGCAAGGGC
>JARLHC010000035.1 GCA_031292455.1 Ignavibacteriaceae bacterium
AAGAGGAATCGGTACTGAAGATTATTGGAATGAGGGATTTATTTTTGCACTAAAAAAGATTGAAAAAATGATGGTCAAAAACTGATTTTAGGAGCATTAATTAATAGAGGGGTACTTTTTTTATAGAAGTAGCGGTAAATATTACCGGAAGAGGTTAGAATTAGGGAGATTGCAAGGGCTGATTGACATGCCAATACATTAATTATCACATCTTACGTTGCTCTAATGTTGCTCTAAGGTAGCTCTAAAGTTGCTCTTTGACTATGGTACGGTATAAAGACATAGTAGGAAGTGAAGCAGAAATGACCGGTCATGGTAAATTCTTGGCAAAGCAGATGCTTTCAGGATCACCGGCGTGTCGGGAATAGCATGGAATTTTGAAATAGCCATATTTCTTATAAAGATTAAGGGCAACGGGCTGTTTTCCGCCGGTTTCCAGGATAATTTTTTTATATCCTTTATTATTTATGAATTCTTCAAGGGCATTCATTAGAAGATTGGATAAACCCTTGCCGCGATATTCTTCCCTTACATACATTCTTTTAATTTCTGCAGTAGTAGAATCTATATGATTAACTGCGCCGCAGGCGATATTTATATTATCAGATTTAATTACAAGGAAATAGATAAAGCTGCCGTTCTCATCCAGGAAGTTTTCTATTGTTCCCTTTCCATAAACAGCTTCGAGCTCAAAGAAGAGGCGCTGAGTTAATTCTATAGCATCCGGAGATAAAGGATCACTCTGCTGAACAAAAAGATTGTGAATCATACAGAATTATAATTATTTATATAAAAAATAAGAAGAAACAGAGAAGAAAAACCAATTATTTTATTTTAATCCAATGACTGAGCGGGCGCATGTTTTGCAATAAAAATTCCCTTTAATATCGACCTCTTCGATTCCCTGGGAGGAATGCATAACGCAATCCCAATCTTTGCAATGAATCAGTCCGAAGCAATGTCCGAGTTCATGTAAAACTTCCTTCATAGTTCTTTGGAAAAGGAGATCGTCATCCGAGATGCCAGAGTAGAATTCTTCATGCAGCCGGCAAACCGAGACGATAGAATGTTTCCCGTTAAGCTGGGCTTCTCCGAATACAAAAGTAAGAACAGGAACGAAGAGGTCGACTTCGGTAATTAGGAGAACCTTGCCGGATACATCTGAAGTAAGGGAGGAAAAAGAGGCGATAATCTGAGTAGAGAAATACTGTGCTCTTTCTTCAGAAAAGGTCTCTCCGATATCAAGATCCATTGCCAGGGGGGAAATATCAGAATGAAAGCGTCTGTTTAATTCATTTATAATTTTTTTAAGGAAAGAATTATTTGAGAACTTAACAGGGACAACATTGATACGGTCATTTGTATGGATTCCGGAGACCATATTTATTTATTTTATTATAAAGGGTGACGCGATCGATTTCAAGTTCCAAGGCGCTCCTGGAAATATTCCAGTTATTTTCATTCAGAACGCGTGAGATATGTTTCTTTTCCATGGCGGTCATACTTTTATCTCCATCATTGTTTGCTACTGCCGATGAGGAGACATGGAAGGGAAGGTCGTCTACTTTTATCATTTCACCTTTGCCCACAACGACTGCACGTTCGATAGCGTTTTCCAGTTCGCGGACATTGCCGGGCCAATCGTATCTGCAAAGGAATTCCATTGCTTCGGGGGAGATATTCTTAATATTCTTATTCATTGCAGTGCAGAAATTATTAAGGAAATAGAAAGCAAGCACGGGGATATCGCCAGCTCTTTCTCTTAATGGTGGAATGAAGATACTAAAAACATTCAGGCGGTAGTAGAGGTCCTCCCTGAATTTTCCCTGTTTAACGAGATCTTCGAGAGATTCGTTAGTTGCAATGATAACTCGGAAATCGCTTTTTATCAATTGGTTCCCGCCTACACGGCTGAACTGTTTAGACTCAATTACGCGTAAAAGTTCAACCTGCATTTTAGGAGTAACTGAACCGATCTCATCAAGGAAGATGGTCCCTCCGTCTGCCATTTCAAATTTGCCTTTGCGTTTGAACTGAGCGCCGGTGAAAGCACCTTTTTCATGGCCGAACAATTCGCTTTCCAGGATAGATTCTGCAAGTGCGCCGCAGTTAACAGGAATAATGGGGAAATATTTTCTTTTACTATTTATATGGATAGCTTTTGCAACAAGTTCTTTACCGGTGCCGCTTTCGCCTCTTATCATAACGGTGGTATCGGTGGGGGCAACGGTATGGATAAGCTCGTATATTTTTTTCATCTGTAAGCTTTCGCCGATGAGGTTATCGGGTTTGATAATTTCATCGATACTCCCTTTAAGGGCTTCATTTTCCACGCGCAATGATTTCTGTTCGAGGGCTTTTTTAACCAAATGTTCTAATTCATCGGGGTCGACAGGTTTAGTAACATAGTCGTACGCACCGTCTTTAAGTGCTTTAATTGCAGTAGGGACGGAAGCGAAAGCAGTAATAAGGATAACAATAGTATCCTTATCAATTTCTTTAACTTTGGAGAGGAGTTCGAGTCCGCTCATCCCGGGCATTTTCATATCGACGAGGAGGAGATCAAATTTGCCCTTATCAAATTTTCTTAAAGCAGTTTCACCATCCTCAGCGGTTTCGACCTGATAGCCCTCTTCAATGAACCAATGGTAAAGAGATTCCCTTACAATTTTTTCATCATCAACGACCAGGATTTTTTCTTTTTTATTATTCATGGTTTTTCTTTATTGGTAAAGTGATCTTAAAAGTAGTGCCATGGGGGGAGGTATTTTCAACGACAACCTGACCGCCATGATTATTTATAATACCATATACGACTGCTAGGCCAAGCCCAGTTCCTTTAGAAGCTTCTTTAGTAGAATAGAAAGGTTCAAATATATTAGGAAGATCCTTATCTGCAATTCCGGTTCCCTCGTCAATAATCTTAATAACAGCGAGCTCCTCATTTTGGCTAAGGGAGACAGTAATGCTGCCGCCATTGGGCATTGCCTCAATAGCATTTATTAAGAGAGACATTAGTGCCTGCTGAATTTTTTGTGAATCGCAATTAACTATAATATCGTTTTCAGGATAATCTTTAACAAGGTTAATTTTATTTATTTCAAGATGATGATGGATTAAAGTAACACTCTTATCAATAATAGTGATGAGACTTTCATCATTCATTTCATCTTCGCCCCTATGCGAGAAAAGGAGGAGGTCTTTAACAATTTTACCGCATCTGGCAGACTCATCAGTAATCAGGTCGAGGAAGGAGAGGATTTGGGCGTCACCTTCATTGTCTCCGTTCTTCCTAATTTTTTTAGAAATCAGTTTGCTGTAAGTTAATATACCTTCGAGGGGGTTATTAAGTTCATGAGCAACAGTTGCAGAAAGTTTACCGAGGGAAGCGAGCTTTTCAATCTGAATTACCTGATTATAAATATTCTTTAATTCTTCGGATTTTTCCTGCACTTTAATGTTCAGGTTCTCAGACCAGTCCTTAATTTCCTGATAAGCGGAACTGAGTTTAGAAGACATCTCGTTGAAACGGTCGGCCATTTTGCCGAATTCATCTTTTGACTGGAGGGTTATTTTATAATTCAGATTTCCTTTGCCTAATTCTTCTATACCCTTATTTAATTTTCTGATAGGCCGGTTGACAAGCACGATAATAAAGAAGCCGCTGACAGATGAAATAATTATTAATAAGAAAAGTGAATTAAGGAGAGTACGTTTAGTATTATCGGCTATCATAGTATCATGCTGTTCAAGGGAGATCATTACATCAAGGACACCGAGCATTTCCGTTTTAGGAGAATGGGCATGACATTCAGCGGTATAGCAATCGACATCATTCTGAATTGGATTTATCAGGCCAAGGACACGATGATTGGAGCGATCGCGAAAAGTTCTAATCTTCTGAGTATTGCTAAGGGACTTGAGAGAAGTTGTACCATTATGGCATACGTTACAGGCTTCAGCGGTAACATCAACAGTTTTGTTAACTTCGGAGGAGTCGGTAGAAACGATAATTCTGCCCAGCTTATTATAGACTCTGATACCTTTAACGCCGGGTTCGGTACCAACAGTTTTAATAATTTCGTAGACATCCTCTCTTCTATTAAGGAGCATAGAATAGCGTGTAGATTTTTTAATCAGGTCGCTGATATTATTAGCGGTTTCGTATTTCATACCGGTTAAATAGTTATCGAGGTATTTGATATTAAGATAGGTATATACGGAAAGTATACAAATGAGTACAAAGGAAACAGTTAAAATGAGCTTAAAACTAAGCTTATTGATTAAATTTATTTTCATA